>CAIKZE010000070.1 GCA_903831825.1 uncultured Lentisphaeria bacterium | reverse complement strand
TCAAGGCGACTAAGGCTGAGTTAAAAAAACTAGCCGTGATCCACAACGATACGCTTGGAAAGTGGAACTACACCATCATGCCAAGAGCAGAGGGAGCCGGGCAGTAGAAAATGTGATTTTGTTTTTGTGTCGATCCTTAAGCCACGCGACACTACCGGCGCGATCAAGTTGAAGATGCTGGCCGTCTGCGCCGGTTCCGATCCCCGGCTGGATGCCGTGGTTGAAAGCCTGCTGGCGGAACTGGCCGACCATAAAGATGAAAAGATAAAGATTATTGTCCAGTCCAGGCTTGATCAGTTTCTCTGGGAACAGATGACCCGGTGTTACGGCTACCAGTCCGACGCTCCAGGCATCAAGGATTTCATTCTCGAACTGTTCAAGTCGTGCTATGCCATGGGAACCGGCGGCCAGATAAAAATGAACGGCGATGCGCTGGTGTTCCTGAAACGCTGGAAAGACAGCATCAAGTTTAAGTCCTGTTTCGAATCGCTTTCGGAAGAATGCGCCGCGGACCTCGGGATTGAACAGGACTTGGACAAACGGGATTTCCGGGACCTGCTGGAGCTGGATTACTTCCGCCTTATCGACCAGAAAATCATCTGCGAGCTGGTCCGCTGCGTGACCGCGAAGACGGTCTCCAGCGATAATGTCACGCTCTGGGTGCGGCAGCGGCGGCAAAGCCACTGGTATGGTGAATATGCCAGCCTCTATGAAGCGATTGCTGTCGCCGCCGAGTTTATCCGCAAGCTGGATGAAGCGACGCTGGAGATGACCTCGCTGTCCGACGGTGTGCAATGCTACCGTCAGTCGTGGTTCCGGCTTGACCAGTTATACCGCAAGTTCATCTACCATGTCCGTAAATCCGGACAGACTTCGATGATGGGCGATATAGCCGGGCAGATTGAAAACCTGTACGTCAATAACTATCTGCTGAAGGTCAATAACCGCTGGCAGGCCATTGTCGATACGGCGGCCCGCTGGGAAGCCGCCCCCGTTCCCAGCCAAAATGAATTTTTCGAGAAATGGGTGAAGCCGTTCCCGGACAAGGACAACAAGGTCTATGTCATTATTTCCGATGCGCTGCGCTATGAGATCGGCGACGAACTGTTGAAGCTGATCCGGCAGGAAGACCGGTACGACGCGACTCTGGAGCCGGTTTTATCCATGCTGCCCAGCTATACCCAACTGGGCATGGCGGCGCTGCTGCCAAACCGGCAGCTGGCGCTGGCCGATAACGATACCGGCACAGTCATGGTTGACGGGCAAAGTTCTCAAGGCATGGTCAACCGGGAAAAGATTCTTCAGGCCGGGCTGCCGGGCAAACAGGCGCGCGCCATGTCCGCCAATGATTTTCTAGCCATGCCCAGAGAGGGCGACGACGGTTACCGGACATTGTTCCGCGATAATGATGTTGTTTACATCTATCACAACCGGATTGATTCCATCGGAGACAAGCGGGACAGCGAAGAGTCCGTCTTTGAAGCGGCGCAGGATGCCATTGAGGAATTGCTCAAAATCATCCGCAAGATTTCCAACGCCAACGCGAGTAATATGCTTGTCACCGCCGACCATGGATTCATCTACCAGAACCGGGTTCTGGATGAAAGCGATTTTTCCAGCGGGGATGCCACGGGCGGGCAGATTCTGTTCCGCGACCGGCGCTTCGTCCTGGGCAAAGGGCTGGCCGAATCGGCAAGCCTGCGCAAATTCACGCCGGAACAGCTCGGTCTGTCCGGTGATGTCGAAGTGCAGATACCCAAATCAATCAACCGGCTGCGCCTGAAAGGTTCCGGGAGCCGTTACGTTCACGGCGGGGCATCGTTGCAGGAAGTGGTAATTCCGGTCCTCATCATCAATAAAAAAAGGCAGAGCGACACGTCCGTAGTCGATGTGGATATTTTGACCGGTTCGAGTTCGGTCATCACCTCCGGCCAGCTGGCGGCGGCCTTCTATCAGGCCAAGCCGGTTACGGATAAGCTGCAGCCGCGGATCTTGCAGGCTGGAATTTATACTCTGGCCGGGGAACTGATTTCCGACTCCCATAACCTTACTTTCGACTTGACGTCGGAAAATCCCAGAACGCGTGAACTCCAGGTGCGGTTTGTGCTGACCCGCAAGGCTGATGCGGTCAACGGACAGGAGGTTTTACTGAAGCTCACCGAAAAAGTCGCAGGCACGACCCATTTCAAGGAATACAAGTCAGTTCGATATATGATGCGCCGTTCATTTACCAGTGATTTCGATTTTTAACAAGGACAGGTGACCTATGAATGAACTTGATAAGAAGCTTAATGAAGTGTTTCCGGGCGTTGTTGTAAGAAAAGATCTGGTCAAGTCGGTGAAAGGCAATGCCATCGTGCCGACCTATGTGCTTGAATATCTCCTGGGCCAGTATTGCGCGACCAGCGACGAAGCCAGCATTCAATCAGGCATCACCACGGTAAAAGAGATTCTTGAGAAACATTATGTCCACCGCAACGAGTCAGGCTTGACGAAATCCACGATCAGAGAGAAAGGCAGGCATAAAGTCATTGACAAAATCAGCGTGGCGCTGAATGATAAAACGGATTTATACGAAGCCGCGTTTGCCAACCTGGGAATAAAAAACGTCCTGGTCGATACCAATACAATCAAAAAGCATCCCAAGCTGCTGGTTAGCGGAGTCTGGTGCATTGCAGATATGGAGTATGAGTTTACTGAAGACAAAAGCCGTTCTCCGTGGCTCTTATCGACTATCAAGCCGATCCAGCTTTCGCATTTTGACCTTGACGGCTATCTCAATTCCAGAAAAGAATTTACTTCGGATGAATGGATTGATATTCTGATTCAAAGCATCGGCTTTAATCCGCAGTTGTTCGGGAAGCGCAGCAAGCTTTTGCAGTTAGTGCGGCTGATTCCGTATTGCGAACGCAATTACAACCTGATTGAGCTGGGCCCGAAGGGTACCGGGAAATCGCATATCTACTCCGAGTTCTCGCCTCACGGCATATTGATATCCGGCGGCGAAGTATCAGTGGCGAAGCTCTTTGTTAATAATTCCAACGGCAAGCTGGGGCTGGTAGGTTATTGGGACACTGTTGCGTTCGATGAGTTTGCCGGCAAAAAGAAGAAGGCGGACAAGGCGCTGGTCGATATTATGAAAAACTATATGGCCAATAAAACATTCTCACGCGGGGTTGAAACTATCGGGGCGGAAGCCTCCATGGTCTTTGTGGGCAATACCCGGCATGCTTTGCCGTATATGCTCAAGCATTCCAATCTGTTTGATGAACTTCCGGAACAGTATTATGATTCCGCATTCCTGGACAGGCTGCATTTTTATATTCCGGGCTGGGAACTGGATATCATTCGCGGGGAAATGTTCTCGGACGGCTATGGATTCGTTGTTGATTACCTGGCAGAAATACTGAAGACCTTCCGCAACCATGATTTCTCTGACAGGTACAAAGAGCATTTCTCGCTTGCAAGCGACATTTCCACCAGAGACCGCGACGGTATAAATAAAACGTTTTCCGGATTGATGAAGATAATCTTCCCGCACGGTGAGGCGTCACCCCAGGAGATCGAGGAAATCCTCAAGTTCTCAATTGAAGGGCGTAAGCGGGTTAAAGATCAGCTCATGCGGCTTGATACAACCTATCCGGATGTTCATTTTGCCTTCACCGACAAAGCCGGAAAATCTTATGAATGCAAAACCCTTGAAGAAACTGAATATCCCAGATATTACTGCCGCTCAATAATCGATGAAGCTGAAGCGGCGGATGGTTCCGGTAACGTTCCGCAGGAGCAGGCGGCAAAGAACGGCACTCCTCAGAAATCACCCGGGTCTGAAATCCCGAAGGAACAGCATCTGGTATATCAGGAAAACCAGCGCGGCATTTCGTATGACTCACTGTTCGGCCCTTATCTGAAAGGCGCGACGAAGATAACTATCACCGATCCCTATATCCGTATTTTCTTTCAGATACGGAACCTTATGGAGCTGATGGAAACAATTTTGAAGAATAAATCTGCTGCTGATGAAATGTCTGTTCACCTGATTACCATCGAACATGATTACAAGTCAGACCAGCAGCAGGAAAGCCTTGAAAAGATCAAGGAGTCTTGTTCGCTTGTGGATATAGATTTCACCTGGGAGTTCGCGGAAGCCGGAGCAATCCACGCCAGGCACATAGAGACCGATAACGGCTGGAAGATTCTTCTGGATCGCGGGCTGGATATATTCCAGCCATATGAAATGAATGACACATTCTCTTTTTCCAACCGGCTCCAGCAGTCCAGGCCCTGCAAAGCATTCGAAGTAACTTACATAAAAATATGATAAGCAGGCAAGGAGATCGACGATACCGGGAAGCCCCTAAATTAGTTGAAACTGGGCCAAACCCGCCCGCCTGGAATAGTGGCCCGCCAAACCTCTGTCAAAGCCATCAATCCTGGATCATGGATGCGCTAGCCGGAGGTTGCAAAACTTTAATGGTTAAAAATCTTCTGTATTTATGAATGATGTTATTTTTCACTAGAATAAATGCTGAAAGCAAGGTAGAGTTTTAGTATACATAATTGGAGCAATTGAAAATCATGGATTTGACGCAACTGCTGAGCATGGTTGCACTGGAAACAGTGAAGTTCCTCAAGCGTTTTCAACAGAAATGCAAAGATCCCCAATGGTGGAAGAACTATGTTATTAGTTCTCTTTCTCCCAGGGATCTCCGGGGAATCAGTGATTTTGATTCGGGCGATTTAGAAAAACTGGATATTGCCGCACTTCTTAAGGTGTTGAAAAAGCATTGGGGTACCATAGAATTTAATATGAATGTCGATTTCGAGAAAAAGCATCTCATTGACGAACTTAAAACCATAAGAAATGATTTATGCCATCAAGGTGCCACTGAAAAAACTTCCATGGCTGACCAGCATCGCATAATCGATACCATGTACAGATTTCTTGTATTACTCAACGCTGATGAGAAAAACTTGAATCTGATGCGGGAGGAAATGGAAAAAGCTGTCAGAAATATTGCGAACCAATATGGAATTGGCAAAGATGACAAACTGAACCACATAACAGGAAAGGAGCACGTCATGAAAGAAGGGATGGCGCTAAACATTTTCAAGAAGGGAATATCGGCAAACAAAGAACTGTCAGAGCTTCTTCGTGAGAGAACGTTTGTAGGCATTGATTTCGGCACATCCACTACTGTGGCGAGTTATGTTAAGCACGACAAGGAAAAGGATATTTTAGTTGTAAATCCGATTCCGATAAGGCAGTATGATGATCTTGGCAGAGAAGACAAGAACCACCTTCTTCCTTCATGCATAGCCTGGACTGGCAAAAAACTTCTGATAGGTACAGGTGCGGTAAATCTGAAAACCAAATATGAATACGAGAAAAACATTTGGTTTTCATTTAAAATGCTGCTTGGAACGGATTTAGGTCCGCAGTATTATCGTTCAGAGCTGAGAGACCGTTCAGGTGATTACTACATCGAAACCCCATGTGATGCCGCCGCCGTGTTATTCCGCTACCTGCGAACAGAAGTTGAGGCATATGTGAAATCGGAAAACCTGCCAAGCAATATCGTTTATTCTGTCAGCGCTCCCGCAGGCTTCGAGTCAAACCAGAGACGGGATTTATGCGAAGCGCTTAAGAAAGCTGGATTTGCGGTTGATCATTATAAGATTATTGACGAACCCAATGCCGCTTTCATAGATTTTATAATGACCAAGCTACATGAAGGTGACTGGTTGATAGACAGCCTGCAGAACGAAGGGAAAAAGATTCTTGTATTTGATTTCGGCGCCGGTACATGCGACATATCCATACTTGAAGTGAAATTGAATAATGGTTTATGGAGCTCCAAAAATCGTGGAATCTCCCAGTTCTTTTCTTTAGGCGGGGACAATATTGATCGGCAGATAGCGACTCAGGTTCTTCTGGCACAATTAATAGAGGAATCAGGAATTTCTCCTGATGATATAAGCTCTGCCGAGTTGGATAAAGTTATTATTCCCAAATTAATGCCCTGTGCGGAAAAGCTCAAAGTGAATTGCTGTAAACAACTTGCCAATAGCGGAGCAAAATCCTATGAGCAATTCAAAAAAGATGAAAGTAAAATATCAGGCGTCAAGATATCTCCTATAAACTTCAGGAACAAGGAACTGGTATTGAACAATCCCAGCATAACTCACAAACAGTTTTATGAAGTTATGGAGCCTTTCATTACCCCAAATTTGAATGAACATAAAGCAGGCTGGGAAAACACAACCAGTATTTTCCTTCCGATCAGCAATGCCATGCAAAAAGCGGCTATTGACAAAAACAATCTCAATATAGTCCTTTTCATAGGAGGCAGTTCACAGAATCCCTACGTCCAGGATGCGGTGAAAAAATATTTTGGCCACGGCGTAGAGAAAGAATGCCCCACCGACATGAGAACTCCAGTATCACACGGAGTCGCGATGAATTCACTTATGGTGAATGGCTTGGGTCTTAACTTAATTCATCCGATTAGTAGTGAGGATGTCATAATTGTCGCTAAAGAGGGTAATATAACTCTTTTCCCGGCAGGAACAGAAATACCGTCTGTAGAAGTCATAATTGCTGATTTCAAACCGCAGCGGGATGGGCAGAAAATAATTGAAATCCCAATATGCGTTAGTTTGGAGGAAAAACTTCTCGGCGTAATAAAACTTGAATCAGAAAAAGGGTTTAAGAAAAAAGATGAAATTATCGTTAAGGGTAAATTCAATGAAAACAAATTTCTTGAAATTACTGCAGCCGTATCTGGCAAGGACGAAATAATTCAGACAGCAGTGCTTAATCCGCTCAGCAATAAGCCATTGTCGAAAGCGGAGAAAATGATGGAAAAAGCCCGCAAGAAACTGTATGAGTCCATGACCAACGGCATCCCTGACCACAACGCATTAAGCGAATATGCGGAGGCATGCTCAGAGGCGGGCCGCTATCAGCAGGCGGCGGAAGCATTTATTTCCCTTGACAGAATAGATAAAAGTAATGATTACTCCATTGCCATTTCATACAACTACGCGAATGCCGGTAAAATTGATTTAGCCAAGGCCTGGGAAGAAAAAGCATATAAGAAGAATCCCTGTTCTGCAAGCGCCTTCAATCTGGCACTTTCCTTCTCTGGATACAATGATGCACGTTATGTGGAACTGATGGAAGAATCTCTGGAAATGAATTCTGAAGCATTTTACACTTTGGAAACATATGGCAGATACCTGTTGAATAGCGACAAGAGCAGGGCTATGGAAATGATTGAAAAAGCATTTGATATTATGAGTGGTTGCCTAGATGAAGGGAATTTGAGCAAAAACGACCAAAAAAGATTGCATCGAGTTTCTCTTATCCTGGAAAGGAACGATATGGTCGAAAGGATGGGAAATATCGACGATGATAATGCGTTTTTGGACGAAAATCTCGTGAGTAATGGGAATAAAGTATTAAAAATAAAAAACTAGGGGGCAAAAATGAATTGGATGGTAACTTTTGAAAGACTGGGTACAATTCAGAGAACTGTGTTGAACAGACTTTCTGCGCAAGACAAATCCGCTTGGATCAAGGGGTTTGCTGGTTCCGGGAAAACTGTTCTTCTTATCCATTTTATTATGGAGCAAAAAAAACTTAACCCCGGAAAAACTATCTGCTGCGTTGTCTACACTCATGCACTGAAAGACCTGGTCCAGACAGGTCTAGAAATCGGATCCAATATTCCGGTAATGACATACTTCCAATTCCTCAAAGAGAAAAAAAGATATGATTTGGTTATTGTAGACGAGGTTCAGGATGTTCCGCAAAGTGATTTAATGGATATAAAGAAATATTCTTCCAGACTGATTCTCGGCGGAGATACGGATCAGTCCATATATGAAAAAGGGGCGTCTGCAGAGCAAATCAACGAGGTGGTGCATCCGGAAATACATGAATTGAATATTATTTACCGCCTTACTGATAAATTAAGGCGTATCGTACAAACAATTCTGCCCAATAGCCATATAGAAAATGCGGCGATTCATAAGGGTGCAAATATTGATATCACTTTGGCAAAGGCAACTACATACGAAAATGAGGTCAATTGGGTCTGCAGCACAGCCAGAAGATATAGTGCTGCTGGCGATCCCGCTGCGATCCTGCTGCAAACACATAAGACCATCCAAAAATTCATACGCCACATCGGGACAATGCAAAGACTTCAAATTCCGGAAATCAAGAAACATAAAAAGGATGATTATAAAAATAAAAATAGAGACGAGTTTTATGACGCTGTCAACAACATAATGAGAGTGAAAGGCCTTCCTTATCGTTATCTTGGAAATGACATTGGAGCTCTTACGGATTCAGATAATCAGGAAATTGTTTACATTATGACATACCACAGTGTAAAGGGATTGGATTTCGAAACAGTATTTCTGCCGGAAATGAATGCATCTAGGAGAGCTTTTAATACAGATGAAGCTCTAGATAGGCGATTGTTTTTTGTCGCCTGCACCCGTTCAAGAAGCAATTTGTTTTTCTCATATCATGAAAACCTTCATAAGTATATTTCCCAAATGCCTCAAGAGAATTTAAACAGGATTGAATGCGCTAAGGCTCTCAACGTCGATAGAGCTAAACAAGAAAACCAAGCAGATCTTTTTTAGGAGAGAAATAATGAATTATTACATTGTCCCAATAAATGAAACGGAGTTTTCAACCCTGCTTGTGTATGGAGAAATCAAAGCTCCCATGAACCGGCTCATTGAAGTACCACTATCATCGGAAGTTCCAGCGCGACCTGAGTTGGACAAAATAAGAAAGAAACAAATAATCCAGGCCATCTGCAGCCATATCCCAGATGATGCAGTGTCTATTCTATTCTTATTGCTAAAGATAGATAATGAATCAAGGTCTTGTTTTGACGGGAACTTCCCGTCGTTTTCCATAAATCAAGTGGAATGCGTATATCCTTTCACTTCAAATGTCATCCTTGAGTCCAGATATCCTAACATAAAATTCAGCGACCCTTTGTTTTCGGAAAAGATAATACAAGAGATTAAATGTGAAATATTGAAAAAGGAGGGAATAGAAGGCGCAGAGTCCCTTATACATGCCATAGTCTCAGATGCGAGTTTGCCTGGGAATTTAGATTTTAAACCGTTAATTGAGCATGCATCCCGTTGGGTGCAATTGAAAGTCACAGGCTATAAGCCTGATTCAACGGAGAAAAGTCTTGTTGTTCATTCTCTTTTGTTTGACTATAACCATAACAGGCTCACTCCAAAACTTCTAAATAAGCCTTGCATTGGTTTGGGTATTATTCTTAATGAAAACTTGTATCTTCCTGAAGATATGCGCGCACCATACAGAGATTTATTAGGATCCTTTAAACAGGACAATGCATTCCTTGATCTTCTGCGAGACCCGCGTTTTCTTGAATGGAGTAAAAATGTTAAAGATAAGATTGATGCTCCTGTATCTATGCGGGCGATAGTTCTTTTCCTGGAATGGTCGTTGCCATCACAAAAGGCCAAGAGACCTAACATTAACATTATATACAATCAGGTAAAAAAAGATCTTAATTCAATGTTGGAGCCTGAGGAAATTATTCAGGCCTTGTGGCTTTTCGGTTTCTATTGGGGATTGAGCGAGTTCATAACTTTGAAATATAATTCTGCAAACTGTGCAATTCTCAAAACGCCTAAACCCGATTACGAGCCAGTTATCCTTCAACCCTATAAGCCTGCGGAAACCAGAAATAGAAAAACTGATTTAGAAGTATTAAAGAAAGATGAGCCCGCTACAAACGAGAAGGGTAAAATCCCTGACGGCGAAAATGAGAGTTCAACAGATAATCCAGACAAATCTAAGGCAATACCTTCAAGTTTGGCAATAGAGGAAAACAAGGAACGGAAAGCAGGAAAAGAGGAGACGATGAAGGTGGTAAAAATTACGCCTGTCAGCAGCCACCGCGCTGATACTGATTCTACTGGAAACGGTAAATCTAAAGAAAAAGATAACCTGCAGGGAGATGACACTAAGAGAAAAAAAAAAGATGATGATGGGAAACCCAAGACATCCACAGAAGTCAAACTTGAACCTGAGGAAATAGAGCCGCTTGTAGAAAAAGGAATAAAACCGACTACGGACACGCTAAAATCCCCATCCGTTCCGGAGGATGCAACGACGGGGAATGAGGATGTTTGTACAGTAACAAATAAGGAACCGGCAATTACGGAGACGTCTTCCACTAAAACTCGAACCGAGAACAACAGTAATGTTTTGGCAGCAGAAAATGAGAGCGAAAAGAAGAAGGCGCAACTTGAATTTTCTCTTAATAATGAAAATAGTCTACCTAAAGTCAACTGATTTCTGCTGAAATTTGAAAATATGCCTGTTATAGATGTGAACGTGCACTAGGAATGGCCGTATTTTGAGCATTTAAAATAGCCGGGAAACGGCCGTTTGACGCCAAGTGCGCAAAATACTGGCCGGTTGCCTGATACAGGCAACCGGAAAACATAGATTTTGCCTTGTGTAAAGATGCTTTTATACTATCAAAAAAGAATTAGTGCCCACACCTGGCCTATTTTACCCGCCCCGTGACACGCAGACTTGTGATTGGGGAAATAAAAAAGGCATTTCAACCACACCCGCCTAGTCTGGACATTCTCCATCGAAGAAATCACAAAACCTCTCTGGGAACCTTAATGTTGGCTTCTTTGCAGGTTTCCCACACCTTTCTCATCTTCTCCCATTTCTCACTCGCTGGCTTAAAGCCATCAACATAATAATCTACACTCATTTTATCACCCAATAAATACAGGCGGTCAGGATTACTCCGGCGCTGAATGACAAGCCGCAGTAAGCAATAATGTGGTTCTTTAATCTGTAATTTTTATTGTTGGAGTCTTTATTTGCCTTCTTCTTGGCGCAACTGTAGCAGATTGTTTTGCCGTCAACCGAAGTTACCATATCCGGCAGAAAATGTCTGTGACAAATCCTGCATTTCTTTAACTTCTTCGTAACTTTTAACATTCGGCAAACCATTTCAAGTATTTCTTTAAATCTCATGATTACTCCAAGTTTTATGGCTCCGGATTATTCTATCTGTTTAATCGTATTTTGGGTTTGCGCATACCCATCACTAAAATCTTCTATTTCGATTTTAATTAAAGCCTGAGCGACGATGTCTTCGAGGCAATTATTGCCAATAATGGAGAATAGTGCTTGACCGTTGGAACCGGAATAGGAAATTATATTTTCCCCTTCGCTGTGCTTTGCCAGATTAAGGCAATAGCGTTTTCTTTTCATCTTTACTTCTTTTGGCAAACGATTCCAGAGTTCGGCAAAATTGGGGGCTGGGAAAGATTTGCCAAGGCATATTCGACAGTCTTTGACACGATAGCCCCCTATGGTATAAACATCAGGAGAAAATTCAAACTTTATTTTTGCCTCTATTAACTGCTTTGCCATTTCAAAAGTAATCATAATTCTCCTGTTTTTGCGATTAACGGTAGGCTTTAACATATTGACAGTCTCCAACAAATAATCAAGGTTACTTTCCTAGCCTTTTGAGCTCATACTTCGCTTCCTCGTGCCCCTGTTCAGCGTCTTTCCGCCACCATTTAACTGCTTCAGCTTGGTCTTTCGCCACTCCGTTACCGTTATAATAACAAACTCCGAGATTATACTGCGCTATCGCATCGCCTTTGATTTTAGCCGCCTTGAGTGCCGTGATGGTTCTCTCTACAATGTTTTTCTGACCGAAGAAGTTTTTAACCCCTTTGGTCTAAGGTTTTCGTTTTCCATCCCAATGCCTCCATCATTATCTTCGTAATAGCTTCTGCACTCTTGGTCTTGTGTCTTGCGATATATCTTCGGAAGGTTGCTTCCATTTCGATTGACTTCTTAATCTGAGAATGAGTTTTGAATTTAGGGTATTTCTTCAATATTTTTACGAGTTGAAGTAAAGCATATCTATTGGCTTCATCCTCATCCTGCGGGAGATAAAACTCCTGAGGTAATCGCCTTCTCATAATATTGAAGTGCCCGATTTCATGCAGGAAATTGAACTCAATCGGTACGGTTCTGACGTCTTCGTTTAGCCTGTGGACGCACAGTGCTATTTTACGTCCGGACTTTATCGTTCCTCCCTCAAGAATAACGGCATAAGCCCAGACATGGTCGTCATGCCACTCCTGTAGCAACTTGTCATTGTAAACAGATTCTGTCATAAAATTGTGTTGAAAACTATGTAGCAGGGTTGGATATACTGAAACCTCCGGGATGTACTCGACATCTTTTGCCGGACATTCGCAGGCAAGGAATGTAATCCAAGCCCGCCATTTAATAACTTCTTTGAGAGAGAGAGAATGAAAATTTAAAAGCATAATTACCCCTTGATTGTCTGGATTAGATTTTCTACACTAATGCACTTTTTGGAGCTGTATTTTATGCCATCAGTCACGACAATAAAACGGTAAAACTTTCCTACACTTTTTACTTCTTCTACTGTTTCAGCCGTTCCCCATTCAACCTCAATTCCGGCGTTCAAAACCTTTTTAAAAATTTCATTGGAAATATTGACATCACCAACACATAATACTTTCACGATAAAATCCCTCCTGAAATTAACATTGTTTCAACTCTTTTCTTTGTTCCAGAAATCTTCTTCTTTTACAATTGAAAGCTGGGGACAATTCTCAGAATGCAGACTTGTGATTGGGGCAGTATGAATACCTCATTGTTTAATTATTGAGAACGCACATTTTCTGACTACATACTATAATTTACCAAATTCGACCCAAGATTGCAATTCGTTAATGCGATTATAGCCAATCTTATAATACTAAAAAAGGCATAACTTGCCCTTGACAGCCTATGTTTTGTTTTTTTGCTTTATAACGATTGTTGTTCCTGAATGACATTCTGTCCAAGTGGTTACAAAGCTTGTCAGGTCAGATTGAATCCTGGCATAAGTCATGGCGGAAAGTGCCAGAAAGGCAGACTGACTGAAGAGTGTCACGGGGCTGTTAAAATGGACCATTCAAAGAGTATATTTTGTCATCGTAAGCAAAACCTAATAAAGGATGCAAACAATGGCAAATTACGTTGAATCGTCAAGGCTGGTCTAATCGTCATATAGCCTTGGAGCTTGGCATAAACCGGAAGACTGTGGATGCCTATGTCAAGCGGCATTTACGAGTTGAAACTGGGCCAAACCCGCCCGCCTGGAATAGTGATCCGGTCCAGCAACTATGAACTTTATGGCGATCTGTCGAAGCGGGTGATGACCGTCCTTGGCGACTTCTCCCCCGATGTCGAGCCGTATTCCATTGATGAAGCGTTCCTAGTATTATCACTGCCGGAAGGTTCCGATTACTTCGCCTACGGCCAGCAGATACGGAAGAAAATATTGAAGTGGGTCGGCATCCCGGTCGGGGTCGGCATCGCTCCAACCCGGACGCTGGCGAAGATCGCCAACCATATCGGGAAGAAATCTCCGGAGGGCGTATTTGTCATGCCGGATAACCCGTCCGCCATCTTATCAGAACTGCCGGTGGTGGAAGTATGGGGCATTGGCCGCCGCCTGTCCGAGAAGCTGAACCGCCTCGGCATCCGCACCGCTGAACAGCTCCGGTTACAGGATGATGCTTTCCTCCGAAAACAGTTCAGCGTCTGCGTCGCAAGGACCGCAATAGAACTGAACGGCACTCCGGCACTGGAGATGGATAATATCGAAGAGCCGAGCCAGAGTATCAGTTGTTCGCGCTCCTTCGGGCATCCGGTCATAGACCTGCGCGATCTGTCGGAGGCCGTCGCGGTCTATACATCCACCGCCGCGACTAAACTGCGTAAGGAGAACCAGAAAGCCGCCGGGGCCAATGTCTACTTCCAGTATTATCCTGAATACGGCAGCGTGGCATGGGAAGGCGGGATAACCGGCACCACAGTCGTCTTCGACTTCCCGACTGGCGACACCAGTACGATGCTGAATAGAATAGCCGCCGTCCTGCCCGGCATCTTCATTGAAGGCCGGCGGTACAAGAAGGCCGGGGTGATCTTCTTCGGGCTGGAAAGCGCATCAAGTGTTCAGCCGGATATCTTCAGCTATGCCGAATCATCCAAGCGCGACAAGCTGTATGAGGCCGTTGACAGGATCAATAAGCAGTTCGGCAAGAAAGCCGTCTTCCATCTAGCCGAAGGCATTCAGCGGCCCTGGACGATGAAGCGCGATCACCTTAGGATCGACACAAAAACAAAATCACATTTTCTACTGCCCGGCTCCCTCTGCTCTTGGCATGATGGTGTAGTTCCACTTTCCAAGCGTATCGTTGTGGATCACGGCTAGTTTTTTTAACTCAGCCTTAGTCGCCTTG
>CAIKZE010000069.1 GCA_903831825.1 uncultured Lentisphaeria bacterium | reverse complement strand
TCCTCACTCCTCACTCCTCACTCCTCACTCCTCAGTCCTCACTCCTCTCTCCTCACTCCTCACTCCTCACTCCTCACTCCTCACTCCTCACTCCTCACTCCTCACTCCTCACTCCTCACTCCTCACTCCTCACTCCTTTTGCAATTACCTTGGATATTGGATATTCCTTGTTGGATATTGGACATTCAAATTATTTGACCGCTAAAAACGGATACGGTTATTTATACAGAAAACGACCCGCGAATTCAGACGAAGAGACAAAGGTTGAAACGCCTTGCGGCTAAGCAACCGGCACTTCTTCAAGGAACTGCACAAAGTTCTTTTTATCGCTGGCTTTCATGTAGGCTTCAATACCGGTGATGACGCCGCGTTCCATCATATTCTTCAAGTTGCCATCCATGGAACACATGCCTATCCCTTTGTTACTTTCGATGATCGTCCGGATATTGGAAATCTTGCCTTCCCGGATGGTATTGGGGAGACCTTCCGTCCAGAGCAGCACTTCGTGGCAGGCCACGCGGCCTTTGCCGTCGGCGGTACGGCAGAGCAACTGGGAGACGACGGCCTGCAAACATTCCGCCAGCATGGTGCGGATCTGAGACTGTTCATCCGCCGGAAACGCGTCAATGACACGGTCAATGGTTTTAGGCGCATTGTTGGTGTGGAGAGTGCCGAAAACCAGCATGCCGGACGAGGCGCAGGTAAGCGCCAGGCGGATGGTTTCCAAGTCGCGCATTTCACCGATCAGCACAATGTCAGGGTCGGATTTCATCGCGCCCCGGAGCGCCTTGCCGAATGAACTGCTGTGGATGCCGATTTCACGATGCACCAAAACGCAGTTAGTGTTATGATGAACGAATTCAATCGGGTCTTCAATCGTGATGATATGTTTGGTGTGATTAGTGTTGATATAGTCAACCATCGCGGCAAGCGTGGTGGATTTACCGCTCCCGGTAGGACCGGTGACCAGCACCAGGCCGCTGCGCAGGTTGCAGATATCCATCAGCACGGCCGGCAGCTTGAGCTGTTCCAGCGTCAGAATCTTTGACGGGATTTGCCGGAATACCGCAGCCATGCCGTTGTAATTGTACAGGTAATTGGTACGAAAACGCGCCAGTCCGGCAATTTCATGGGCAAAGTCCAGGTCATGGTCCTTAAGAAACTTCTGCCAGCGGAATTCGGGGCAGATCTCATGGAGTATTTTCTCCATAAGGTCTGCATCTATCAGATAATTCGTCAGCGGCTCCAAGTCGCCGTGAACGCGTATTTTGGCCGGGTGATTGATGGAAATATGAAGGTCGGAACCTTTTTTTTCCAACATCGCCCTGAGATATTCGTCTATCATTGGCATAGCTGTATTTCCTCCTTACTTCTTTTTCGCGGCGGCTTGTTCCGCGGCATATTTTTTGGCTTCGCCAACGGCGATTGCATCTTTAAACTGCTTGAGGATCACTTTGTCGCGGATATTGTATTCCGCCACTTCCGCGGTTATTTGCCCGGCATTGAACTTGTTAAAGACATTGCCGTCGAAAGTAGTCATCCCCTGCGTGGTGCCGGTCTGCATGACCGCTTTCAACTGGTGAGTTTTACCTTCGGAAATGATATTGCCTACCGCCATGGTATTGATCAGCATTTCATACGCCACGGTCAAGCCGCCGGCCGCCGCCGGAATCAGTCTCTGGCAGATGATGCCGCGCAAGCTGACCGAGGTCATCGCGCGGATTTGCGGCTGCTGCGTCGTCGGGAACACGTCAAGCAGGCGGTTCAGGGTGTTCGCCGCATCGCAGGTATGCAGCGTGCCGATAACCAGATGCCCGGTTTCGGATGCGGTGATGGCGTTTTCGATAGTATCCAGGTCATGGAGTTCCCCGATGACGATGATATCCGGGTCTTCACGCAATGCGCCTTTCAGCGCGGAACGGTAGTTGTTGGTATGCTTGCCGACTTCGCGCTGCGTGATGTTGCAGTTCTGTGACGGAATCAATATTTCAATCGGGTCTTCAACCGTGATCACATGGTCGTGACGCTTTTTATTAATGGTATTTATCATGGTTGCCAGAGTGGTGGTTTTACCGCTGCCCAACGGACCGGTAACGAGGATCAGCCCGTTGTGATAGTCCAGCAGGCGTTCAACCGTTGCCACATCCTGAGGCAGAAAACCCAGGTCGCTCAAAGTCCTGAGCTTATTGGGGACCAGCCGGTAGGTGCCGGATGCGCCGTCTTTATGCATCATTAAGCTGACGCGAAAACGGTCATGTTCAATTTCCAGCGCAAAGTTCAAGTCCATTTCCTGATCGAAAGCATCTTTCTGCACCTGGGTCAGCAGCACATGGTTAAGCCGCATTGCATCGTCGGGCGGAATAATGCGTTCGCTGATTTTGACGATATGCAGGTTGCAGCGGATAAACGGAACGGCCCCGGCGGAGATATGCAGGTCGCTGGCGCCCAGGGCACGCAAGCTTTTAAGCAAGCCAATCATCAGCGGCGCGATTTCCTGATCGGACATATTGGCAACATTGTCCAGTTTCGGCAGATTGTCCCAGTCCGCGCCCGCCATCTCTTCCTCTTCTTCTTCTTCAGGCGGAGCGAACATCTGGGGGATATCGCCGGCCGCCGCCCGTTCGGCGGACATTTCCATCAGCGCCTGAAGTTTTTCCAGCAACTGCATGGCGTCTTCTTCTTCCATTCCCTGCGCCATGGTGTTCAAGATTTCCTGCGCAAATGCCGAAAGCTCGCAACCCTCGCCTATCCTGGAGATTATTTCCTGACATTGTTCGACAGTCAAAATATTGTTTTCGACCAACCCTGATATAAACCACTGAATGTCCAGATTCATTGACCGGTCCTTTCTGAATTTTACAACTGCAAAATATAGTTTAAATCATCTATCAATGCAAAAGGAAAAAAGTTAAAACTCCATTAAAAAAATGTAAAGATTTTCCTGAATATTCAAGCTGTACCCCGGGAGCGCCGGTCGCCTGACCGGCTTTACGTTTTAACTGCGGAATACGCTTCACCATGAAGAGCATGAAGGTAATGAAGAAAGTTCATTATAATCAAGCTCCGGCGGAATAACATATCGGCACGATATGTCAGAGTATCGCAAGCATCCTGCTTGCGGCTTCTTCTCAAGCTGGAAGCTTGAGGTACTTTCAACTGCTTTATATTTTTTCGTGTATTTTGTGTGTTTTGTGGAGAAGATGTTTTGGATTTCGTTCTTATCGGAAGCAAAAGCGCCGGCGGCGCGGCATATCGACACGATATGTCCAGAGTATCGCAAGCATCTTGCTTGCGGCTTCTTCTCAAGCTGGAAGTTTACCTGCCGTAGGCGGCATCACAGGCGACCAGGTCTTGAGCTACTTTCAACCACTTCATATATTTTTCGTGTATTTTGTGTGTTTTGTGGAGAAGATGTTTGGGATTTCGTCCTTATCGGAAGCAAAAAACGCCAGCGGCGCGGAATATTAATAGCCCCAATCCCATAAATAAATCTAAGGAGTTGTAAATAAATAAACTTGACAAGTTTTGCGAAATATCCCGAGTTGATTTTGTGAATTGCCGGAGAGGCGCATACCTGAAGGTATGTAACGAACCGGCAAACACAAAGGCATCCGGGAGAATCGCGAAGATGTCAAGGTTATTTTTTGACGGCTCCTATGCTCCAGCGGAGCGACATACTAACCCCGGCATTCAAGCAAAGAAAACCTCAAAGCTGAAGTTTTGTACCCGATTTTAACAGAAAATTATTAAGGCGGTGAACGCATGAAAACTATAATTGACAGTTCAGCCACAGCTAAACTGATGCAAGTTATTTTGATTAGCCGCCAAGCGCGAAGCGCAACTTGACTTTCTCTCTGAATCAAGTTATTTTTCAATTGGAATTATGTATTTAGGAATATTTAATAAAGATGATTACTTCAGGGGGGAGTGAAATGAAGAAGAATCTATTGCTTTTAGTAGTTTTGGCTGTTTGTTTTTGTTCGTGCCATACTTATGATACAGATACCGACAAGTATACTAAGGATCGACACAAAAACAAAATCACATTTTCTACTGCCCGGCTCCCTCTGCTCTTGGCATGATGGTGTAGTTCCACTTTCCAAGCGTATCGTTGTGGATCACGGCTAGTTTTTTTAACTCAGCCTTAGTCGCCTTGAT
>CAIKZE010000068.1 GCA_903831825.1 uncultured Lentisphaeria bacterium | reverse complement strand
TGCTTGTGATTTTACTCAAGCTGGAAGCTTGAGGTACTCTGGGTTTTGAAAACTGATAGCCGTGGTGCTCCGCGACACTCCAAAGTGTCGGAGTAATTGAAGAAAAGTACCACAAGCATCCTGCTTGTGATTTTACTCAAGCTGGAAGCTTGAGGTACTCTGGGTTTTGAAAACTGATAGCCGTGGTGCTCAACAGGACTCCAATGTCTCGGAGTGTGGGAATGTAAGGAGCTAAAAACTTTAGAACTTTAGAACTTTAGAACTTTACTTCTGAATTCTGGCTGTTCAGACAGATTCCTCGTTTCCGGTCTGGCATATTTCCCTTTTTAATGTATAGTTACGCGGCGGCGCTGAATGAATGCCGCTATTTTTATTATTAAGCTCAATGGAGGCAGTATCTTATGGAAAAGAAAGATTGGATCAGCCGCAATCACCAATACACGCTCACCGATGGTGTCAGCGGTTTTACCTTAGGCGCCGCAGGCATGAAATTTGCGGATTCTGAGTTGGAACATCTGCAAGGGATGTTCGGTAAAGCTCATCAGGAAATGGTCAGACTGGAAGCCGGAGCGATCAAAAACCCGGACGAAAACCGCAGAGTCACCCATTTTACCGACCGCATGGACTACTGCAAATCCAAAATTTACGCCGAAGTCGAAACCTTTGCGCGGGAAATCCGTTCCGGCACCGTCAAAGGCAGCACCGGCAGGAAATTTGACTCGGTGGTGATCAACGGCATCGGCGGTTCGGCCCTTGGTCCGCAACTGATGCAGTTTGCCATCAACGGCCCCTACTGGAATGAGTTTTCCGATGCTAAACGCAACGGCAATCTGAAGCTATATTTCCTGGACAATACCGACAGCGCCGGTTTTGCCGACGTGATCAACGTGATTGATCCGGCAACCGCCCTGATTCTCCATATTTCCAAGTCAGGCGGAACCCAGGAAACTAAAAACAACATGATTTCCATGGAGAATTTCTATAAGGCCAAAGGCGTTGATTTTGCCGGACATTCCGCGGCGATCACGATGAATGACAGTCAACTCGACAAATATGCGCGGGCAAATAAGTGGCTCCGGATTTTCGAAATGGCCGAATCAATCGGGGGGCGCACCAGCGAAACCAGCATTGTCGGTCATTTGCCTGCCGCGCTCGCCGGAATCAGCTTCAACAAGTTCATCGCCGGCGCTTGTCACATGGATGTCTGGACCAGAAATGAACGCATCCTGGACAACCCCGCTTATCTGATGGCCGCCATGTGGTACATTGCCGGTCAAGGCAAAGGCAACCGCAACATGGTTATCGTCCCCTATTCCGACCGGCTGATCCTGCTGTCCCGCTACTTCCAGCAGCTCGTTATGGAATCAATCGGCAAGGAGAAAGACCTTGACGGCAATATTGTCCATCAGGGTTTGAATGTTTTCGGCAACAAAGGCGGAACTGACGCTCATGCTTTTATCCAGCAGTTGAATGACGGACGCGATGATTTCTTCGTTACTTTCATTGAAGTGCTGAAAGACGCCATGGAACTGCCGATTGACGCCAATACTAAAATGGGCGACTACCTGCACGGCTTCATGGAAGGGCTCTCCGCCGCGCTGCGCGGCAAAGGCCGTCAAGTCATGAAGATCAGCATTGTCGAGGTCGATGAATTCAGCCTGGGCATGATTATCGCGCTCTACGAACGCGCCGTGGCGGTATATGCGGAACTGATTCATATCAACGCCTTCCATCAGCCCGGAGTTCAGGCGTATAAGCTGGCGGCCAAAGAGATTCTTGATCTCCGCCTGAAGGTGATTGAAAAGCTGCATACGGCAGGCGCCTGTTCCGGCGCCGCCGCTGAAATCGCGGCCAAAATCGGTATGCCGGATGACGAAATAGAAATCGCCGGACTGCTCAACAAGTCCTCGCTAAACTGTCCGCGCGGCATTATTTCCCGCACCTGGAACGGCAAAAACTGGATATATACCGTGAAATGATGACAGGCTCCGCCATAAGTCATAAGTCTAAGGCGGGCTTTGCCCGCAACCCAAAAGACAGGGAATTCAGGAGTCAGAATTCAGGAGTCAGAATGGGAACCAGAAATTCATGGAACAATGGAACTGGATCAAAAACTAGAGGCCATTCATTGACGCAACTATTTGATAAACAAGCATTTTATGAAACCAATTTTAAAAACGTTTAAAACGTAGAAGTCTAAAATAAAGATACTAATATCCCAGTCAATACTGGCAAACTGAAACTATGAAGCATGAGTTTATATTCAGCGCCGCTGAGGCGGCGCGACTTCTGAATACCGCGCTGCCGGAACAATGCGGCGCGGTCGAACAGCTTTATCCGGTTCAGATTACGCCTTATTATCTGAACCTGATTGATCGCGGCGACCCGCTTAACGACCCGCTCTGGAAACAGTGCATGCCTGATGCGGGAGAACTGCTTGATCCCGACGCGTCATTCGACCCGCTGGCCGAGGAAACCCAGATGCCGGTATCCCGCGTCATCCACCGTTTCGCGGACCGGATTGTGCTGCTGTCCACAGGCCGCTGCGCGGTCAAATGCCGCTTCTGCTTCAGGAAGCGCACCTGGAAGACCGGCGCTGAATTACCCGACATCAGCGACCGGGAGCTGGAAGACGCCTGCCGCTATCTTAAAAACAACCCGCAGATACAGGAAGCGCTGATTTCCGGCGGCGATCCGCTAATGCTCAGCACTTCCAGACTGCATGAAATCTTGACGATGCTGAACTCAACCGGCACAATTTCCGTGATCCGCATCGGCAGCCGGGTTCCGGTTACCTGGCCGGCAAGGATTGACCATGAGCTTGTCAGTATGCTCTCCGGATTTGACGGCTTGTGGCTGATGACGCATTTCAACCACCCCGCCGAAGTTACTCCGGAATCCGCCGCCGCCTGCAAAAAATTTATTAAAGCCGGCATTCCCGTACTCAATCAGACGGTATTGCTGCGCGGCGTCAATGATGATGCCGCCATTCTCGAAAAGCTTTTCCGCAAACTTATCCGGATACAGGTGAAGCCGCATTATCTTTTCCACGTTGACCCGGTCAGGGGTGTCCGCCACTTCGCTACCGGCATCGAAAAGGGACTGGAGATCCTCAAAGAATTCCGTCCCCGGCTGTCCTCGCTGGCGGTTCCGACTTTTGCCATTGATTTGCCGGAAGGCGGCGGTAAAGTGGCGTTGCAGCCGGATTACCGTTGCGGAGACGGGTTCCTTTCCATTAACGGCGGCAAAGTCGTGAAATATCCCGGCCCTCTCAATAACTAACCCGGAACATTTTCTCGTAATCCGGGAATATGGGATCGCTACGCGTTATCATCTGTCCAGTGACACATCCCGATGACGAATTACATACGAAATACCCGCAATAAAAAATAATTTGTAAAACATGTAACCTTTTATTAAAGCAAGCGTCTATATTATGGAAATCACAGAAAGGCATCGTTGAAAATGGCGGAAGTGCCTGAATTCATAAATGTCCCAGCAGACGAAAAACTAATTTCCGGAACGGGAAGGACAGACAGCAGCATTGACGATGCCGAGATAATTCGAAGCATCCTTGATGGGGCGGTGAATAATTTTGAGTTGCTTGTTCATAAACACAGGGCAAAAATCGGGCGGATCGCAGCCGCCAGAGTCAGACCGGAGGATGTTGAAGACATCACGCATCAGACGTTTGTCCAGGCATTCAAGTCTTTGAGTTCGTTCGGCGGAAAGGCTCCTTTCGAGAATTGGCTGTCAAAGATGGCGGTCCACTGTTGTCACGATTACTGGAGGACGAAACAACGCGAAAACGCAAAGCTTGTCCGTCCTGGCAAAGAGTTGAATTATCAGGCTTGGCTTGACAGGATTTCAGCCATCGCCAGCGACAGTGATTTGACTGATATGGCGGAACTGGAAGAGACGCAACGGGCTCTCGCCCAGGCGATGGAACGGCTCGACGCCGACGAAAGATGGCTCCTTGAGTCGTATTACTACGAGGCGATGCCTCTCAAAGCCGCCGCCGCGACATTAGGATGGAGCCTGGTGAAAACAAAAGTCAAAGCGATGCGCGCACGAAGGAAACTTAGAAAAACTATTGACAAATTAATCACTAAGTGGTCAAAATGAATAAAACACAGCAAAAAATAGAAGAGGTTTTTAAGGAAGCCCATCTTGCGGCAGCAAAACGCCCGGGGCCTGTTTTCAGCGAAAAATGGCAATCACGGGTAATGAACAAAGTCATACGTTCCGCCAAGTCAACGTCAGTGCTTCGTAACAATGAAGCTCCGCTGAATGCTTTCGCGTTTCGTCTTGGCTGGGCCATGCTTGGTTTAGCATTTGCTGTTTCCGTCGTCTTCTGCGTCGTCGGAATAAATACCCTGTATAAAACAGAAAGTGGAAGCAAATCATCGTTGTGGGAATTCGTGGATCAAAGCGTGAATACTTACGATGTAAATTTATTCGATAAAACAAGCAACACCAAAGGGAGCGATGTGAAATGAGAAAAAAAGGAATTGTTTTCGGCTTCCTGCTGTCATTGTTCGCAGGAATCATATTGGGAGCATCTGGAGGAATTTTACTGTTTCCAATGATTTTCCCGCCTCATCATCATCATTATGAGCCAAATGACGAAGACAAAGCCGGCGGACGTCCTCCACTTCCTCCCGACGTTATCCGGAAAAGAATTATGGAGCGTTTGGAAAGTGAGTTGAATTTGACCGGCGGACAAAAAACACAAGTGGAAAAGGAAGTGAATATTTTTGCGGACGAACTCGGTATATTTCATGACGCCAACCGTGAAAAATTGATGTCCATGTTTGAGACTTTCAAAACAAAACTTGCCGGACTGCTTTCCGAAGAACAGGTCGTCCGTCTTGACAAAATTTCAAGGAGAATATGCAATCCGGCATCTCCTCAGGAACCGCGCATTAAGAATGGGGCGGATGACCGCCGTCCGCCGCCTCAGGAAAATAATCAGCCGGGCAAGCCGGAACATCGTCCGCCGTCATTTTAAATTAAAACAGCGGATGTTTTACCCGAAAAAGCAAGTTCAGGTTGTAACCTTTCATTCAATCCGGCGTCTTATGTTGATAAAATGGAAGCCCAAACAAGAAATAAGGATAACCTGATGAACCGGACAGCCAAAATATCCACCCTCTTCCTGATGTTATTGATCTTCATATTCGTACTAAATGCATGGTCCCGGGAAGCGGTATTCATCTTGCGCAGTTCCGAGGTGTCGGACGGCGGAACGCTGCCGGCTGAATTCACCGGCGACGGAGCCAGCGCCACGCTGCCTCTAGCCTGGAGCGGGATTCCGGCTGGAACCCGAAGCTGCACACTTATCATGCACCATATTGATCCCAAAGGGAAAACCAAATGGTATTGGACGCTATACAACATTCCGGCGAATGTCCAAAGTCTCGCAAAAAATGTTCAAGGCGTCGGAACGTTAGGCAATAACAGCATCAACAAGCGTGCAGAGTATGCCCCGCCGCACTCCAAGGGGCCAGGGCCCAAAACATATATCTATACCATTTACGCCTTGTCTTCGACGCTGCAATTCAGCGAACCGCCGGATCAAGTCAGCCGCGAAGTCTTGCTGGACACCATGAAAGGCCATATACTCGCTTCTGCAGAACTGCGCGTGGTTTACTCGCGACCGGACGGAACCGCAATCAAAACAAACAACAATTTTCCCAGTTTAAATCCCGAACAATAAGGAGAGTGTCATGAAATCATTAATTCTGATCTTCGCAATGTCAATTGCAGCGCCGAATCTGATGGCCCAGCGCGAGGGCGGGCCACCGCCGCGGAATGACAAAGCGCCGCGCCAGGAAGGCTCACAAAATGAAACACCGACTTTAACTTCCGAACAAAAAGCGAAAGTCATGGCTATTCTGGCACAATACAAGGCATCGGCATTGACCGCGGCGGATGCCAGGGCCATTCACGAAGCATTCCGGGATGCCGGATTGCGAGACGGTCCGGCCTTAAAGCAAATCCTCGAAGAAGCCGGATTTGATTTAGATAAATTACGCGATTTAGACCCTCCCCCGGATAAGGATACTGAAAACGGTAGAGCATCAAAAGACAATAAAAAGGAGACAGTTCATGAAAAAGGGAAACCAGCGGACCGCGAACAAAGAAAAAGTGGCGGCACACAGAAATATTGCCTTGAACAGGCGGTGTCCGACCACGCGCAATTGCATACCATCGCCTTCAACGGCCTGGCATTCATTACCGGCGACTTTGGGGCATCCACGTTCATTCCGCCGGGCAAAGTCTGCGACTTTTTCGGGTTCCAGTATATGCGCGATATTGATGCCGCACAGAAGGGACACAACCCGATGTTCCTCAACCGCGTTGCTGGAAACGTACTGCGTATTCTGAATAATGAGCAGCGCGCCCTGTTAGAGAAAGCTGCGCGTCAGGAAGCCGGCCAATTGCTTACGCTTGCCGAAAAGCGACTTCCGCTCATCAAAGCGTTTTGCCGTGAACTCAATGCCGATGTTCCGTCCGGAAGCAAGGGATTGAACAAAGAGGCGGTGATGCGGTATGTGGGAGACGTCTTTGCTTCAGACGCGGAATTAAGCTATAAACGCGCCCAAATCTTTGGGCAAATAGCATCTTCCTTCACGCCAGAACAAAAGAAATACCTCGCCCAAATGCATTTCGGCGACTTCAATTCCTGGCCCGATGTGGACATGGACAAATACAAGTTGCCCAGAGGTACGGAAAAACTCGTCAATGTGGCATATATGACATACGCCAGCGAATTTTTCAGTTGGTACGCCGGTTCAATCGAGGCCGATACCTATTTCTGTCCGGAACGGCACGGTACCTATTTCGGAGGATTTTACATGAAAGACATGCCAGCCATGGGGAAACGCGACTATAATATCAGCACATCCGTCACCGGCGACAGCGGAAAAATGTTCTTGGATACTCTTAATGAAACACAGCGCGGATACGTTACCGGAATCATCGAGTCCCAACGAAAAGCTCTTTTGGAAATCATAGTTGTTCGCAAAAACATATCTTGCGAACTGCGCAAATTTCTCAAGGGTGAAATACCGGACAAAAACAAAATTATCGAAATGGGACGCCGCTATGGCGAACTGGACGGGGAAATGTCATGGTATTATGCGATCGCGTTCGCAAAAGTCAAACGAACTCTGACGCCGGAACAAAATGCAACTTTAGTCAAACTAAGAAATCTTGAAGGCTATCAGAGCGCCCCCTATTACATCTATTCTCAGGCAATGAAAGAAAAACCTGCGTTGCCGGATACGGACAGTTTCTTCTTCCAACCCCAAAACGAGAAAGCCCAATGAAGTCATTGATCCGGGCGGCTGTCTTGTGTCTGACGTTCGCCGTCCATGCGACGGATGGCGAACGTCAGGGCGGCGAAAAAAAGGCCAACGGCAACGAGAATGATATCCGCAACGTTTTCCTTTCGGATATTCCGGACTATTCGGGCAATGTCATTCTTGCCCGGCCGACCGGCCACTCAATCACCGCCAATATCATGCTTAATAAAACAGCCAAAACGCGGATAATTTATGGCGCGGATGGAAAAAGCGAACAGCAGACGGATGTATTCGAACTTAAACCAGGGGAAGCGCGGGAGATCGTTCTGGATAATCTTCCGGCCGATGCCGCCTGTCACTATCGGCTTGTCGATGCCGGCGCAAACAGCATCGTGTCGGCGGATTGCTGCAGCGGAACCTTTCATACCTGTCGTCCACCGGACTCAAACTTCACCTTCACGATTCAGGCCGACTCGCATCTGGACGATTATTGCCTGCCGGAACTCTATAAATTAACATTGAGTAACGCAATCGCCTGCAAACCTGATTTCCATATTGATTTGGGCGACACTTTCATGACCGGTAAAATTGCGACACGGTCAGACGCGGCCAAGCAGTATTTGGCTCAGCGCTATTACTTCGGACTGATCGGGCATTCCGCTCCGGTCTTCATGACAATCGGCAATCATGACGGTGAAGAGGCCGATAAGAGCGGCTCCTGCGAAGCCGACAGCCTGGCAGTCTGGGCCTGTAAACAACGCAAGCGTTATTTCAGCAATCCGGTTCCGGATAAATTCTATAGCGGCAATGCCGAGACTCAACGCTACGCGGGACAACTCCAGGATTATTATGCCTGGGAATGGGGCAATGCACTCTTTGTGGTGCTTGATCCTTATTGGTATTCCCGCTCCAATAAAGGCGGCAGCGCTCCCTGGAATATGACTCTCGGCAAACCGCAATATGACTGGCTTGCTCAAACGCTGCGCAATTCACACGCCGCATTCAAGTTTCTCTTCATTCACCAATTAGTCGGCGGAGCGGATAAAGGCGGACGCGGCGGGACGGAGGCCGTACCGCTGTTCGAATGGGGCGGACACGAAAAGGACGGCAGAGACACCTTTGCCGCCAACCGACCCGGCTGGGAAAAACCGATACACAATCTGCTGGTAGAAACCGGAGTCAGTGCGGTTTTCCACGGACACGACCATTTTTTCGCTTACCAAAAACGGGATGGCATCATTTATCAACTTGTGCCGCAGCCGGCCCATCGCAACTTCAGGAATCATCAGGCGGAAGCATACGGCTATCTTGACGGTATTTTTCTTCCCAACTCCGGTTTTCTGTCCGTTACGGTCACCCCGAACTTGACCACCGTCACCTACGTCCGTTCCGCGTCGCCCTCAATGACAAAAGATGGTGTCAGTAATGCCCGGCACGAGTATTTCTACACATTCGGTACTAGTACAACAACGCTGATATCTGCGGAAACGCCAGTCTCATCCAGGTAAAAACTAAACGTGCTGTCTTCACTTACTTTCAATTTATTAATTCTGGAAAACTTTCACAAATAGATGCTATATCTATAAATAATATAGTTAACTTGCCATTCTCATCGCTTCGTGCGAGAATATGTTCAACTTCTTGGAATTGCACTTAAAACAGGACCGGAGAATGCATTTTTTTTTATAAGATTCTGTTTATTAAGCAATAATAAAAAAATGTTCCGTTCAACTGCTAAAATTAGGTTTATGCTCTTGAATAATCATTGAATTAACGCTAGATTTATACCGTTCACGGGTTTATGCCGGAACAACCGGGCTTTAAAGCATAAAGCAATAACAAAGCGGAACGCTGAAACTGCATCGCCGTCCGCTGTAACTTT
Organism: uncultured Lentisphaeria bacterium; assembly: GCA_903831825.1. Taxonomy (GTDB): domain Bacteria; phylum Verrucomicrobiota; class Lentisphaeria; order Victivallales; family Victivallaceae; genus CAIPAT01. The sequence goes on along the minus strand of CAIKZE010000068.1, from coordinate 7,041 downwards.
CAGGGCAAAGGTCAGATAATGAAAAAAAATTTGTTAATGTTACTCAATATTGTTGTTCTATTCCTGTTTGCGACTACCGTTTTTCTGATGATTTCATATGTCTATAATCTTTCTCCGTTTTTCCGGGGGCTGTTTGAAGGCACCGGCATCGGCGCCGCCGGGACCGGCGCGGCGGCTGGCGGCACCGGCACGGCCGGACTTGATCCGGAAATGGCGATGTTTTACAGCAAACTCTCTTTCTATATCTTCTCTTCAATCATCGTTATCCAGTTCACCGCGCTGTTTGTCGCGTTCCGGGTTTTCCGCGGGCTGAAATTAAGCAAGGAAAATGTTGAACTGAAGCTGAAAAAGATTGAAAACGCGGATATTTTTCTGGACCTGCCGCTGTATATCGGGCTGTTCGGCACCGTTTCTTCATTTATCGTCATGACGTTTAATCCCCAGATCAGCCGCCTGATTGCCTATTCCGCAACCCTGATCGGCATTATATTCAGCGTTGTATTGCGGGTGGCGCTGCAATTCCCGCTGCGTCAGCAGTTGCTGGATTTGGCTAATGAGAACAAAAAAACGTCCGGAGATAAATAAACGTGAATCGTTCAATTCTAATTGTCATGTGCGACTTTATTGTATTATCAGTAATGTCGCTGAGCACGGGGGTGGCCCCTGCTAATATGCAGCACTATGGGAGCGGAACGCTGGTCAGCGACCGCACCGCCTTAATGATCGTCGAAGAGCTGAAACACCGGAAAGCCACGCTGGAACTGGCGGAAAAAGAACTGCTCGCCGCGCGCGAAAAACTGGGGGCGATGCAGAACAGCGAGGCCAAGCTGAAGGCCGTGCAGGAAGAAATGGCCAAGGTTCAGGCCCAACTGGAAAAATTAAAAAAGCCGGGCCAGGCTGAAGCAGCCAAAAGCACGGCCGTAAAAGTCCAAATGGACGCATCGCTGGCCGAACTGGCGAATTTGAAGAATAAATTCACCGACGCCGACCTGGACATCCTGAGAAAACGCATCGCGATGGGTCACGAGCAGTTGAACGAAAAGACCGCCAAGCTCATGGCCTCCACCGAAGAACTGCTTAATACCAAAAACCGTTTAGCCGCGGCGGAAAATCTGCTGAAAGACACCAAAACGGATCTGGATAAAACCAAAACTTCGCTCAATCAGGCGCAAGAAAAGCTGCAAGGAACCTCCAAGGAACTGGAGACGTTCAAAGGCAAAGTCACGGAATCCCAAATGGACCTGTCGTTCACCCGCGGCAAATTGAATGTGACCGAAAAAGAACTGGCCGAGTCAAGAAGCAAGCTTGAAAGAAACATCAAAGCCGTGATGCTGACCAATCTGGAACTGGCAGAAACCAAAAAGAAAATGGATGACTTGAAGAATGTCATCAAAAACGCGGTTTCCGATCTTTCCGCCACCCGCTCCGAACTGGAATCCTCAAAAAGGGAATATGCCGAAACCCGTGAAAAATATGAAAGCAAACAGCGCGAACTGCTGGAGTCCCGCGGTTTCCAACAGGCAACCCAGACGGCGCTGGAAGAAACTAAAATCCGGCTGAAGGAAGCGGAAGAACGGCTCCACAGCGACGCCCTGCAGAAATATTCACAGGCTACGGTTAAACTGGACTTTAACATCAAGGAAAAACGTTTTCTGGGCGACTATTCCAGCGCGGAATCATATTATCTGCCGGAAATTGCGATTGGCGAGAAAAATTACTTGGCAGTCAATTTCAGGGTAATTACCGGCCTGTTCAAAGACATCACCGGCCATGCCAAAGTATATGATTTGAATTATGCCATCGGCGAACCGCTGGAAACCGACGCCGGCAAACTGAAAAAAGTGGACGGCCCGATTTATTCGCTTAACGTTGACAACCGGGTTTGCCTGCTGGAAATCCCGGCCATGCGCAAAGCGCTGAAGCCGCTTTCTTTCACTCAGTTGAAATCGCGCGGCCTGCAGGATCTTTACCTGTTCAAGCCTAACGATTTCGGCAAACGCACCTGCAATCTGGAAGGCCGGGCGTCGCTAAATCTGTCAGCCGGGGACAAATACTTATATATCCGGAACTCCACCCGCCGCACCGACAGCGAACTGAAAGCGGAAGTCGGAGATTTCATTATTACCAAAGAAGGCGATTTTGTCGGTCTGGTCGTCGCCGTTGAAGACTTCGACCTGGGCAGAAAACAGGACGCCAAATGCTTTATCATGCCCGACAATTTCAAAGTTTCCGATGCCTATGAAATTCCAATCACCAAGCAAAAAGATCAGCCGTTATATTCAGATTTTATGAAGGCCGTTGACCGTGTCACCGCCAAAGTTGACAGCCTTGGGCAGAGTCAGCGCGACCGGCAGCAGTAGTTTGCGAAAAGGGGATTGGTTATCAAGTTTTAGCGGGTCGAGGAGGAGGGATGGGCATTGCGCCCTGAAGAAAATTGCGTCTATTATTCCGGAGTCGAAAGAAATATGACTGAGAAATCATTGGAATCATCAGAATTTCAAAAAACTTTGCTGTGTTCAACAATCAGTGACGACGGCGGCGAAATCATTAATGTGGATGATCTGAAGAATGCGCTGAGCCTTGAACATGATAATACCATCAAACGGTTTTCAGGCATCAAAACCATCGGTCTCGGCGGTATCGGCTCGGTGCTTTCCGGATATGAATCTTCACTGAAACGCGATATCGCAATTAAAATTCTCCGCCCCGCCTACCGCAGCAAAAAGAAATTTCTCAACCGGTTTATCCGCGAAGCAAGGGCCACGGCCCAGATTGAACATCCCAACATCGTCCCGGTGCATGAATTAGGCGTAATGGACGAACTGGGCGTTTTCTTCACCATGAAAAAGGTTGAAGGCGAAAATCTGCGGACCGTAATTCAGCAATTGAGCGAGAACGATCCGGAGTATGTCGTCAAATACACCAGAAACCGTCTGCTGGAAATATTTATTGCCGCCTGTAACGGAGTCGCGTTCGCGCACAGCAAAGGAATCATTCACCGCGACCTTAAACCGGCGAATATCATGCTGGGAGATTACGGCGAAGTCCTGGTCATGGACTGGGGGCTGGTGAAATACATCGGCGACAAAAACCAGCTCGACGAAGAGCAGAAAATCGACCTGGAGACCAATATCGGCGGACTCGGCTCGAAAGATGATTCCATGATGACGCTGGACGGTTCCATCAGCGGCACCCCGGCGTTTATGGCCCCGGAACAGGCCAGCGGCAGAATTAACGAAATAGACGAACGCAGCGATCTTTACAGTCTCGGCGCCATTCTCTACACCATTCTGACCATGAAATCTTCGCCGTTTGATGAAAAATTAACCACGAATGAAGTATTGAGCCATGTGGTAAACAACTATTTCTCGCCGCCGCGCAAGCGCTCGCCCAGGCTGAAGATTCCGAAAGAACTGGAGGCAATCTGCCTTAAAGCAATGCAGCGGAACAAGGCCGACCGCTATCCGTCAGTCAAAGATTTGATCCGCGACATCCACAACTTCATGGAAAACTACCCGGTTGTCGCATATCCGGTGCCGCCGATCACCCGGCTGGTCAAACTATGCCGCCGCCGGCCATTGATTCCCTCAGTCTTGGTTGTGTCGATATTCACGTTCCTCACCGCCACAGCAATGCATTATATTGAAAGCAGCACCCGGACCACGGAATTTCTGAAATTCGCCGATTACAGCATCAATCAGGGTAATGTATTTCTGGTGCGGGCCAAAAACACGTATATGAACATTCAGGACAGCTTGAGCAAGGAAGAGGATGAACTGCATCCGGATAAAGAATACAAACTGAAAGAGGATTTGACTAAACTCGTGGCTGAATTCAATAATCAGTACGATTTGGCGATTGAGTTTCTTACCCGGGTTGAAGGACTTGGGCTGAAACATGAACAAATCACCACAAGCCTGGCAAAAATTTTCAAAAACAGGCTGGAATTCAGCATAATGACCGGCAATTACAATGAGACCAGAAAACTAATTGAAATGCTCCGGCTCCGCCGGCGCAAAGCATTCTATGACATCATTGAAAATGACAGCCAACTTTTTGAAAGCGTTAAAATGATCATACAAGGCGAAGGCAAGCTGTATGTGCGCTCGATCCCGCCGGAGGTTAATGTCACCGGCTATAAAATAGAGAGTTTCAGCAAATTTAATCCCGCCGACTGCGATATCTTTTTTTCGGGTAAAACGCCTCTGGAAAATAAGAAACTGCCTCAAGGGTCATATATTTTGATCTTCAAGAAGCCGGATCTTCCGGAAGTTCGCTATCCTGTTCAGATTGTCCGCGGCAAAATTGAAAATATCAAACTGGTAATCCCAACTGAAATTCCAAGCGGAATGGCATATGTACCGGCCGGTCCAATCTCGCTGAACTCACAAAGCGGAGATCCTCAGTTTAGCTGGCATAAAGTGTTTGTTCCGGGTTTTTTCATGAAAACGCATGAAGTTTCTTTTGGTGAGTATCTGACTTTCTGGAAAAGCCTTTCCAACCAGTCCGACCGCAGAAAATACATGGGTAAATACATTTCCGAAAACGAAGACCGCAGTTACATGAACCTCTGGGATAAGGACTGCAATCTGCGCGAACCATTCACCCCGGAGATGCCGGTCATAGGAATTACCGGCATGGCGGCAAAAGCTTACTGCGCCTGGCTTTCTGAACAAACCAAAACGGAATGCCGGCTGCCGACTAATTATGAATGGGAAAAAGCGGCGCTGGGCGTTGCCGGAAGAGACCTCGGATTAAATCCGGGACAAAACAGCAGTTGGCTGGCCGGGGCCGGCCCGGGGCCGCAAAAGACCAACCTGCAACTTAATCCGGATGAAGTTTCCACTTTCGGGATTTACGACACGGTCGGCCCGGTCGGCGAATTTACGACAATAAATCTGCCTGGAATCAAAGGATTCCAAATCCGCGGCGGCAATACCATCGGCGGGCATATCTCCATTTCGCATTCATTTGCCAACTTTTCGAATGGAGCCTCAAGCAACGACATCGGCTTCCGTTATGTCATCCCGCTGAAACTGCCAAAAACAATAGCCGTATCAGAAAAATCGGCAGACGAAGAATAGAAGTAATACCGCGGCAGTCTTTGGAAAATATCAGCAGCAGTGATTATGGCAACAATCACTTAATGTTTTTGAGTTCATTGAGAATATCAATAGTCTTTTCGCGAATACTCTGCAAATGTCCGATAAAACCATTGATTTTATCTTCCAGATTAGGTTGTTTATTTCTGACGTTGCGAAGCGCGCCGACCAGTTCGTTGATGTCCGCCAGCACCCGTTTTGCCAGACTGATTTTAAGCGGATGCATGTCATCGGTTTCAATTCCAAGCATGTCGGCGCAACGGGAAAGCTGTTTGCCCATAAGGCAAATCACCGACAGACCGTCTTTCAAGTTGGCGGATCTCAATTCCGAGGCAAAAATTACATTCCACTCGCAAGCTATTTTTTCAAGCTGAACAAAAATATCGGCGCCTTTCCGCTGTTTCCAGTCGCCGCCGACCAGCATTTCATCGTCGTCCTCGAAAAAACTTTCTCCAAACACAAAACCGCTCCATTCCGCGTTGGTGGGAACCAGATCCGGCTGGGCCATCAATTTTTTCATGATGATGTCCTCTTCGCCCGGCAAATCCATGCAAAGCGGCAATTCCTGGAAGTAGCGGCTGATGCGTTTCTCATCACGCCGGATCTCGCGCTCCCAGTTATATTCGTTCCATTGCTTGTTGTCTGAGTGACTTTTCATGGCTTTTTCGACTTATACTTTTTGTTTCTTTATTTTTGACTTTTTTTCCAAAGTCTTTATTGCTTCCACCCTCGGGGCATCTCCCCACAGGCTCTCAAGCTGATACCGGGCGCTCGCTTCCGGCGTCATGACATGTACCAGAACTGAACTGTAATCCAGCAATATCCACTGACTTGCCGTAGTCCCCTCGCGATGAGGAATAATTCCGTATTTATCTTTGAGGGACTTTTCAATCTTATCCGTAACCGCTCTCAAATGCGGCTCCGAATTGGCAGTGCACAGTACAAAGTAGTCAGCAATGACCGTTAAATCCGTTACTTTCAGCGTAATTATATTTTCCGCTTTCCTGTCTCCGGCTTCCGCAACACAGACTGCGGCGATGTCTTCTGCACTGACATGTTTTTTTTCAGTCATATGGCTGTTCCTGTCTTTCCTTTATTTTTTGGAGCTTTTATAAAGCCCGTTGTTAACAATATAAAATTTTACGTCTCTATATATTAGTTTATCCACTTTTTCGTTTTTTGCTATCATTTTTCTGATTTCCGTTGATGATATTTCGAAAAAAGGCAGTTTCATGACGGTTTTTATCAGTTTTCCGGCAATATCCGCGTCCCAGAATTTGCATAAATCTGCAACGGTTGGCATCTCCCATGGACGCGGATAAGTCAATATTTCCCATCGGCTGACCAGTTCCCGGGCCATGTGCCAGGAATGCAATTGCAGCAGACTGTCGCTGCCGAGCATCAACTGCAGCCGGTCTCCCGGAAACTCCTGTTCCAGGGCGGACATCACTTCAAACGTGTAGGACGGAACCTTCCCCAGACGCGCTTCAATGTCGGATATCTCGACACCGGGCTGAGCGTTTACGGCCAGCCGGAGCATTGCCAGTCGGTGCCGGTACGGCGTCACCGGCAGCCCGAACTTATGCGGCGGGCTGAAAGTAGGCACAAACAGCACTTTGTCGGTATGGCCTGACGCAATCACCTGTTCCGCCAGCCCGGTGTGCCCGTTATGGGGCGGATCAAAAGTTCCGCCGAAGAAAGCAATCCGCATGTTTAAATTCCTGTTGCTATTGAATTACCATTTCATGGCATTATTTTATACTCTATAAGGTTGAAAATTTAAAATAGATTGCGAAGATTTTGAGAATTGGTTCGTATTCTGAGAGGCTGCCGATACCGGGGTATCGGAAGCGTTCGAAGAGTGCGAATCCAAGCGCAAAAGATCGCAACCGCTTTGCGGCGAGCGTCTTGCGGTCGTATTTTCCCGATCCTCCTTCAG
>CAIKZE010000067.1 GCA_903831825.1 uncultured Lentisphaeria bacterium | reverse complement strand
GTCACATAGGCCCCATAGTACCCATGTTTTTCTGCCACCGCGCCGGATGCCGCCGTCCGAGACGGACGGCGCTACAATGAAAACCCATTTTGGACAGCCACCGAGCACATTTTGGACACCAGGCCGCTATACCTGTCCAAGACGGACTGGTCGAACTGGTCGGACTGGTCGGACTGGTCGGACGACTCGGGCATTTTGGACACGCCCTACCCCACATTTTGGACACCCCCTGCCATTCCCGCGGCCGCAAAAGGCAGCAACATATTTTGGACACGCACTCGCTTTTTTGAGCCCATGGTTTTCCGACGGCATGCCGGGCAACCGCCCGTTTCCCATAATTCTCATGCTTCTCATAATTCCCATGCTTTGTTTTCCGGACAGCCAGCCGATGGACTCTATGGACGATTATGGACTATATGGACTGCCGGGCCGGACCAACTGCCACATGTTTTGTTTTCCAGCCCATAGGCCTCATAAGACCCATAGGACCCATTCTCTTCCGGCCCACGGACGACACGGACGACACGGACTAAACGGACTTTCGAAACTGGACAACCGCCACGTTTCCCCGCCTCTGCGGAAAAAAGACATGTTTTCACCGTTTTCTGATTTATTCTAACTCCTAACTCCTAACTCCTGACTTCTGTTTTTGCCCCTGCGGCCAGCAGAATGAACCGGACAACCGTCCGTCAGATACTCATTTCGAAGAATTCGGCTCTGGCTTTCCAGTTTTAGATCAGGTCTTTGGCATATTTGCCTTTTACCGTCCGAGGCGCTTCGGCGGTGTACGGAATCACCGGACGGCCTTCGGCTTCCGCCTGGGTGTTGTATTTCCGCCTTGCCATTTCGGTAAAGGTTACCAGCATCATCTCTTCGAATTCTTCAGTTTCTTTTTTGCTGAAACCGTCACCGGCGTCGGCGGGACACTGGGCTTTGTATTCGGCCAGGGCTTGCAGCCCGCCGATCTCCGACGGATCGAGTTCCGGAACAGAGGAAACATTTACCACAGAGGACACCGAGGACACTGAGGAAGACTTTTTTTCTTCGAGTTCAGTTTTCGTTTTGATTTTTGCATCCTTGTTTAGCTTAATGCCTTTCCGCCTGTCGCTGCGCTCCAGCCAGTATTGAATCGCTTTGAGATTGGGAACGGCGTCCTTGACGGTGGTGCGGGTTCGGCCTTCCTGGTCGGTTACGTTGGTGGTGATGGTGTAATCACCCATCGCCAGATGCAGCAGACTGTTTTCTACCCGGCCATCAACCAGCTCCCGGCCCCACTCGATGGCTTCGGCAAAATCCGGATGCTGCTGTTTGTAGTTGTAGAACGATGAACGCGAGATATCCATTTTGAGTGCAATCTGGCGGTCGGTCAGACCGACTGCCGCAAAATCCATTGCGCGATCCGGAAAACTTTCGTCGTACTTTGTGTCAGCCATGATACCTGTCTCCTTATTTTTCTTGTTGACTTTTGGACCATCGCGTCAATGCGATGCCCTTTTACCTATTAGCAAATTTGTCAACAAAAAATGGGTAAATAAGCTCAAATAACAGTGTAAAATGCATTTTTCAAACTCATGGTTTTGGCGGCAAAAATCGCAAGTTTTTACCCTGGGAACGCCACTCTCCCGAGTGGCGAGAAAAAGAAGCCAATCAGGAGATTGGCGATCCCGGCCAAAACAAAAAAAATCAAAAATAATAGTAAATAAAATTGACAAATCATTATATAACAGTAAATTTACTTTACATTAATTATTTAAAAGAGGTTATTATGGGACAAAATAAAACAGCGCTTTTCCCTAAAACTATATCAATACTTGAAACATTTGGCGAAAATATCCGGCTGGCCCGGCTCCGGCGTAATATATCTTCGTCGCTTCAAGCTGAACGCGCCGGCATCAGCCGTCCGACGCTGACTATGATTGAGAAAGGCGCGCCAACGGTATCACTGGGTAGTTACATACAGGTGCTGGTCACTTTGGGCATGGAGAAAGATCTTTTGAAGGTTGCCGCCGATGATGAACTCGGGCGAAAACTCCAGGACTTAAACTTGCCGGTTCGCCAAAGGGCTCCCAGAAAAGGCAAACTATGAGTAATGCATTAAATGTTTTTCCGAGCGAAACATAAAATCTATGGTGCAGTTGCACAAAGAATATGAAGGAGCAATTGGGAAACAGGCTGTTTCCAAAATTCCATAGGGACATAATTTTTTGCTTCATCTTCTTTTATTGTAATGATTGAATTCACCGCGGGATTATATTAAATTCTATACAGTAAATCATTATAAGGAAATAATATGCGAAAGATCATTCCGCTGATCCTGTTTTTCTGCTGCGCCTTTTCCGGATTCGGCGGAGACCGCCAGAAAGACCTTATCGCCTGGTATAAGCTTGACGGCAATTTCAATGATTCATCCGGCAATAACTATCATCTTGCCTCACTGTCCGCCAATAATCAGTTTTCCGCGGACAGTACGGTTCTGCCCAATAACAACAGTTGTTTTGGTCCGGTCATCCCCGGCCCCCAAAAAGGCGGGGCGTCCGGTCCCGTGCTGCCGCTGAGCAACAAGACCGGTTTCACCATTTGCGGTTTTGCCTCAAAGCCTGATACGGGCAACGATTATCATTCCCTTGATTTCGGTTGCGGCTCGCAGGAGCACCGGAAACCGGGGGCATTGTTTTTTGCCGCGTGGGGAACGATCCATACGAAGGTCGGCAATACAATAACCAGAAAGTATCAGCGGCTGGATGACAGCCGTTGGCATCACTATGCCATGGTCGTGCCGCCGGAGAGTGAAAATAACGAATACCGGGTATACATTGACGGCATTGAAGTTTACCGGGCGCCGATCCAGCGGCTTGATTCCTACGGCAATTTTGTGCTGGGAATCACCTCGGGCAAAGAGGCTGCCGGAATCAAGATTGACGAGGTGAAAGTTTTCAACCGCGCGTTGAAACCGGATGAGATAAAGGAAGAAGCGATGCTCAAAGGAACCCCGCAGTCAAGTTCCTCCCGCCCGGCGGCAATCAACGTTGCCAAGCCCGGACTCGGCAACGCCATCGACTTTATCCGGCGCCGCAAACCCAAAGAATTGAATTTCCCAATCAAAGGCTCCATTTCGGTGCATTTCATTACCAATCAATGGATTTGCATTGTCGGGGATTACAATGAATTTATGTGCAAACGGCTAAAAATCGAATGCGGAGATTTTCTCAAAAGACTCGATACCGGCGATATCAGAGTCGCCCAATGGTCTTATGATTTTCATTACGACTTTGCCGCGCTGGAGGTCATCAGCGACTACCGCCCGATCATCAAGCGCAACTTTGAGAATATCAATAACTTCCAGCTTTCCGGCGGCAACGGGGAACCATTGAAGATCACGGATAACGCTTACTGGATCAACGCGGTCGGCCAGATGCGGGTGCCGATTATTGCCACCGGCGAAGAAAAAATGGTGAACAGCGCCGCTGTCGCGCATTTTGCCTACCTGAAACTGGCCGAGCCGTTGAAAAACGGCACCAAATACACGGTGAAAACTCCGCAGGGCGAAGAAACCTCATTTGTCTATGATGAAAATACCATCATCTCCCAGGCCATCAAAGTAAACCAGGTCGGTTATCTGCCTGAGGCCGGCAAAAAATATGCATATCTGGGGGCATGGCTGGGACCGCGGGGACCGCTTGATTTATCAAATTTCGCGGATCAGCCATTTTATCTGATCGACGAAGCCAGCGGCAGCAATGTTTTTTCCGGCAAAATAAAGTTGCGGATGAAAGAACAATATTATACGGGAACCGGCGAAACCGTGCCGTTGAACGGCGAAGACGTTTACGAAATGGATTTTTCAAAATTCAACACCCCGGGCAAGTATCATGTCATGATCCCCGGAGTCGGCCGCTCATGGAACTTTGAAATCGGCGGCAACGCCATCGGCATGGCCTTTTATACACACACCAGGGGGCTTTTTCATCAGCGTTCCGGCATCAAAAAAGGTCCGCCGCAGACCAACTGGCTGATGAATCCCGATCATATGGAAAGCTGGGTTGGCGGATTTTCACCGGACTCCTCCGACTATGAAACCGAGAATAATGAGGGCTACGGCTACACGGATGAAAACGGGAAACCGGTAAAACTCGAACATTTCGACGTCGTCCGGGAAACCGCAACCGACATAAAACTTCCGGAGGTGCATGGGGGATGGTGGGATGCGGCGGATTATGACCGGCGCTCCTATCACTTCAGAATCGTCGAAGATCTGCTCACCGCCTATTTTATGTTTCCGGAAAAGTTTTCAGACGGCCAGTTGGACATTCCGGAATCCGGCAACGGCATTCCCGATATCATTGACGAAGCCGCCTGCGGGATTGAACTATGGCGGCGCGCCCAAAATTCAAAAGGCGGAGTTGGCTGCTGGCTGGAAGCCGACAGTCACCCGAAATTCATAAATCCGGCCACCGACACCCAGCGTTATTATGTCGGGCTGCCCACCCGTTGGAGCACTATCCAGTATGCGGCGTACTCCGCGATGCTTGCCCGCGCTTACAAACAGTGCGGCGCGCAGGAAAAAGCCGACCTTTATTTTCAGTCCGCGTTAAAGGCATTCGATTACGCCGTCAATCCGGAGAATACGGTAAAAATGTCCTGGAAGCATCTGAATAAAGACAAGCAATATGTCGAATACAAATATTCGGAATCCCCGAAACTTTCCAAAATCGAATTATTCAAGGCCGCCCTGAATATGTACCTTTACACAGCCGACAGCAAGTACAAAGCTTATCTTGACCTGCATTCATTTCAAGCCGCGTTGCAGGAAACGGAATATCCCCGGACGCCGTTTTTCCTGATGGAAGTGTTTCTGGCGAGGGACTCGCTTCCGCAATTCGCCAAAATCTACAGCTCGGAAATGATCGGACAGGCGGAGCAATGGCTTTCCAACCAGAATGCGCTGGCTTATCGCAATTTAAACTGGCCGACGGATCATATTTATTTCCGCAATCTCGGCTGGGGCGGCGCAATCCCATTTAACAAGGGACGGTACTTCATCGCGGCATACCGCATTACCGGAAACTATAAATACCGGGATGCCGCGCTGCTGCTGAATGACTGGCTGTGCGGCGCCAACCCCATGGGCCGCGCCCTGACAACCGGACTCGGGCAAAACTATCCGGCGAAAATACTGTCCATTCCCTCCGATACTGACGGAATTCTGGAACCGCTGCCCGGCATTACCCCTTATACTTATAATTTCAACGTGCATTACAACGCCAAGACCATGATTTACGCACTCCGTTATCAGGCGCGCCTGGACCATGATTTCCCCGGTCTGGATATCTGCCTGATGCCGGGATCGATTTCAAAAGGGAAAAACATGGATTTCGATGAAATGACCGCGGCAATGAATAAGTTCTATCCGGTATGGCGGCGTTTCGCCAACATCGAAGGCTATGCGGTTGAACAGAACGAGTTCACGGTATGGGAGACTATCTCCCCCTGCGCTGCCTGTCTCGGTTGCCTGCTCCCTGAAGGCTGGCGCCCGCCCGCAGAATGGAAAAACCGCAAACCGGCGGAACATTTGAGTGAAATGCAGGGATACCTGTTTCAACCTTAGGATCGACACAAAAACAAAATCACATTTTCTACTGCCCGGCTCCCTCTGCTCTTGGCATGATGGTGTAGTTCCACTTTCCAAGCGTATCGTTGTGGATCACGGCTAGTTTTTTTAACTCAGCCTTAGTCGCCTTG
>CAIKZE010000066.1 GCA_903831825.1 uncultured Lentisphaeria bacterium | reverse complement strand
CTGGAATGGTTATGGCTGGAGAAATCCGTGTAACTGGTATCGAGGAGGACGGTATTACGGCAATAACCGGGGATGGGGCAATAACTATCATGGAGGATATTGGGGCGGACGCGGCGGCGGAGACTATCGTGGTGGTGGAACCCGTGCTGGTGGTTCTGGCGGTCACGGAGGACGATAAATTTGTTCAAGATAATCACAGGGACGACATTTTGTGTTGTTCCTGGTAGTTTTAAATAATATTTCTCATATTTGGAGGCATTTATGAAAGCAATGATGATAATCGCCTTGCTGGCAATCAATGTAACGTTGTCGGCATTCGAGTTGTGGGATATTGAACCGCGTCAGATCGCTGTTCCAGCACAATATCAGGACATTTATATGTTTCTGCGCCGGATTGAAACATTTCATTCAACCTGGTTTGTTCGAGACGGAGTTCGTATCATCGGTTTTGGCGACCGCGATTATAATTTGTCCAATCCAGTGAATAAAAATGCCATGACGGAAAATATGGCGAACTGGCGTTTGCTGCGCAATATCAGGATTATTGACAGTTATCTGGATACGGTCGTTGAAGTTCCGTTGACCAGGCATCAGAAAGACGCGCTTATATCATATATTTACAGTACGTCGATTCCTGAGTTCACGAACAGCAATATCCTCAAATTACTGAATCAAAAACGAGACTTTGGTTCTTGTCCGCGAAGACTACAGGCCGTTGACTGGAAGAAACGATGCACGATATGAACAAGGCGGCGCCGTCCGTCCGTTTATGGAGAATGAGTGTAGTATGATTGGTCATCCGATTCGAGTTGCGTCCCCGCGCCGCTTTATGCAGATCCTTTTGGCAGTTACTGCTATTCTCATGTTTTTGAACTTATCGGGGAATGCCGGATCGCTTGGCGAATCGCTGCTTTTTTATGAGAATTGTGATTGCCTGAAAAGCCGATATTCTGACGTGAAAGTCAGTAATGAAGTGAAGCTTGAAGAGAATGGCAAATTCGGTAAATGTTTCAGGCTGGAAAGAGCTGCGGGAAACAGCCTTGATAACGGTGATTTTACAAAGAAAAACTCAGATTCCTGGATTTACAGGGATAATGCGGAATGGCGGCAGTCCGGCGGATGTGACGACAGTTCCTGCCTTCAGATTAACCGGGGCGAAGTGAGCATACCTGTCTTCGACCTGAAAGCGGATCTTCCGAACTCTTTTTCCTTTTGCGCAAGAAAGGCGGGGGTGAAGGATTCTGTATTGAGGGTCACCTGGAGTTGCCGCGGGAAAGAGCATGTCGTGCTTGAAGATTTTCACGTCTCCGCGAAAATGGATAGAGTGCCGGTCTCGTTTGTTTCAGAAAGCGAATATGGGACTTTAAGGATTGCCGTGGATGGCGGGCCGGTGATAATCGACAATGCCCAACTTGATAAAGATGCGGTTTTTTTCAGCAGTTACGGTCCGCCCGGGATAAAACGGCCGGCCGGCGCTGTGGAGATTCCAGCAAACCCGAAATATTTCAATTCGGCGCAGGGCGCTATAAGCTTCTGGCTGAATGTGCCGTGGTTTGACCCGGATATGCTTTCGGGAACCAGTTACGGAATATTCAGGGTGAAAAATGAAAAGCAGAATAAAGAAATAAGCAAATGGGGCGATGATACAATCATCGGGATTTGGTATTCCGCCAGAAAAAAAGCGGGAGAGCCGAAACCTGATTTTGCCGCATGGTATGTTGACCGCGCGAACAATGCCGTCTCGACAGGCGAGACCATCGATAAAATCAAGATTAATCCGTCAAGCCGGTGGCATCATATCCTGTATAATTGGAAAAACCAAGACGGAAAAATCAGCACCTCGCTTTATGTTGACGGCGGCAAAGTGAAATCAATTGACGGGCTCCCCTGCGCCCCGGCGAAAAATCTCTGCGGCATGCAAATTGGATATGGTTCCGGTTTGAACGGACTGCTTGATGACTTCGCGATATTCGACCGGCCTTTGACAGAAAATGAAATTATGCAAATTTATAATTCAAATAAACCGATATCAAGCATAAAGGGCAATTAATTATGGTAAAGCATATCTGTCTTTTACTGATAATCCTTTTAATCCCCGCGGCATACGCTAAGGTGAACATTGTAGAAGGCGGGAAAAGCGATTACAGCATCTTTGTCGATCCTGACGCTCTGCCTGTCACCCGGCGGGCAGCAGAGGATTTTCAACTTTATATCAGGAAATCCACAGGCACCCAACTGCCGATAGTCAAAGCAACGGAGACCGGCGGGAAACATGGAATAGTGATAGGAGATGGCGAAATAACACGGAAAGCCGGAATAAGTGCCGGGGAATTAAAGCCGGAAGGCTTTATAATTAAAACTATCGGCCCGGATCTGTACATAGTCGGCAGAGATACGGCAGGGAATCCAGAATCTGACTGGTGGGGAATGCCAATGCAGGCGGGTTCATGGTTCGGAGTCTCGACCTTCCTCGGAAATTATCTCAACATCCGCTGGTTTTTCCCGGGTGAATATGGGGAATACGTGCCTCCGTCCAGGGATTTGATAATCGATGATATAAATATAACTGAGCAGCCCGAAATGGAACATCGCCATATAGGGTGCTTGTACTCCGAGGCCACGAGCAAAGACAAAGTCCGCGATATTGTGAACTGGGAACGGCGTAATAAATGCGGCTGGAGTGTTGTGTACAATGGGACCCATAGCTGGGTGGAATATTTCCGGGCTGAAGATTATTTTAAGGAACATCCCGAGTGGTTTGCTTTGGTCAACGGGAAGCGCGGGTATGAATGGGATCCCAAGTACGGACTTCAGATGTGCACAACCAATCCTGAAGCCCTTGACAAGTTCGCCGAAATCATAATCCGGAAATGCCGGAATGCCCCTTCTTATATGAAAGGCATCATGTTCCCATTGTCTCCTAATGACGGGTATGGCCAATGCGAATGTGAAAAATGCCGGGCCCTGGATACTGGCGTCAGGGTCGACGGCACGAGGATAATGACGGATCGCTATGTAACGTACTGTAACGAGATCGCCAAGCGGGTTAATAAAGTCCTTCCTGACCAGACATTCGGATTTTACGGATATTCATTCTATTCTGAT
This sequence comes from uncultured Lentisphaeria bacterium, assembly GCA_903831825.1. Classification (GTDB taxonomy): domain Bacteria; phylum Verrucomicrobiota; class Lentisphaeria; order Victivallales; family Victivallaceae; genus CAIPAT01. The sequence continues at coordinate 3,738 of CAIKZE010000066.1, read as the reverse complement.
CCCCCAAAAAACGTAAAACTTGATCCGCACGTTAAAGTAATGCATGTTCTGAACGATGACCAGCTTAACCATTATTCCGACAAGGTTGCCGCCGCCTATTTGAAATGTCTTCTTGCATGGAAAGAGGCGGTTGGAACGCTTTATTACTTCAGCTACCCGGAAGGCATGGGACATCTTGCGCTTCCCTGCATGCATGAAAAGTCGATGAAAAAGCTCTTTTCCAGTCTTTCAAAGGCTGGAGTTACCGGGATTTACCTGGGGATGTCCGAACCTTTCGAAGCCACTGCGTTAGATAACTATCTCTATTTGAAGATGGCATGGCGTCCTGATGCTGACATAGATAAAGTTTATGAGGACGCTTTGACAAAATGTTATGGAGAAAAAGCCGCTCCATATGTGAAGCAGTATTTTGACATTATTGAAAACTCGCAGGCGACGTTTGCAGACAAAGCCAAAATTGACCTGGCCTTTGGATCCAGCAGAAAATTCCCTGAACTGTTTGATGTCACTTACAATAAACTCTATGATGAAGGAATGCCTCTTCTTAAAAAAGCCGCTGAAACGCAAACGGATAAAAATCAGCAATATCGTCTGCAAATGCTGATAGGCAATCTTGAATATTGCAGAAACACCATGGAACTATATAAAATATTTCCCAAGGTGGCAAAGACACAGAAGCCTGATAAAAAAAATGTTCTTGCCGCTTTCGAACTTTCTCAAAAACGCCAGACATATCTGGAAGAGCTGGGAAAGATGGAATTGCTGATAGTCAAGGAACAGGAAAAACATTACCAAATGCCTTTTGCTCCTGAAATTTACCGCTCACTCGTGAAACAACTGGAGGGTGGCGATAAAAAAGCATATGCTCAATATTTAAGCGGAACGAGCGCTCCGCTCATAGACGGAAAACTTGATGAACCGTTCTGGGAAAAAATACCAGCCGTTGATATAAGCTCTGACAAAGACACCGGTGAAAAAGTTGAATGCGGCGCTACAGCCAAAGTCGCTTTTGACAATGATTATCTGTATATTGGCGTCTATTGCAATGAACCGCTGGTAAAAGAAATAAAAGATTCCTGCAAGGAATACGGCGGTCCGGTGTGGAATGAAAATGAGATCGAAGTTTTTTTTGATCCCAAAGGCTCCCAATCGGATTATAAACATATCTGCGTCAATACCCTGGGCACCATCGCCGATTATGAAACATTGAAGGGCAAAGCTGAGTCAAAATGGAATTCAGGAGCGCAGGCGGCGGTTTTCAAGGGCGACAAATATTGGAGCATGGAGTTAAAGATTCCTCTGAAAAACCTGAACGAATCAGCCATGCAGCCGGGAGATATCTGGAATTTCAATATATGCAGAGTGAGAAAAACCGTCACCCCCGGTCAATATATGTGCTGGAGTCCGACATTCGGGCTTTTCGGCAATCCGGGGCGTTTTGGTAAACTCATTTTTAAATAAGAGTCTATTTCCGGTCGGCAATTTTTTGAGCTGAAGATTGAATTATTCATGCGTCCGGCCTTTCTTCCTTATACCGAATCGCAATCTTTGCTTGCGTTAAGATTGCGATTCGGTATTAAATTTTACAATTGGCTCATGTAGTCAACGTGTCACTATTGCCCTTCATAAAATCTTTATTTTTGTCGCCGACCCAGTAACGTTCCCCTGCGATGCACCAGATGAAGTGCAACTCCTCATCCTGGCTGAATACGGGATGATAGTTGAGCAACGGAATTGTGACTGCGTCCATTTCGCCGACGGAGGTAACAAATGTCTTGCTTTTTTCATCCTTATACACTTCCATCGCGCCTTTACCCTTGGTGAAAATGTATATTTCCTCCTGGTCGGTGTGGTTGTGCGCCGGATATGCTCTGGTATAAGGCTTGTATATAGTATAGCCGGCAATCAGGCGGTCAGCTTTTTCGCCGACATCGAACATTAAATAAACGTCTTTCCCGTCCAGGTGGCGTATCCTCGACTCGTCCTTTGAGAATTTCTCCCATGACGCATGGAAAAGTTCATGCCGTTTCTCCGCCCTCGCCCTGCAGACAGAAAGTTTAGCCTCCCCATGTCCGATATTGGACAAGGTGTAGGGCATTCCCATCGGAATGTACAGCACATCATAATAGCCGAGACGGAATGAGGAACCTTCAGCATCGACACGCACCTCTCCAGACAAACAGAACAGCAGAGCCTCCTCTTTGGGATGGCACACGGGGGAGCTTGACACACCTTCACCAATCTCATACACTCCGTAAGTCAGCAAATCCAGATTGCCGTATTCAGGAGTGGACTTTTCGCAATAGCGGAATCCGCTGTCGTTAGCTTTCAGGAAACGTGGCGGCTTGACTTTCTTATCTTCAAGCATCGTAAAATATCCTTGTTTTTCGTAATTTTTTTAAAACTGACCACAGAGGACTCAGAGAAAAACGCATTATATTCAGTTTAATGTGAAAAGAACTTCACCAACTCAGCGCCCTCTAAACCCAAACACTTAACTTTCTTAACAGGTCTTTGAAGATTAAATGAAAAACTGTCATTGTTCAGAGTACACAAAGCCAATACCCTTCTTTTTTACTCCCTGAAAGCATTCTCTCATCTACTCGGAGACCTCCAGGGATGAGATTGTTCCCGCCTTAATCGAGATGCGATGCCGGCAGGCAACGCACATCAAAAGTCTGGCTCCAGCAGCCCAATATTTTCCATTTCCTCACTTGGGACACTTAAATCCTTGCGGCCATCTTATAGAAACCAGACACTTTACACAGACCGCTTCCGGGTTAAATTACTCTCAAGTTTCAGGATTGTTTTGAGATATGTTTCCATTCGGGTACACTACCCCTTAGGGCTGCTTCAGTCAAAGAAATAGCCCAGTATGAAATTTAGTTTGTTCGAACCATTACTGGTTAGCAAAGGTGGAGCCCCAGAGATCGTTCACATTGTTCAGGACCAACTCCTCCTTTAACCACGCCGTATGGCCATCAACAAACAGAATATTGCTGCCCAGACGGTGCCGGCCCGTTACTGTAGCCAAAATGGAATATCCCCAAGGACAGGCATTGCTTGTCTTGCTGTCAACTAGCAACAGCAGAGCCGTAGGTCGTCGCAATTGCAACAATGTCTTTCGTGGGGTATACCAGCCTGCATAACTGCAGATATTGTCGTTGGATGCATAACCTTTGCAAGTGAACGACGGCTCGTTGTTAATCCAACTCGGACATTCAAAAAGCTTGTTAGTAGTATTCTTAGCCTTAATGTAAGGCAGGATACGGTTTGCCCACCAGAGGCCATTATTGAAGCTTTCCGGGAAGTGTTCCTTGTTGTCATCTAAGTACATGTAGTAGGCCAGTCCCAATTGTTTGAAATTATTTAAACAATTGGTTTGCCTGGACATCTCCCTAGCTTTATTCAAAGCTGGCAGGAGCATACTTGCCAGAATGGCAATAATGGCAATCACAATCAAGGAATATGGGTTGATTGCGCGCTTGCCGCGCAATAACCCCTCTTGAACTGGGCCGTGGGATATGGGGATTGCTTTTTCTCGAGGTCTCTTAACAGGCTGAAGCAGTGCATTTTTAAAATGCTCCAACCCCATAAAAACAATAACAGATTGGTTAAACACATCAGCGATACGAGCATCACCGTTTTGATTATGTGTTGCATGACGAATTTCCTGAAGATCATGGCGCAAATCATTTGCCCATGCTGACAAGCATCGATATAGAGGATACCGCTCAG
>CAIKZE010000065.1 GCA_903831825.1 uncultured Lentisphaeria bacterium | reverse complement strand
GCGAATCGTTTCTTAAACAAGTCTTTGCTTTTCACTTTGCGGCAGGTGCCAGACTGTTTGCTGTTAATCCATGGTATAAATCACCGAGTAATCCTACCGTTGGTCTGTTTCCATGCGAGTATACCAGATTTGCGCTCCGTTTCAATAAATATTTATTCAACCCTGCGCTTTACAGATTTAATGTCAGCAAACCGCTGCAAAGAATTTCCGTATCAACCACCGCGCCATTTCCGATCATCTATGATAAATTCTGCTATGACCTGTTCCAGGACAAAAAGTTGATCACGGTAGTCCATCTGATTAACACTCCTGTAAGCGATCAGGTTAATGTAAATAACACGCCCGCGCCTTCCTGGGTCACAGATAAAACCGTGGTAAGTGTTCGTACCCCGCTGGGTGTAAATAGCAAAAAGGCAAAATACTATGTTTTGAGTCCGGAATGGAAAATACAGCTTGCGCCTGTCGAGGTGGAGAACCCTGCCAAACCGGTAATTAATATCGAGGTTCCAAACTTTCAATATTGGGCCATGGTAATCTGCGAATACGAATTAGATACTGATGGGAAACCTGTTTCCTCGGAAGACGAATTGTTCCTGCCGGTGCTTCACCGTAAAAGCGATCCTCTTTAATCTTAACCAGTGTCATAAGAAAATCAATAAGTGTAATAAAGGAATAAGCAAATGAAATCACTAATGTCATTAATGTTGCTGGGAAGCCTCTCGCTATTTTGTCAATGCTCTGCCACTGCCGCATCTGACGATGCCTCAGAGAAAACAGCAATCAATCCTGCCAGTGTTCCACAAGAACGCAAAGAAGATGTTGTTTATTGTGCTGGTACGCGCAACGCTGTACGCATCGGACAAATAGATGCGGCAAATACAGATATTATATTTCTAGGGGATTCAATAACACATTTCTGGGCGTTTCCTGAAACAAGAAAAAACGCCCCGGGTGGACTGGAAATATGGGATAAAACCTACAAGCCGCTCAAAGCCGTTAATTTTGGTTTAATCGCTGACAAAATTGAGAATCTGCTCTGGCGAATTACCGAAGGCAAGCAACTTGAAGGTTTTTCTCCCAAAGTAATTGTTCTGCTAATCGGCGTTAACAATACCCATACGGGCGGCGGACGTGTGGAGATGTCTGCCGTACAGATTGCGGAAGGGATTAAGTTGATTGTCGACACTATACGGCAAAAACAGCCGGAAAGTAAAATTCTGTTGCTGGGAGTTTTTCCGCGCGGCGGCGCAGCCTTTATGACAAAGATTAAAGAAATAAATAACTTGATTTCAGCCTATGCGGACAATCAACATGTCTTTTTTCTTGACCTCTGTCCGCAGTTATTGGAAAAGGATGGCACTATGAGCAAGGAAATATTCCGTGACGGCCTGCATATAACCCCTAAAGGGTATCAAATATGGGCGGATGCGATGAATCCTCTCCTTTTTAAGCTTATAAATAAAGATGAAAGTAAAGAACAGAAATGAATATAGTATTTCTCGGTGGCGGGTCGTTACGGATACTGCCGATTGTACGGGCGCTGTTGCAGACGCCGGAAGTGTTCGATGGCGGCAGCATCAGACTGGTTGACCTTAAACTGGAACGGGCGGAAGCGGTCGGCAGGCTGATCAAGCGTTGTCCGGAATATAAAAATGTCAACTGCGAAGTGGTCTGGACGAGTGATCTCGACCGTGCGCTGGATGGGGCCGATTTGTTTTATCTGACTACCGCCATTGAACGGGAACCGTCCGACACACTGGCATTACAGGCATCGTGCGAATACGGCTATCTGCATTCCGACCAGCTTTCGATCAACGGTTCTTTCCTGGCCGCCCGTGGTGGCAACATGGTGATGAACTTTGCCCGGAAAATGGAAAAGTATTGTCAGGAAGCCATGATGCTGATTTTTGCCAATCCGGTGCCGGTATTCAGCGCGGCAGTGACCAATTACACGAAAATCAAGGCGCTGGGAATTTGCGCCGGCTTCGGCAATCATCGCTGGGATCTGCCCCGCATTTGCGGCCGCGCACGATACGAAAGTGAATGGAATGTAGTTGCCGCCGGGGTCAACCACCTCTCGTTAATTCTGCGCGGCGAATATCAGGGGCGGGATATGAACGAAATATTGTGCGAACGACTTACCGCCGACTGGAAGCCGATGCCGATTACTTCTTACGATTGCGGGGAGCGTATTCGCGAAGGATTGCAGAAACTGGTCGACATCTACCGCCGGTTTGGAACAATGATTTTCTCTTCGGAAGGCGACGGTATGTCGCATATTCTGTGGTCATGGGGACTGGAAAAACAACAGCAGTTACTGTCCCGGCGTTTAAAGGATTTTAACCCGGATACAATCGCGGCAGACAGCCTGCGCCGAGTAGAACAGCGCTTTGCCGAATTTATCTCAATTGCGTCTTCTGTCAGCGAGCCTGACTGGAGTCCGGATATAGCGAAAAATCGTTTTTTCGGCGTTGATTTCAGCGAAATATCCGTTCCGATCATCCGGGCGCTGGCCGGGCTGGAAACCATGCGGATTACGGCCAGTCATCCGAATCGCGGCGCGGTTCGCGATTTCCCGGACAATGCCGCGCTTGAATATACGATGGACCTGCACGGCAGAAATATCATTCCGGTTGAAAATCAATATATCCCGTCGCCGTTCAAAGGCTTGATTACTTCACTTTCGGAACATCAGACTTTGATGGCTGACGCGATAGCGCAACAGGACGGCAGACTTTTCGCTGATGCGCTTGAAGCGTATCCGATGAACAAATTCTCGGCCAATAGAGTGCCGTATTTCAACCGGATGTTCGAAATTTTCTCCGACTTGCCGCCAGCGTTGCAACAAGCAAAAGCCTATATACAGTGGTAGCTATTTTAAAATATAGATTGGGAACATTAACAATTAATCATGATGGAAAACTTTTCGTTTAAAATTAGCGCCATGCAACTTAAATCCGACCCGGCAGATGGATACCATAGAATATACAAGGAAATACCAGGATGAATGCAGACTCTGAACAGATGAATACTGACTTGATTGATTCAGCCGCATGGCTAATGGATCCGCGTTTCAAGGATACGCAAGCTGGAGATTGCATCGAAAAATTTCACGATCTGCCAGAGGCATTGATCGGGTTGAACAATGTCCACACCTATTTTCGCAAGGAGGTGGTGCTTGACCAGCTTCCGATAAGGGCAGTACTCCACATTACCGGCGATGACACGTTCAAATTCTATATTAACGGACATTTCGTTGTACAGGGACCCGAGCCGGGCTATCCATTTGCGCATCCTTATTATACACTGCCGGTCACAGAGCAATTGATGGTTGGCTCCAACTGCCTGGCAGTGCACGTTTATTATCATGGTTGTTACTGCCGCGCGTTCAACAGCGGCGACAACCGCAGCGGCTTCCTGATGGTACTGGAGTTGACTTTCGCCGATGGCTCGCAAACCCGGCACTTTAGCGGCCCGGACTGGAAATGCCATCAATCTTCAACCTTTTCCGCAAACCACCTTATG
>CAIKZE010000064.1 GCA_903831825.1 uncultured Lentisphaeria bacterium | reverse complement strand
GCCTGACAAGACGAAAGCTATTTGACGCTCCATTTCAGGCTTGAATATAATGAGGAAAAGAGAAAACACGGAGATTTTCATATCGCCGCGAATACTCACGCACTGATGGATGACTTCACGAACTCGGTACTCTCAAGCTCTAATAGTCTTTGAATATTTTCCAGTTCGTTAAGATTAAACCTGTTGAATGCAGCATTAGGTTGCTGATATAGCGGAACTGAATAGCATATTGCTTGAGCTGTCTCCGGCAACTTAACTGGCGAGTTTGAATTTTTTCTCTTTGAATCCAAAGCCTGTTGCATTTGCTTTAAATTAGCTTCAGCCTCAAGGACAAAAAGGAGTTCGGACGCTCCAGCATCGTATTCTCCTTTTATTTCTAAATATCGCTGCCGGACAATTGCTGTTGCATTTTCCAGTTCCGGAATAGTCAATTTTATCAGTTCGGTCATTGGAATCATATAAATTTTGGATGGTGAATTATAAGCATCGCAATCGTCGTCTTCTGCGGATAATGCAACTTGAAGATTAAACGCAATCAACAAAAAAACGACAATCAGTCGGATTGGGTTTATGCTTACCATTTTGGCAGGCTCCTTTCTTTTATTATTTTGGTTCTTTCTTAAAATGCTTTCTAAAATAGAGAGTCCAGCTTAGATGTTTTTGTGCAATAATTCATTAATTTTCCGCTACTTTTCTTCTTTTTTGTATTCGCTGCTATCGCTCAATTCCAAACGCTAAACACGGCTTCCCTCAAATTGGAATATAGTCGAACAGGAGATATTATCAAGCAGCGGAAAATTGAAAATTGAAAATTGAAAGTTGAAAGTTGAAAGTTGAAAGTTGAAAGTTGAAAATTATAAAGCCGGAAAGCTTGGAGCCATGAAAACATTTTACCACGAAAAGCACGAAACTCACGAAAGGAAAAACAAAGGCAAAACCAGAAGTCAGCGTATAACTGCATATAGCGCAGTTATACGCTGACTTCTATGTCTTACCTTCATTCCCTTAATGTATTTGTTTTTTTCGTGTAGTTTCGTGCTTTTCGTGGTTAAAATATTAAGCCGGTCAGACGACCGGCGCTCCCAGGGCTCTATCTTCATTTCCTTCATGCGCTTCATGGTGAAACTGTATTTGTCTCTATTTCGTACTACTATCCGTCAAATAAAAGTTCCGGAGGAGGGTCGCGAGGGGGAACCCGGAACTGTCCGGGTTTCCTCTGCAAACAAAAAATTGTTTCCCTAATTACTCGCCGCCGGCGGCTCGCCGGGCGTGATCCAACGGCGAGGCGTTGGTCGCCGGAACGGCGAGGCGTTGGTCGCCGGAACGGCGAAATCAAAGCATTTTGTCCACAAAACACTCAAAAAAACACGAAAGGGAAGAACAAAGGCAAAACCAGAAGTCAGCGTATGACTGTGCTAAGTGCAGTCATACGCTGACTTCTATGTCTTACCTTCATTTCCTTCATGCTCTTCATGGTAAACTGTATTTGTTTTTTTCCCGTGTTTTCCGTGGTTAATGTATTAAGCCGGTCAGGCGACCGGCGCTCCCAGGGTTTAGCTTCATTACCTTCATTTCCTTCATGGTAAACTGTATTTGTCTCTATTTCGTACTACTATCCGTCAAATAAAAGTTCCGGAGGAGGGTCGCGAGGGGGAACCCGGAACTGTCCGGGTTTACCCCGCAAACAAAAATTGTTTCCCATTACTCGCCACCGGCGGCTCGCCGGGCGTGATCCAACGGTCCCGCGCCTGCGGGATTGGTCGCCGGAACGGCGAAATGCCAAAGGATTTTTTACTGTTAAGCTTCATCTTTTATCCTGTATATCCTGTGAATCCCTGTTAAAAACATAAAGCCGGTCAGGCGACCGGCGCTCCCAGGCTTTCCTTCATGCTCTTCATGGTAAACTGTATTTGTCTTTTTTCCGTGCTTTTCAGTGTTTTCCGTGGTAAGAAATGTGTCTATTTAACAGAATATGACTTCAATGCTATTGCTAAAGAACTAACAAAGGTTGATTTTTCGAATAAAGCTTGTACCTTTTAGTTTTCCTTATTAAACAAAGCAACTTATTGTTCAACCGCGGGATTTGAAGTGATGAAGACAACCGCCCACAACCTGACCGACTACGACCGGGAATATGCCGCGTTTAAGATCGAAGTTCCGGAGTATTACAATTTCGGCTATGACGTGATCGACAAATGGGCGGAGAAAGACCGCAATAAACTGGCGATGATCTGGGTGGGGCAGAATGGCGAGGAGAAAAAATTCTCTTTTCTGGACCTGCTTAATTTTTCCAATCAGGCGGCCAATCTGCTGGTAAAAAGCGGCATCAGCAAGGGCGACCATGTCTTTATAATGCTGCCGAAAGTGCCGGAATGGTGGTTCTTTTCGATCGCGCTGATCAAGCTCGGCGCGGTGCAATGTCCGGCGCCGACGATGCTGACCGCCCAGGACATCCTGGTCCGGCTGAATGCGGGAAAATTCAAAATGGTCATTACCGATCAGGAGAACGCGCATAAGATTGACGAAGTGGAGGAGCAATGCCCGGCGCTCAGCGCCAAACTGGTTATTGACGGCGAGCGCGACGGCTGGATAAGTTACACTCAGGAATGCAAATCGAAACTGGCGCTTTCCCATCACATGGTCAAAACCGCAAGTCCGGTCAGAACCAGAGCCGGCGATCTCATGTGCATATTTTTCACTTCCGGCACGAACAAGCATCCGAAAATGGTGTTGCAGGATTACAGTTATCCGCTGGGGCATCAGGTCACCGCCAGATTCTGGCATGACCTGAAAAGCACCGACCTGCATTACACGATTGCCGATACCGGCTGGGCGAAAAGTTCCTGGGGGCTGTACTACGGGCAATGGATTGAAGGCGCTTGTGTGTTTGTTCACGATATGAGGGGCAAATTCAAAATCGAGGAAATCCTGCCGCTGCTGGAGAAATATGAAGTCACCACGTTCTGCGCGCCGCCGACCATCTACCGGATGCTGGTGCTCTCTGATTTGAGCAAATTCGATTTCCGTAAACTGCGCCACTGCTGCTCCGCCGGGGAGCCGATGTTCAATGATACGGTGCAGCTCTGGCGCGAGGGCACCGGCCTGGATATTTATGAAGCTTACGGCCAGACCGAAACCGTCTGCATGATCGCCAATTTCCCCTGCCTGGAATACCGGCCCGGCTCGATGGGCAAAGCCTGTCCGGGCTGGCGGATCGAGCTCCACGACGACGACGGCAGGCCGGTGCAAACCGGCGAGGAAGGCAGAATCGCGGTGAAAACGGAGCCGCGGCCGGTCGGCCTTTTCGTCAAATATCTCAACCATCCGGAAGGCAACAGCGCCGCTTTCGTCAATGGCTATTACTATACCGGCGACAAAGCCCGGCTGGATGAAGACGGTTATTTCTGGTTCACCGGACGCATTGATGACATCATCAAGAGTTCCGGCTACCGGATCGGGCCTTCCGAGGTGGAACATGCGATGATGGACCATCCGGCGGTGCATGAAGTGGCGGCGGTCGCCGCCCCCGACCCGCTCCGGGGCTCCAAAGTCAAGGCGTATGTCGTCCTCAATCCCGGCTATGAGCCGCGCGAATCACTGGTGAAAGAACTGCAGAAGCATGTCAAAACCATCACCGCCCCCTATAAGTACCCCCGCGAGATAGAATTTGTTGACAGTATGCCGAAAACCGCGTCCGGCAAGATCAAGCGGAATCTGCTCCGTCAGCATGCGGAAACCGGCGACAACTGCTACCTGGGGTAAATGCCGCCTCTGGATCGGTAAATCAAAGCATTTTTCACCACAGAGCGCACAGAGAACACGGAGAAAAAACAGAAGTCAGCGTATGGCTGCATATTGCGCAGTCATACGCTGACTTCTATGTCTTAACTTCATTTCCTTCATGCTCTTCATGGTGAACTGTATTTGTATTTTTTGTGCTTTTTTGTGTGTTTTGTGGATAAAAATGTATTTATTTCATTTGATGCAGAGCGACCGCGGCCTGGCCCAGGGAAATGCCACCGTCGTTCGGGGGGACTTTGCGGTGCAGGCGCACCTTCAAGCCTCGTTTTTCCAGCTCAGGCACTAAAATGGAAACCAGCAGGCGGTTCTGGAATACGCCGCCGCTTAATACCACATCCGGAGTATGGCATCCGGAATCGAGTGCATGTGAAATCATACTTATACATGCATTGGCGACCGCGTGATGAAACGCCAGCGCCAGCGCCAGCGAATTTTTCGAGTCTATATCCAGGTTGCGGAATCGCGCGAAATCCGCGAACAGCGGCGACCAGTCCAGCTCCAGCAACGTTCCGTGCTGCCTGCAAACAAACGGTTTTCCCGGCAGGATTGAAGAAACGGTCTTCGCCCGCCGGGCAAAAGTCTCCAGGCGGATGGCGGCCTGCCCTTCAAAGGACACGGTTTCCGGCGCAACCCCGATCAACGCGGCAAAGGCATCGAACAGCCGTCCGGCGGCATGGGACAGCGGGGCGTTCAACTTGTTATTGCATTGCACCTGCCAGGCTTCCAATTCCGCGCGTTTAACCCGCGGCATCAACGCGGCGATTGAGTCCGGCGTCGCGCCGGTCTGGAACAGCCGGGCGGCGAGTTGCCGCGATGGCTTTTTGACTGCGGCGTCGCCGCCGGGCAGCGCGGCCGGGGCGAAGGTCGCCAGACGTTTAAAATCAGCGAATTCCGCCAGCAGCAGTTCCGCGCCCCAGATGGAACCGTCGGGGCCGTAGCCGGTACCGTCGAAAACCAGCGCCAGCGCCTGTTCAATGCCGTGCTCCGCCATGCAGGCGGCGGCATGGGCGTGATGATGTTGAACACGGTGTACCGGAACTCCGAGTTGCGCCGCGACCGCCTCGCCGTAAGCGGTGGAATGCATGTCCGGATGCAGGTCAACCGCCACCGCGTCGGGAGTGCGTTTCAGGAACTCGACGAGTTTCTCATAAACAAACTTCATGGCCTGAAGCGATTCCGGATTTTCCAGGTCGCCGATGTGCGGCGAAATCACCGCCTCGTTCTCATAGGCCAGCGTAATCGTATTTTTCAGTTCCGCGCCCATCGCGGCGACGCATTTACCGGCGGGATTGGCAATTTCCAGCGGTTCGGGCGCATAGCCCCTCGCCCGCCGCCAGACTTGGGGTTGTCCGCAACTGACCACCGCCACGGAATCGTCATTGCGCAGATTGATGTCGCGGTTGTGGCCGAGCACGAGATCGGCAATGCCGCCGAGCCGTTCAAACGCCTCTTCATTGGTCAGGCAGATCGGCTCGCCGCCGCGGTTGCCGCTGGTGACGACCAGCACCGGCGGAATATCCTCCGCGAACAACAGCGCGTGCAACGGCGAATACGGCAGCATGAACCCGGCATTAACCGTGTCGGGACTGATGAGATCGGCGGGAAAGCGCCAGGTTTCCGGCTGCAAATCCAGAATGACCACCGGCGCGGCGTCCGAGGTCAGCAATCGCTCCTCCTCCGCGCCGACAATGCAATACTGCCTGACCGTCGCGAGATCACGTGCCATCACCGCAAAAGGTTTTTCGGGACGGGTTTTTCTGCGGCGCAGCGTTTGCAGCGTTTCCCGGTTGAAAGCGTCGGCGACCAGTTGATAGCCGCCAATCCCCCGCAAAGCTATAATTTTGCCGTCGCGGATGGCCTCTGCCGCGTGTTTCAGCACATCGCCGTCCAGCCTGGAACCGTCCGGGGCGGCCAGAAAAAGTTGCGGGCCGCATGCCGGACAGGCAATCGTTTCGGCGTGAAAGCGGCGGTCGCCGGGATTTTCGTACTCCGCGCGACATTTATCGCATAATGGAAACGCCGACATCACGGTGCGGTCCCGGTCGTAAGGCATCCGGTTGATGACCGTATAGCGCGGGCCGCATTCGACGCAGGTGGTGAAGGGATAGCGATACCGCCGGTCCGCCGGGTTGAGAATCTCCGCGCGGCAGCGTTCACAGAGCGCGATATCGACCGGAATGATGATCCGGGCGCGCTCATCCGGATTACTGTCCAGAATTTTGAAATCCGTAAATTCCCGGTGACCGTCCGTGGTTATTTCAACCGTCTCGACCAGCTTGAAATTAGCGCCTTTCGGCGGGCGCTCCAGCAGTTCGCGGATGCACGCATTTACCGCATTTTCCCCGCCCTCGAAACAGAGCATGACGCTGCCGGAAAGGTTTTTCACCCATCCGCCGACTCCGTGTTTTTGAGCGAGCCGGTAGAGATGCGGGCGAAATCCGATCCCCTGCACCGTTCCCGTAATCCTGTATGTATGCCGGCAAAAAGTCATAAAAAATCACTGTCATTCCATCATTTCGTATCTTTAATCGTGGCCTGTACGGCCGTAATGTCCGCGCCGGAAAGCGCGGCCACCCTCAATCGCCGGGCGGCTTTCGCTCACTGCTCCTTGAACTGCGTTCAATTCCTAAGTTCGCGGGCGCACGCTGTGCGCCTATCCCGTGCGGGATGTTATTTTCCGGCGGTTTTATCATCTATGATATAATCATGTTCGGCGGCCCATTTTACCGCGGCGGCGTGTAAATCATCATCCCCGGAATTCAGGTAGCCGTCGGCCAGCGTATTGTTGCCGTAAAGCTTGAGCAGTTCGATCAATTCCGGGAGCCGGTCGGTGCCGTCCTTGCGGAGGTAATTATGGAAAAGTTTGGTGACCGCGTCGGTCATGCTCGCCTGACGCTCAAACAGCGCCATCGCTTCAATCACTACGCCGGATGGAATTAAATTGTCAGATTCCTGCTCGCAAATATTTTCCCAGGAAGCTTTTCTCAGCAGAATCCTGGCGGCGATCGCAACCGCCGGATCTTTTTTCTGGGCAATCAGGCTTTCCAGCACCGCCTGGTCCGTGATTTTATTGAACGCCGCTTTCCGGACCGCCCATACGGGATAATCAGTGACAATGACGCCAAGTTTGTTCTGGTCAGATTCCGGCGTCACGATCAAATCTACCAGTTTGGCCGCCGCCGCCTGGCGCACATCCAAGTCCTTATCCTCCAGCGCCGCTTTCTCCAAACTGTCCTGAGCGTCAAGGTTTTTCACCGCCGCGGCGCGCACTTTCCACCAGGAATCGGCTGATGCAAACTGTGCCAGTTCGGTCTGGTTCCGCGATGATTTTGCGGCGTTAAGCCGTTTGGTGCTTTCCGCCAGGGTTTTCACGTACAAATCCCGGCCTGCCGGATCAATCAATTTTTCAAAGGTGTCACTTTGAATATCATTATTATCCGGCGTTCCGGGTTGCTTCGGAAAAACTCCCATGCGAACAAAACGTTCATAGACGCCTTTCCCCGGATTGTCATACTCGCCCGGAGAATTCGCGGTTAATTTTGCAATCAAATCCTGTCCGGTAAGTTTTTCATAGGCCAAACAGCGGACAAAACTGTCTTTATCCTCGACCGCGATTTTGGGCAGAACCGCCCGGTCGGTAAGCTTTTTCAACGCATAATAACGGACAAAGCTCACCTTGTCCCCGACGGCGATTCCGGCCAGCGGCTCCTGGCCGGCAAGGTTTTTAACGGCAACGCGGCGGACGCGCCAATCGTTGTCCTCTGTCGCGATTTTTGCCAGCAGCGCCTGGTCGGTAAGCTTCGCGGCCGCCGACCTGCCCACACTGGAATCCCGGTTTCCGACAGCCAGTTTGGCCAGCGCCGCCTGATCCGTCAGATTTGCGACCGCAACATTGCGGACGTCACGGGAACTGTCTTCGAGGGCCAGCTTGGCCAGCGCTGCCTGGTTGGTCAAATTCGCCGCCGCGGCTTTGCGGATATTGGCGTCTTTATCTTCAAGGGCCAGTTTCGATAAAACACTTTGATCTTTCAGCTTTTTAATCGCGGCGCCGCGAATATCGTCGTCATATTCCTCGACCGCCAGCCGCGACAGTATGCTCTGGTCCGTCAGTTTTGGAATGGCCGCCAGCCGGACGCGTTTATTTTTCTCCTCAAGCACAAGCTTTTCCAGCAATTTCTGGTCCGTAATTTTCGCCAATGCGGCCAAACGGATGTTCTCATCCCGGTCTCCGGCGGCCAATTTGCTCAGCACATTCTGACCGGCAAGTTTATTGATGGCCGCCAGCCGGACGCCGCGCTCCCTGCCCTGAAGCGCAAGTTCAGCCAGTTGCTCCTGGCTGATAAGATATCTGACGGCGGTCAAACGGGCGCTGCCGTCTTTGTCCTCAACCGCCAGTCGCGCCAGCAATTCCTGATCGGTGAGACGCTTCATCGCGGCCTGCCGGACGCCGCTGTCCATGTCGTCGGACGCCGCTCTTGCCAGCAGTTCCTGGTCAGTCAGTTTTTCAACGGCGGCCTGCCGGACGCCGGCGTTTTTGTCGTCGAAGGCGGCTCTCGCCAGCAGATCCTGCCTGGCAATATTTTTAATTGCCGCCTGCCGGACGCCGGCAATCGGGTTATCCTCGGCCAGTTTCGCCAGCAGTTCCTGATTGGTGATATTTTTAACCGCGCTTTCCCGCAGCAGCACATTCGCCTCGTCGACGGCAAACCTGGCCAGCATTCCTTGATCCGTCAGTTTCCCGAGGGCCGCCTGCCGGACATTCAACAACTGGCTTTCAACAACCACTTTTGTCAGATAATCCTGATCGGTAAGGTTTTTCACCGCGATATTGCGGATATCGAAATCTTTATCCTCCAGCGCCAGTTTCGACAACAGCCGCTGATCGGTCAGTTTGGCGGCGGCGGCCCGGCGGATCTCCATGTCTTTCGCGTCAAACGCCAGGCTCGCCAAAGCGGCCTGGTCGGTCAGCTTCTCCACGGCGAGATTGCGGATTGTTTCATTGGCATCTTCCGCGGCGGCCTTCGCCAGCATCTTCTGGTCGGTCAGGCGCTTAACCGCGATTTCACGCACCCGCCAGTTTTTTTCCTGCATCGCCAGTTTCGCCAGCGCGGCCGGGCTGGTAATTTTATCATAAGCCGCCCGGCGCACTTTCCATTCCGGGTCTTCCATGACAACGGCCGCCAGCAAATCCTGATCCGCAATCTGCTTGACCGATTCCAGCCGCGTTTCCGCGTCAGCGCTGCCCAGGACGTTCCCCCAACCGGAAACCGGCATGCAGCATAAGCCCCATATCGCCAGCGCCGGCCAGTATTGTTTTATTGTATGGTTAATCGTTGTAAATCTCATTCCCATGAATATCCTCTTTATTATGTTCCTGCCTGCCTTTGAACTTCATTAACCACAGAGGCACAGAGACACAGAGAAAACTTTTTCAGGATTAATACTTTTGTCTTTTTACTTTTATCTTTTGTCTTCTGTATTACTCTCCTGAATTCTGACTCCTATTTGATTAACATACCAGCAAATCATGGAAAATCGAGTATCCGGAATCAACTATGTCGGATTTTTATACTGATTCGCAAACAACCATAATTTTAACAGGGATGAACAGGATGGACAGGATAAGGATGAATAGTTCCAGTTCATGCCCGGCAAAATCACGCATTTTTAAAGTTTAACTTGAAAAATGTACAAATGTTACCGCATTTAGCTAAATTCAGTAACATATACTTACCGTATTTAGCTAAATTCGGCAACTTTTAAGTAAAACTGCTTACTGATTGCATTCGACAGACAAAAGTATATATTGATGCAGGCTTCAAGTACAGGCCGGGGGCAGGCTTCTCTATTATGAAAAAATATAATAAACTTGTTTTTATATTAGCTTTCACGGCGTGGGGACTTTTTTCCGCTATTTTATTTCTGCTGGAATATAAAGCCGCGCCCTGCTGGAAAACTCTTGCTCAGGAATTGAATTTCGCGGCATATCTTTCATGTTCGTTTACAATTAAGGTTTGTAATATGCTGGGGATATTCAGTTTAGAATACAACCATTTCCGTTTATTCTGTCTGTTGTTTCTGCTGCGCCAAACAGGCATCTATGTATTGTGCGGTTATCTTGAACTGAGCCGCATTTGCGGCGAGAAATACGGAAAAAACAGTAATTTTGCTGGCGTTTTGACAATAAAAAAGATACCGTTCTTTAAACACAAACCCGGGCAAGCAGCCCGAAAGGACGGTATCCATGTTAAAATT
>CAIKZE010000063.1 GCA_903831825.1 uncultured Lentisphaeria bacterium | reverse complement strand
GGTTTTAACGAAGGCAGCCCAGTCGATCTGCCGTAAAACTTTAGCGGAGATATCTTCGGTTCTGGACGCGATCATATCACCGACGGTAAAATCTTCATCCTCGCCGCCGACCGGAGCCTGCATCGAACAGACGGAGCCTTCATTATCCATCTGATAGCCGGGATTCATTACATCGGTGCGGCTGTCGCCGTAAGAGCGTCTGCCGGATTTCGTCCGCTGGATGCTGTAGTACGCGATACTGCTGGGTATCGGCTTCTTGCCTGACTTCTCCATAGCGTCGATCATCGCCGCCGCCGTGGCAGTGGTGTCCTGGACGAGTTCCTGATAGTCTTCGGATCCCATCGGTTTGGCTTTCCTGGGGATAGTGTTCCGGATGATCGGGTAAATCTGCATTTCGAGTATTAAAGCTGCTGCTGGACTCATGTTCTCGTCTCCTTGTTTATGTTGGGGTTGGGTTAAAATGAAGAAGCTCCTGGAAGCGCACAATGCACTATCTGGGAGCTTGATATATGAGCGGCGATTAAGCCGGAATGACTAAAGCGGGGAAATTAGATTGAAGCCAGTTTGCCATGCTTATTGTGCTGGAATACTTGGGGATGGCAGTGTCGTGGACGCTGGAATATTGAGCACCAAGGCAAGGGGATTGATGGCGATTGAATCAGTATTTTGCTGGATTAATAAGCAAAAAAGCTTCTTTCAATAATGTAATATATGTCTGAAATTATTCGATTTACAGTGAATATCTAACTCAATATGTCATAATTCACCTGTTCCGGAGTTGGTCACCCATATCCCCCGTTACAATCGAAAAATAAGGAAAGCGCCTCGCGCCGGTGACTATTCATCGAGCAACTAGTGACACGACGGCTGTTGGACTTCTTCAATTTTTAAATTTTAGTTTCATTCTTTTTTGCTGCAGAGATACAACTTTATATTGTTTTTGGTATATAACGTGTTACTTTATACGCATTTATTATTTTTGAATTGCATATTCATTTTTTTAATGTTGCACAGTAAAATTATAGGGTATTGGGATTTCTATATATGCGCTTAGCCCTTAGCTTGTACCACTTTTCTAAAAAGATCGGTGTAAAGACTCTATATCAATATAAACTTTTGATTGCTTAATGCAACCCTGTCCATATACCTCATCCGGTGTTTTGTATTCCAGCGCAGAGTGAATTCTGCGGCTGTTGTAAAAATTGACGTAAGATTGTACCCCCATCCGCAGTTGCGGAAGGCTCACATACTCCTTGATTTTGATGTCTTCGTATTTCAACGCCCACCAGAACCGTTCCATTTTGGCGTTGTCCAGGCAGCGGCCTTTGCCGTCCATGCTGATGCGGATATTGTGTTCGCGCAGTACAGCGATGAACTCGCTGCTGGTAAACTGGCTGCCCTGGTCGGAGTTGAATATCTCCGGCCGCCCGTAGCGGCGCAACGCCATGTTTAACACCTCGATGCAATGAAATGTGTCCATCGTGTTGACTACCGTGTAAGCCAGTACCTTACGGCTGAACAGATCGATAATGGCGATCACGAATGCCCGGCAGCCATTTACTGCCGTATATGTTATGTCCGTCGCCCATACTTGATTAGGCCGTGTAATCAATACGCCTCTCAGCAGATAAGGAAACTTCTCATGCTCTGGATGCGGTTCCGAAGTATTGAAGCGGGGACGGGGATAAACTGTCCTCAGTCCAAGCTCATTGCGCAAACGCCTGACCCGTTTGTGGTTTACTTTGTAACCCATGCGCTGTAATTCCTCGGTCATGCGCGGATTTCCGTAAAAAGGCATTTTTTCGTACATTTGAATTATCTCCTCTTTAAGTACTTCATCCCAGTAACAACGCTCAAGCTTGCGCCGTGGCTGATAATAATAACTGGATTTAGGCACATCCAGCAGCGCTAACTGGCGGTTCACCGACAGCTTCGGATGCGTCTCTTCAATCAGCGCTTTTCTGGCTTCAGGAAGAGACTGTCGTACTTTTTTCGGAGAAAATCATTCTCCACTTCAAGCTGACCGATCTTACGCATCAAGTCATCTTCAGAGTACTTCTTCTCCTGATGTTTTTCTGCTTTAGTCGCAAAAACATCCGCTGATTCATCCAGCAGTTTACGCTTCCACTGGCCTACCAGATTCGGATGGATGTTGTGTTCGCCGGCGATCTCGGCGATGCTGCGCATCCCCTGAATGGCTTCCAGCGCTACACGACTCTTGAACTTACTGTCATAGTTCTTTTTCATTCTTCGGGACTCCTTATTTAATGGTTTAAATTAAGAGCTTGAGAGTACCGAGTTCGTGAAGTCATCCATCAGTGCGTGAGTATTCGCGGCGATATGAAAATCTCCGTGTTTTCTCTTTTCCTCATTATATTCAAGCCTGAAATGGAGCGTCAAATAGCTTTCGTCTTGTCAGGC
>CAIKZE010000062.1 GCA_903831825.1 uncultured Lentisphaeria bacterium | reverse complement strand
TTGCCTGACAAGACGAAAGCTATTTGACGCTCCATTTCAGGCTTGAATATAATGAGGAAAAGAGAAAACACGGAGATTTTCATATCGCCGCGAATACTCACGCACTGATGGATGACTTCACGAACTCGGTACTCTCAAGTTATTTACCAAAACTATAAAAATATTATTTCCCCCACGCCCGGCGAAAGCCTGTTTTAGCGGGAAAATCGCTGCTATATATAGTAGCATGGATCGCCAAAAAGTTACACTGAAAATCCAAAAATGCAAAAAAACAACATCATAGATTTTTTGTCAGCAAGTATTTCATAATTGAGACTGAGCTAAAATATTATTTTTTGACCATTTCCGCCGGAATAACCATGACATTTCTGATGTTGACATCTCCGGAGAAAAGCAACGCCAGCCTGCCTTTTTCACGATTCCCCAGCGTAAATGGAATCAAGTATCTATTGCCTTTATTGCTAAGTTCAATTCCCTTTAAGTTGATTGTTCTGATGTATTTATCGTTTTCATCATAAGTGTATACAGATGGCATAAAGCATCCCGCACTCTCAGAACTGGCGTAAGCTGCTATCAGATAAGTTTTACTGCCATCAAGCGCGCCCTGCGAATATATCGAAATCATGTCCTTGCTTTGAACATTTAGCGTATTGTTCTTTTCAATAATTTTGATAGATACCGGACTGCAATTTGCCGCCCAGCCATGTCCCGGATTTATAACCCAGCCCTCGGGGAGATAGACTTCTGTGTTTTCGAACAGCTTGATTCCCCGTTCCTGTAAAATTTTAGAGATGTTATCCTGGGGGAGAATACGGTATTTTCTTTTGAAATCTCCATTTTGCAATAAATTATTCTCATTTGCCAGCAGATGTTCAAGTTCATCAGAGGTCAGCCATGCGGATTTATATTCAGATATCACCCGGTACAGGCGGTATGCGATTTGTTTTCTGTTGATATACTCGAATACTAATTCCGGATTATCAATAAATTTATTTTTCCATGCCGCCGCAAAGTTGCCTGATTCCGGTTCAACACAAAGCAGATAAAGCAGCGGATGTGAGGCTTTCAGGTATTCAGTTTCCAGATTTGCGAACTGGAATTCAACATCAGCAAAATGGTTATTGTAATGCCTGTTTGTTACATTGATTTCCTCGACATTATTATCGAGGTTAAAGCGTCCCCCGGGGTTGCCGAAAACTAGTAATATCGCATTTCTTTTAATATTGTTTTTCTGGCAATCCGATTTGATAACTTCGGAAATATCATGAAGATAGTCCTTATTCTCTTGTACGCGCATAGTTTTTACAACGCAGGCAATCAGTAATACAATTATGAGAACCCTGGTAGTTGCATTGGCATGCGATACTTTGAATTTATTAAGGATTCCCGGCAATATTACTAATACAAAAGAACTGATGACTATTCCGGGAACAATAATTGGCATGGCATAGCGCCGGTCCCTCAATAAGGGAATCCGCCAGAGAGAAATGACTGTCAGAACAACAATAATGAACAGTAACGGGTAGTACCATTTTTCCTGCTTATAGTTTCCTCTGAAAAACAGTAAAATTCCAACCAGCGTGATTAGTGCGAAAGGCAGAAAATTTACTAGGAAAAAACCGCTTAGAAATGTCATTGCCACCTGTTGCTGGAAAAGAGCTTGATATACTCAATGGCTTTCTGATTGGCGTTGCGCATATAAATATTATTAAAATTAATCAACGCGCCAACTATTAAGCCGACCGTGAACAAGTAAACAGCAAGGCCGTAAATGCATATTCTGATACGCTGCCATTTGCATTGCATGAGAATGACTATGATGGCTAACGGCAGGAACAGGCTGATTTCAATCCCTTCATATCTGGTAAAAAAGCCAAGTACAGTCAACCCGGCCAGAAGCAGCGGATAGAGCAGATTTGAGCCTTGATTCTTAATAAACCTCACTGCAAGCCATAAGCTTACCGTGAATATCAAAAGATAGAGCGGTTCCCGCAGAATTTGACAGGACATTCGGATTGAATAAGGATTAAATACTGCTAACATCATTCCCAGCAGGCCGATGGCGCTACTGCTGAATACCTCATAACATAAAAAAAACATGATTAATAACCATAAGGAGGAATAGACTACATTGAGTGTCCGCAATGCAGTTTCCGGCGCAATGCCGAAACGGCAGACAGAAGCGGCCGCCAGCGGCATCAGCGGGCCGAAATAATTATATTTTTCAAGCCAGGCGGGATCATTGCTGTTAATGTTTTCAACTGCCTGAATATAAAAGATTTCGTCGCGGGGAGGGCGGTCGCGCATTGTCCAATAGCCGCAACGTAATCCCACCCCGATTATCAATAATGTCAGGGCTGCAAATAATATTTGCCGTTTGGATAAGAAAAAATCACGGTCCAAAAGTTGTAAAAGGAAATCAAGTGATTTTTTCATAATTCGGGATTGAGTCACAAGAGCAGCGTTTTCAGATAATCCGCATACGAGCTTTTGCCGTAAAGATTGGCTAATGTTTCCAGTTGCTGGCGATCAATCCAGTTATTGCGCCACGCTATTTCTTCCGGACAGGAAATCTTTAATCCCTGTCGTTTTTCAATAGTTGCGATATACTGTGAAGCTTCCAGGAGAGAATCATGCGTGCCGGTATCAAGCCATGCCATTCCGCGGCTTAAAATTTTAACCGTTAATTTACGTTGTTCCAGATAAATTCTATTGACATCGGTGATTTCTAATTCTCCGCGGGCGGATGGTTTGATTTGTTTGGCAATCTCAACAATATTATGATCATAGAAGTAAAGTCCGGTAACGGCGTATCGCGACTTGGGATTTTGCGGTTTTTCCTCGATACTGATTGCATTGAAGTTTGAGTCAAATTCCACGACCCCGTAGCGTTCAGGATCGGCGACCTGATAGGCAAAAACTGTTGCCCCTGCCGGCTGCAAATGAGCGTCTTTCAGCAGTTCCGAGAAATTATAACCATAGAAAATATTATCGCCAAGCACCATTGCGCAGCAGGAATTGCCTATAAATTTTTCTCCAATGATAAACGCCTGAGCCAAGCCGTCTGGCGAAGGTTGTACTGCATAGCTCAAATTAAGGCCCCATTGAGAGCCGTCTCCAAGCAGTTGCTCAAAACGCGGCGTATCCGATGGTGTCGAGATTATCAGAATTTCATTGATGCCGGCCAGCATTAAGGTGCTCAAAGGATAGAAAATCATCGGTTTATCATAAACCGGCAGGAGTTGTTTTGATACAACCCTGGTACTGGGATGAAGCCTGGTTCCGCTGCCCCCTGCCAAAATAATCCCTTTACGCTTCATGATACCTCCGAATAGTAAATGGTAATTAGTGAATGGTGATTAGTGTATAACAATTTCATATAATCGTTTTAATAAGACCTTGAGTCATCCTTGAAACAGCACATAATTCTTTAAGCAACATTTCAAATTCGTTTTCTTTTATATAATTCAGATTCTTCGCAATAATTAGTTGGGTTTCAAGCTCCGCGGCGCTTGATAACGCAATGTATAGAAACTGCTTAAATTCAGTCTTGTTTTTTCTGGTAGCACCTTCTGCAATATTTGAGGGAATGGATACAGCAGATCAGCGAATTTGTGATGTTAATCCATATATTTCTGATTTTGGGAATAATTCTGTAGCTTTATAAATAATAGTGACTAACTTTATAGATTTTTTCCAAACATCTAAATCTCTATGTGTTGTGATCATAATATTTTTACTGCCATTCACCATTCACCATTCACTAAATCTTACTATTTAGTATTGCCGAGTCGCTGTCCGGAATATTTGCCTTCCCTGATCGGCTGCCACCACCAGGCATTATTCAAATACCATTCAACTGTTTTGCGAATTCCGGTATCGAAATTTTCCGTCGGCCGCCAGCCGAGCTGATTTTTTAACTTTGAGGCATCAATTGCATAACGCTTATCATGTCCCGGTCGATCCTGGACGAACTTAATCAAATTGCGGTACGAAGACAAGCCGGGAGTTTTCCGTTCCGGGGCAAGTTTATCCAGCGTATCGCAGATGGCATAAGTCACTTCCAGATTTGTCCGCTCATTATTGCCGCCGACATTGTAGGTTTCTCCAGGAATGCCTTTTTTCAGTACAAGATGCAGCGCTTTGGCGTGATCTTCGACATACAGCCAGTCGCGAATATTGTCACCGCGTCCATATACAGGCAGGGGGAGTCCGTGCAAAGCGTTGAGAATCATCAGCGGAATAAGTTTTTCGGGGAAATGGTACGGCCCGTAATTGTTTGAACAATTGGTGATCAAAACCGGCAGCCCGTAAGTATGGAACCAGGCCATGACCAGATGGTCGCTGGAGGCTTTGCTTGCTGAATATGGGGATCGCGGGTCATAAGGAGTGGTTTCTGTAAAATATCCTTCCGGTCCGAGACTGCCGTAGACTTCATCGGTGGAAATATGCTGGAAACGGAAATTCTTTCTTTCTGCTTCATCAAGCGTTAGCCAATATTCTCTGGCCGCCTGTAGCAATGTTGCGGTTCCGACGATGTTGGTCTGAATGAATTCCATCGGTCCGTCTATCGAACGGTCAACATGTGATTCGGCAGCCAGATGCATTATTGCGTCCGGTTTGAATTCTGCAAATATTTTATCAACGGCTGAACGGTCACAGATGTCGGCTTGAGTGAACTTGTAGCGTGGATTGCTGCTGACTTCATTCAGGCTTTCCAGGCATCCGGCATAAGTAAGCTTGTCGAGATTCAGCACCTGCCAGTCGGTTTCTTTAATCAAATGCCGGATCAATGCTGATCCAATAAAACCGGCGCCCCCGGTGATAATGACTTTTTTCATAATGGTGATTCCATATTAATAATGATGATTTACAATCTGCCGTCTACAATTTCTCCGGGGAGAACGCCCTTGATGTCGTAAATTACCAGGTTCGTCTTGTTAAAGTGGCTGTAGTTCAATTCTTTGAACTGGCGGTGTGCCACTGCCAGCACTACCGCGTCATAGTTGCCTTTCATGGTTTTCAGCACATCGCGGCTTTTGATCAACTCGATGCCATATTCATGCCTTACATCTTCAGCATTGGCCCAGGGATCGTAAACATCAACCAGACAGCCGAATTCTTTGAGTCCGCGGTAAACGTCCACAACGCGGGAATTGCGGATATCCGGACAGTTTTCCTTGAACGTCAGGCCCAGCAGCAGTATCCGGCTGTCCTTAATAGTATGTCCCTTGCGAATCATCAATTTTACGACTTCGCCCGCAACATAATTTCCCATGCCGTCATTCAGGCGGCGTCCGGACAAAATAATCTCGGGATGATAGCCGAGAGATTCCGCTTTGTGGGTGAGGTAATAAGGGTCAACCCCGATGCAGTGTCCGCCGACCAGGCCCGGACGGAATGGCAGAAAGTTCCACTTAGTACCGGCGGCTTCCAATACTTGCAGAGTGTCGATACCTATAAGCTTGAATATCTTGGAGAGTTCATTTACAAATGCGATATTAATATCCCGCTGCGAATTTTCGATTACTTTAGCGGCTTCCGCCACTTTAATGCTGGCGGCTTTATATGTGCCTGCTTTAATAATGCTGGAGTAGAGTGCGTTGACTGTTTCCGCTGTCGCGGGCGTCGAACCGCTGGTGATTTTCAGGATTTTTGTCAGAGTGTGTTCCTTATCGCCCGGATTGATGCGTTCCGGGCTGTAACCGCAGAAGAAATCAGTATTGAATTTCAGTCCGCTGAATTTCTCCAGCACCGGCACACATTCTTCCTCGGTACAGCCGGGATAAACAGTACTTTCATAAACAACGATACAGCCGGGTGACATAATTTTGCCGACTGTTTCGCTGGCTTTATACAATGGAGTCAGGTCAGGTTGGTTGTACTTGTCAACTGGTGTCGGCACCGTTACGATGTATATGTCGCGTCCGCGTAATTTTTCAGGATCGGAGGAATAGGTTAATTTTCTTGCCGCCGCCAATTCTTCTGCGGTGGTTTCCAACGTACTGTCTTGACCAGCCATCAACGCTTTGATTCTGCGTTCATTTATGTCAAACCCGATAGTGTCATAATATTTTCCATATTCAACAGCCAGCGGTAAGCCGACATAACCCAAACCGATGATGGCCAACTTTAATTCGCCCGATGATATTTTATGACAACCTTCATTCATTTTTTTAACTACTTTTTATTTATAGGTTAAATTATTATAAATGTTTTAAGCAAATTGCAGATTGCATGTTTTAGATGAAATACCGAAGAAGGATTAGATAAATTTACTAAGGTAAGCTGATTGTTTTTACAAACCTTCAGAGGAGGTTGCCAATATAAATCACAATCACTGATTGACTTTGAAATTTTGCCAATACCATTCAGCGGCCTCAGCAAGACCTGCGTGAATATTGAATTCCGGTTTGTAACCTAAAAGTGTTTTTGCTTTGTCTGTATTTGCCAGCGAATGAGGGACGTCTCCAACTCGTTCAACTCCGTAAACGGGCTCTATTGTTGAAATCTCTTCATCATGTTTGGAAAGATTAGTTCTTATCGCATGGAATAATTCATTCAAAGTTGTTTTGGCGCCGTAGGCAATATTATAAACCGTATTTACAGCTTCCGGGATATCTGCCAGTGCAGCCAATTGATTGGCTTGTACAACATCAGAGACATAGGTGAAATCGCGGGAATAAGAGCCGTCGCCATTTATTACCGGCCTTTCATGCTTTATCAATGAAATGAAAAACTTCGGAATCACTGCCGCGTATGCGCCTAATGGATCCTGCCGTTTCCCGTATACATTGAAATAGCGCAACCCTATAGTTTGGATACCGTAGAGCCTGGAAAAATTATCTGCGAACAGTTCATTGACATATTTGGTTATTGCATACGGCGAAAGCGGTTTGCCGATTTCATCTTCAACTTTAGGCAGTGTCTTGCTGTCTCCATAAGTTGAACTGCTTGCGGCATAAACAAAACGCTTTACTTTAGCATCACATGCTGCCAGCAGTACATTCAAAGACCCCATTATATTCACTTCAGCAGACGTAATCGGATCTTTTATCGAGCGTGGAACCGAGCAGAGCGCCGCCTGGTGCAATACATAATCTGCCCCGTCGCATGCCTGTCTGCAAATATCCAGACAGCGGATATCACCTTCAATCAGCTTGAAATGCTTATTATTCAGGAAGTTTGCAATATTGGCTTTTTTGCCGGTTGAAAAATTATCGAGACAAATTACTTCATTATTTTGGGTTAAAAGGTTTTCGATAAGATTGGACCCGATGAAGCCGGCGCCTCCGGTCACGAGAACTCTGCTGTTTTGTAATTTGTTTTTCATATTCTCCGGCAATTAATATCTTGCTTAATTTAGCGGATTTGCTTCAAAGTTTGCCAAAATTGCTTAAAGCGTCGCCCCGTCACTTGTATTTTGCAAGTAACACCCTCTACATTTTCCGATTGCAACAATTTAAGCAATTGTCATTCTATAAGAATTAATATATCACAAGTAGTTATTAATTTCAATTTTTTTGACGAATTTAAAACACAATTCAAAGATTGATGATTTCTGGATAATTCTTCTGGATATGAAATAAAAAAGTAATGACTCAAGACTAAAGGATAATCAGTTATTCTGAACTGCGGATAATTTCTTCTTTTAAACGGTTAAAGCCAGCGGTTTCGGAAAATGTGCCGATGATTTCGCCATGCTTAAACAGAATTACTTGTTTTTTCCCGCCGGCAATTCCCAGGTCGGCATCTTTGGCTTCTCCCGGACCATTAACCACACAGCCCATCACGGCAAGCTTTTTCAGCTTAATCTTTTTCCCGGAATTTTTAATGGAGGCAACTAGTTTCTCAACTTTTTCCGCCAGTTTGATCAGATCAATTTCGGTCCTGCCGCAGGTCGGACAGGACACAATGTCAGGTTCTGCCGTGCGCAATCCGCAACTCTCCAGAATTCTGACGGCAGTAATGATTTCTTCCAGCGGGTCAGCGGTAAGGCTGACCCGGAGCGTATCGCCGATACCTTCCAGCAGCAGCGTGCCGATCCCGACTGACGATTTGACGATTCCCCGCCCGGGTGTTCCGGCTTCGGTGACCCCGATATGCAGCGGATAATCTGAAATCGCCGAGAAATGGCGGTATGCTGCAACTGTGACCGGAACATCGGATGCTTTAAGGGAGACTTTTATTTGGCGGAAATTATATTTTTCTAATATCGCGCACTGCTCAAGCGCGCTGTCCACCAGCGCTTCACATAAAGCTTCTTCCCGTGACAATCCTTTACTTAATTTTTCTTCCATGAAAGCTGTTTTGATGCTGCCTGAATTGGCGCCTATCCGGATTGGAATCCCTGCGTCTCCGGCTTTTTCAGCAACCATCCGGACCTTTTTCTCGTCGCCGATATTGCCGGGATTGAGTCGAATGCCGTGAACGCCGGCATTGATTGCACCCAGCGCCAGGCGATAGTCAAAATGAATGTCGGCGATAACGGGAATCGGGCTGCCGTTAATGATATCGGGCAGGGCGTCAACGGCTTGGTGGTCAGGAATGGCCACGCGGATAATCTCACACCCGGCCGCGGCAAGAGTTTTGATCTGATCAAGGGTGGCGGCCGCATCTCCAGTATCGGTGTTGGTCATGGACTGGATCGAAACCGGAGCTCCGCCGCCAATCAGGATACTACCTACTTGTATCTGTCTTGTTGTCCGTCTTTCCGGCATTGGCTTTATCCTGAGACGTTCCCGGTGCGGCTGTCGCAGGCGACATCTCTTGTTGCTGTAATGACGTTTTCAGTCCGCTTTTCCCTCTGAAAGTACTTTTCTTGGGTTCAGGCTGCTTGGCTTCTTTATCCGGCATTAGCCGGTCACGTAACCGCACAAAATCGTAAAAAGTTACATAAACCATCAGCAGGATCAGCAATGAAACGAACATTACTGTAATCGGCTGAAGAATTTTTTCCGGTACAGATTTTCTAGTCACAATTTGAATGGCTGCAAGCAACATGTGTCCGCCGTCAAGCACCGGCAGCGGCAACAGATTGAATATCGCCAATGCAAACGAAATTATAGTCACAAAATAGATTCCAATAATTAGCGAACCCTGATAAACCGAACGGTAAAGGATATCGGCAATACCAAGCGGGCCGCTGAGATTGCGCGGTTTGATCGTGCTGCCGCTTTCAGTTAGCCCTATTTTTTTAGCGACCCAATAGGATATGCCGCGGATGGATTTATAGCTCATGTCAACGGTTCTGTAGAGCAATTCAAACGGGGTAGGGTACTCAAATACCGTTACGCTGGAACCAATGGTAAAGTGGCATATCTTTTTGGCTTGAGCTTGAAGCGGCAAATCTATTTCCTGATTGCCGCGTTTCACGGTCAGGATGAATGGTTCAGTTTTTATCTTGCTGATAAGTTCCGCCAGGGTTTCATCCGGTGCAATTGCTTTGTGATTGAATTTGATAATTGTATCGCCGGGAAGAATGCCGGCTTTTTCCGCCGGAGAGTCTTTCAACACGCTGCTGATTTTAGTATAAGAAGTATGGTCAAACGTGACCCCTATCAGATAGCGGTACATATTCTTAAATTCTTCAGGGATATCATTGTCGATTATCGGGACAAGGTTCTTTATCTCTATAATTTGTTCCCCGCGTTTGACTTTTAAGTCCATCGGCTTACCTTCAAACTGGTTAATCATAATTATAAAATCATCCGGATACGCAAACTTTATGCCGTAGGCTTCAATCAGGATGTCGCCATTTTTTATCCCGGCTTTTTCTGCGGGGGAACCCGGATCCGGATGAAGCATTATTGGAATGCGCGGAGAAAAATACGGCCAGGCGATTCCTTCTTTCCTTAACTCAGACGGGCTATTCGGATTGGCTCGCGGTTCGAAACTTACGATTAGCTCCTTGCCGTTGCGATCTACTCCAAATGATACTTTTCCAACAGAAAAAAAGATCTGCTGCACAAAATCATTCCAGGTACAATAGAATTTCTTGTCATTGAGCTTGACAATCACGTCATCAGAACGGAGCCCCGCTTGATATTCCGGCCCGGATTTATCAATTTCTCCAACGGCAATATTATGCATTTTCGGCGTATCCTGAGGAAATCCGTGAATCCAGATTACGGTCCCCAGCAACAGGCCAAAAAGGATATTGAAAAAAGGTCCGCAGAATGCGGTAATCATCCTGTCCAGCGGCTTGGCCGGAGGCAGTTCCACGCCGTCTTCCGTTTTGGGAATCGAAGTAGTGTCAATTTGAGGAAGATCAACATAACCGCCGAACGGCAGCCAGCCGATACGGTATTCCACTCCGCCGATTTTTTTGTACCATATTTTTCTAAATCCCAGAGAGAAGGCCACGATGTGCAGTCCGCGCCATTTGGCGGCCAGAAAGTGCCCCAGTTCATGAATGAATACGCAGAAGCCGAAGAAAAAAACCATGAACAGTGCAGATCCGATCATGCGCAGTATATTCTCTATATCCATAATTCTCCGTCGAGGTTAATATTCTTTAAATTTGATATTATATTTTCAATGCCGCATCCCTGGCCCATTTGTCAACTGATAGAATAGCATCAAGTGTCGGTTGTTCAAGCACTTTATGCTTGGACATTACCTTTTCTATTATGCTCCAGATACCGGGAAATTCGATTTCAGATCTTCTGAATCTTTCCACTGCCACTTCATTGGCGGCATTCATTACTGCCGGCATCGTGCCTCCCGCATGCAGCGCACTGTAAGCAAAATCCAGCGAGGGAAAACGTTTGCGGTCCGGCATCTGGAAGTTAAGTTGGGAAAATACCGAAAAATCCAGCGGTTTCATGCCGCCGGAATATTTTTCAGGGTAGGTAATGGCATATTGAATCGGGAAACGCATATCAGGAGTTGACATCTGCGCCAGAATTGTGCCGTCAATAAATTCTACCATCGAATGAATTACCGATTGAGGATGGATTACCACATCTATCCTGTCGCCGGGCATGCCGAAAAGGAATCCTGCCTCTATGATTTCCAGCGCTTTATTCATCAGGCTGGCCGAGTCGATTGTTACTTTCGGCCCCATATTCCAGGTCGGGTGATCCAGCGCTTTTGCGTAAGTTGCATGTTTGATCTCTTCGTTGGAGGCGTTCAGCAGCGGCCCCCCGCTGCAGGTCAAAATCAGACGTGAAACGTCCTGTTTGCGTTTGCCGTCAAGGCATTGAAATATCGCACTGTGTTCGCTGTCAACAGGAACGATTCTGACGCCGTACCTGGCAGCTTCTTTCATTACCAGATCGCCCGCCATGACCAGTACTTCCTTGCTGGCCAGTGCTATTTCCTTGCCGGCGCGGATAGCCTCCAGCACCGGCAGTAACCCGCCGGTGCCGACAATCGCGCAGAGTACCAGATCAACTTCCGGACGAGTGACCATTTCCAGAATATATTCTTCTCCGGCCTTGCCCTTGCAGCCGGGAGGCAACATTTTCAAAAGGTCGCTTTCCCGCGAAGCATCGGAGGTTACAGCGTATGGACAGTTGAGTTCTGCCGCCTGTTCCGCCAGCCGTTTAAGGTTATTCCTGGCGGCCAGTCCGCAAACTTCAATGCGGGATGAAAGATTTTTGGCTACTTTTACGACATTTTCGCCGATTGACCCCGTGGAGCCAAGAATTACAATCTTCTTTTTTTTGACCGCAGTCATTATAAATTATGCCTTTCGTGATTCAATCATCAAAGTTACCGGCCCGCAGTTTTTAATGTCAACAAGCATATCCGCGCCGAACCGGCCGCTGGCGGTCCCGATCCCGGCGGACTGCACCGCGGAAATAAATTTTTCATACAATGGAATCGCATGGACGGGGAGGGCCGCGTCAACAAAACTTGGCCGCCGGCCTTTCCGGGTGTCTCCGTAGAGCGTAAACTGGGAAACAACCAGCGCTTCACCTTTTATATCCAGCAGCGAACGGTTCATTTTGTCCTCATCGTCCCGGAAGATGCGCAGATTTACGCATTTGTCTGCCAGAAATGCCACATCCCGCTCATCATCGTCATGAGTCACTCCAAGCAGAATTACCAGGCCGGCGCCGATGCTGCCGACTATTTCATCGTTAATCGTTACGGACGCTGATGATACTCGCTGGACAAGCGCGCGCATTATTAATCCTACTTGATTAATTTTAAAAATTCATTACGGGTGGCTGATTCACTGCGGAAACTGCCGAGCATGGAAGATGTGGTCATGACAGAATTCTGTTTTTCGACTCCGCGCATGAGCATGCAGAGATGCTGGGCTTCCATTACAACTCCTACTCCCTCTGCGTTGATTGTGTCCTTAATGGTCTGCGCAATCTGCTTGGTAAGCCGCTCCTGAAGTTGCAGACGCCGCGAAAACATATCCACGATCCGCGCAAGTTTGCTTACTCCGAACACTTTGCCGTTCGGGATGTAGCCGATATGGCATTTGCCGAAAAACGGTAATAAATGATGTTCACACAGACTGTAAAATTCAATATCCCGGACTATAACCATGTCATCAGAGTCAACGTCGAAAAAGGCGTTATTGACAACTTCGTCCAGATTCTGGCGGTACCCGCGCGTCAGAAACAGAAAACTTTCCGCAGCTCGTTTCGGGGTGTCCTTCAAGCCTTCCCTGTCAGGGTCTTCACCCATCTGAATCAATATATTTCTTATAGAATCTTTCATTAACTGACCTTTCCGTCAATTTATATAAATCATCCTGAAAATATATCAAAAAATTTCCCTTATTCAATAAATCATTCCAAAATTAAGCTTAAATTACAATATTCACCCAGTTTTTAATTTTAATATTTAAATATTAATTTCCCGTGGTATGTTACATCTTTGAAAAGTAACCATTTCATTATCTTGATATAAAGGAACTGGAAAATGTTTAATAAAACAATGTCAAAAAATTGCGTTGACTTTATAGACGACGCTAAAATAAGTTCGATCATTGAAAATACGCGGGAAGACGCCGGACGCGTCCGGGCGATTATTGCTAAAAGCATGGATAAGAAGCCGCTGGAGGTGGAAGAGACCGCCGCATTGCTTGCTGCCGAATCTCCGGATCTGGTGGAGGAGATTTTCAACGCCGCCAGGCAGTTGAAAAAAGACGTTTACGGGAATCGCATTGTACTTTTCGCGCCGTTGTACATCGGTAATTTCTGTATCAATGATTGTAAGTATTGCGCCTTTCGCCGCAGTCTGCGTTCCACGGTACGGAAAACCCTCAGCACGGAGGAGACGATTCAACAGGTGGAAGCGCTTGAAGATGTCGGACACAAACGGCTGATTCTGGTATTCGGCGAGCATCCGGATTATACGCCGGAATTCATGGCTGATACTGTGCGCACAGTCTATACCGTAAAAAAAGGCAAAGGCGAAATCCGCCGGGTCAATGTCAATGCCGCTCCGCTTGATCACGCCGGCTTCAAAACCATGAAAGACTCCGGCATCGGCACGTACCAGATATTCCAGGAAACCTATAACCACGCGATGTATAAGGAATGCCATCCGTCGCAGACGCATAAAGGCGATTATCTGTGGCGGCTGGACGGGCTTTCCCGCGCTTTCGAATCCGGTTGTGACGATATGGGCATCGGTGCGCTTTTCGGCCTGTACGACTGGCGTTTTGAAGTGCTCGGACTGATAACGCATTCGCGGCATTTGCAGAATGTTTATAATGTCGGCCCCCACACCATCAGTTTCCCCCGTCTGCGGCCGGCTCATGGGATATCGTTTGACCAGAAATATTTTGTCAGTGATTACGATTTCAAACGACTGGTGGCGATTCTGCGGCTTTCGGTTCCTTATACCGGGCTGATCTGTACGGCTCGCGAGACTGCCGAAGTCCGCCGCGAAGTCATGCAGTTTGGCGTGTCTCAGATTGACGCCGGAACCAGACTTGAACTCGGCGGCTACAGCGAAAAAGACCGCAAAGGACAGGAACTGAAAAGAGAACAGTTCCAGATAGGCGATGTCCGCTCACTTGATGAAGTGATGGGGGAACTGATTCACGAAGGCTATATTCCAAGCTTCTGCACTTCATGCTATCGTCTGGGACGCACCGGCGAGCATTTTATGGAATATGCGATTCCAGGTTTCATCCAGCGTTTCTGCACCCCTAACGCATTGACGACACTGTGCGAATATCTTGAGGACTACGCTTCCGATGAAGTCAGAAAAGCCGGGTTTGAGCTTATTTCCAAAGAACTTGAGGGAATGACCGATGAGAAGCAGAAAAAAATGATTACGGAGCGCATTGCCGAAATCCGGATTTCAGGCAAACGCGATCTTTATTTTTAAGTCAAGTTTGAGCAGGGAATATTATCTGTACATATAATGCCGCCGCTAATTTTGTGACGGGTTCTTGCTGCCAGGCCGCATTGAGGGATGAAGTAAATTTTACCCACTTTAAATTATTGCCTTGAAAAAGCGGATTTGCTTTTTTTAAATAATTAGTGTATAATAGTTTATACGCAAAAGAGTGGGGATGATTTATGAATGGAAATGATATTTCTGTTATTACGCTTGTCATCGTGAGTTTTCTTACATGGCTGGTATTTGTAATCACCGCCTGCAAATTCTATAAATTCTTTGATGTTTTCGAAAACTACAAATCCAAAAATGATGTTGAGCTTAACAGTTTAGTCTGGCACGCTAAAAAACTGGATGGCTCACTGGCGGAAATAACTGCCGAATTGCGCCGCGCCAACAAACTGCTTTACGAAATAGATATCGGCAGGAGTACTCAGCCCGAACCGCAACACGAACAGGAGTTCAACACCGAAGATATTTTGCGGCATAAGAAACTGGATTTGAATAAAACGCCATCATCATTGCCAGTGGATTATTCTTCATCGCCGCCGGAACACAAGACGGTAGCGGATGTCGCCGGCTTGCAGCACTGCCTGGACGAACTTGCAAAGTCTGCGGTTCAAGGTGAAAAACCGAATCCGGTTCATGCGCCGATTCCTGTGCAGCCTCAAAAAGATGCCTCTGGTTCGCACATCACACAGCCTATTTCAGAGCATCCGGCTCATGCTCCTCTTGGACAACAGAATCATTCTTCGGAACAACTCAATCCGGGCTCTTCTCAACTGAAAAAAACGCCGGCTGTTGTTGATATGGGGCATCTTCACATGCCGCCTGATGATTTGTCCGGCAAGCTTAATATTGATACGTTAAGCTCCAAAGCCGGCCAGGTTGACCTGAAACATTTAACCGAAAGCCCAAGTGCGGTTTGCGTAAAAACCGATAAATCTCATAATTAGTTTTGTTGAATAAAGTATCTTGCCTGTGAATATATCTCGTATATATTTGAACAAACCGGTGGATGCTTTCCTTAAAATTACAATGATGGTTTGTCGCTGTAACCTGTTGGCTCACAACGTAAAAATCGGGCTATTTCATTTTGAGGTTAGCCCCTGCGTGAAGAAAAGTGTAATTTTTCTTAAATAAAATTTGTAAAGATTATGTTCTGGTGTAATTTAAAAATCTGTTTCCGCCACTTGACGGATGACGCCCTCAACTGGGGTATGACGGAAACGGGAGTTGGTTATAAAAATGTTGAGTGAAAGCTGCGGTTTTAAAAAACTTGAAAAAAAGTTAGGATTTGATTTGCGGAGTGTAAAAAGTCTGCTAGATTAAAAACTCGCCGATTGAAGTTGGAATGAAGCTGAGAGCGGCGCGGTAAAAAAGATTGAAAAAAGTTGAAATAGAATTTGCAAAGCTTTTTACCGGGTGTAATTTAAAAATCTGTCGCCGTTACTGGCGATGCGATACGAAGCTGACGAGAGTCGGCGGAGTTGTTTGAAAATTGAACAGTGCGATGTATCCGAGTCATACTTTGAGTGACTTAAAAGAAACAAGAATGATGTCGAAAGACAAGAGAACGAATCAAATTTCGTAAATGACGGAACCTGCTGAGGTTTCGTTAATATTTTTTACGGAGAGTTTGATCCTGGCTCAGAACGAACGCTGGCGGCATGGATTAGG
>CAIKZE010000061.1 GCA_903831825.1 uncultured Lentisphaeria bacterium | reverse complement strand
TATTCTAAAATTTTTACTTTTGAAATTACCTCTCTAGAGGTAATTTCAAAAGCCCATTTTTAATCAGTTGAAATAAGTATCTATTGCTACGCTCAAAACGCATAGTGGAAAACATGAAAACAATAGTTTTGAAATTACCTCAAAATAGAATTATTTTATTGTAGTAACATACCAGTTGTCAATGCAGTGATCTCCGTTAACCCATTGATTGGCCTGAATGGTAAAAAATCCATCCGCATTTTTGGCCGGATTATCGGTAGCATCCGTGATATCCAGCGCCAATGCTTCACCAACATAGATTTTAATATTATTGCCTTGAACTGCTATGCTTATATGACCGCCAAATTTTCCGGTATAAATTTCCGCGGATTCTTTTGCAAGACCGTAATTGCTGAGCAATTTCACTTTCATGCTGTCCTTGGTCAAAGGCATAATTTGCAGGCCATAACCGGACGGACGGCCGCCATCGGAAACCGCCATCGCAGGCCTGATCATTCTAAAATTGACGGTAACCCCGTGAAAAGAAGCTTCTCCAGTCCGATAGTAGTCAAATTCCAGCTTGAAATCTTTAAGTTTCTTATCAAGATAAACCATATCTGACGTTCTGCTCGGACATTTCCAGACAAGTCCTTTATTGCCCGCGGCATATTCAAGGATGCCGGGCAGATGAACATCAGGACCATTCTTGTCTAAATCCCGCCGCAGCCACTTATATCCTTCTTTGGTGGCTCCAAGATTCCCATAGCTTGCAGTCGCGGCATCCGAACTGTTATAGTCTCGTTCAAAATCATCCGACATCAATACCGCCGCCGCCGTATTGAAACTCCAGGTTAACGCCAACGCGGAAACTAAAATTAAAATGCTTTTTTCCATTTTCGACATGAAGTTATGATGTGATTTTACGACAACCCGCCGTTGCTTTGCCGTGAATAATCCCGGTAATATTGTTTTGAACATTTTATTTGAAATTGCACATGCTAAGAGTGATGTTACTGCGCGAATTCGACGCGGTGTGTCCGTCGACAAACAGGAAATTGGCGTTCTTGTTCTGGTTGTGGACGAAGCCCCAGGCTCCGACTTGTCCGTCCGGAGTCGTTATCAAACCAAAGCGGGTGGCTCCGCTGAAGTCTTTGCCCGGTCTGAAATTGGAAACGTCGTTGGCCGTCGAGATGATCCCGTCCAGCGTGAGAATTTTCTGCGACGGGTTTTGCAGCAATCCGGTTCCGAGCCGGAAATAATCGGTCAGTCCGCCGTAGGGATTGGTATTATCCTGCATCCGGAGGTAGGTAAGGTAAGGGTTGGCGCCTTTCGCCAAGGCAAGACTTTTAGCAAGCGGACAGGTCCAGGCATCGGCTCGATTGACCGGCATATATTTTTGGTTTGCCAGGCGGAAGTCCCACCAGGCTGGACTGACCGTACTGTCATAACTCTTGATTATGTAATCATTATTGTCGCCGGCGTATGAGTTAAAAACCAGGCCGATAGTTTTAAGATTGTTCATGCAACTGGCGGCGCGGCCGCGGTCCCGTGCATTGTTTAAGGCCGGCAGCAACATCGAAGCGAGGATTGCGATGATGGCAATGGTCAATAAAAGTTCAATCAGAGTAAAACTTGCTTTTTTCATTGTTGTCTTTGCCTTTCTTTTGTTGTTTTTAACTTCAACCGGTAAATTTTCCGGGAATTGCCTGAACCCGGAATGTTCAGTTTGACGCTAATACCCACATCAAAACAAGATTTTATTTTTGAATCATCATCCCCATGTGTGATGTCATGTGCGATATACATTATAACTATATTTCCATCCTTTGTCAATAGCCTATTTCAAAATTAACCAAAAAATAAAAATAATAGAATAGTTCAGGCGCCGGGATAAAAAACACATTGCGTACAGGCCGCCTCTCTACTTAATTCATTATACATCGAACCGGTTCGAAAAGCAAGAGGGAAATTAACCTTTTTAATAAATTATGCGTTTTTGAAGAAATTCCGCGCCGTCTGACCGGATAAAACCGGATTCAATGGACGGTTAGCAATGCCGTCGCCATAAAAATCGGCATTAGATAGATTTTTTGCAACTTTTAGTTTGCGGAAGGCGGGTCAGTTGCCGCTGTTTCCGATTTCCTCGAACGTCATGTCGTCAAAATTCAGCTTGCCGCCCATCCCCATCACGACTACTTTGACATATTTCGTTCCAGGCCAGAAACTTGTGACAGGAGTGCCTGTTTCGGCGATCCCCTTCACGGTTCCCTCCGCATGGATCCAATCCTTGGATTGGAAAGCCTCCTGATACCATTTGTACATGTAATTCGCGCCTGGCCTGTGCTCGCGGACTTTTGTTCCGGCCCGGTAGATTTTTCCGCACGGGTTCTTAAGGGATATCTCCCAGCAACCATCCTTCTTTTCGATCTTTTCAATTCCGCAGCCCGCGGACAATTCCCTGTTCGGCAGATCCAGATATTTGCCGGAATCGTCAATATTGAAGGCGACCAGTCCATACTTGCCGCAGTTATTCTCCAGCGTCCATTTGCTGCCATCCTTGACCTTCAGTATCTTGCAGGCGGGGAGGCAGTCTTCCACCAGTTCGGTTTCGGTTCCGGCGATCACGAGTACATTGGGAGATTCGATAGGCTTTTTATCTTTGTCGAAGGGGGCGAGGCCGAGATAGGCATTTACGGGCTTGCCGTCAGCGGATCTGAACCAGCCGCCTACCTTGTAAGCCTTGTCCGGAACCACTTCGATGAAATCTTCGGAAATTACGACGGGAACGATGGTCGTCAAACAGCTTTTTCCCGAATGCGGGTTGGCGGTGCAAACCTGTGTCTGCTTTTCGCTCCAGTTCTCCTGCCCGTTCTCACCGTCCCCATTCTTCAGCAGGTTCTCCCCGGCGACAACATTACACGATAAAGACGCGACGGCCAAGGCAAATATGCCAATAAATTTATTGCTCATTTTCATGTTTCCTGCTTTGTTGATCAATCACTTTACCTTGCCGTCGTTTGCCGGTCCGTCAACGGCTTGCACAATTTTGTCATATTTCGAGCATATCTTTCCGGCGGAATCCTTTATCTCGAGATGGAGCGTATAGATTCCCGCAGTCAACTTAGAAGTGTCGATAATCATTTTAGTATCTTTCTCAATATTAGACGCGCAAGCCGTGGAAATCGTTTCATTTTTGCTTCCCAGCAACTTTGCGGAAAGGGAGCATTGTTCCTTGCACCCCATGATGCCGACGGTAAAGGCGGTTTCGTCACGCTTCAGCAGAATGGCGGACGGGATGTCAACCGAGGCTATTGCCGGATTCTTAAGTTTTATGAGATTTATGCCTTCGAAATGGAAGCGGATGTTGGTGCCGTCAGGATATGCCGCTTCGCTGATGCCGAACTGGATGCCTTTTACGCATTTCCACGGGCCTTCCTGATTCCCCGATTCCTTCACCATCTCTTTCACGGAAAGAATGATTGGAATCCATACTCTTTCGGGAACAACGTCGATGATGATTTTATTGTACAATTTGTATTTGTTCTTGTCATGCGAAAGGAGATCGATGGAAAGCGGGGACCGCTCGTTTTTCGTCT
Organism: uncultured Lentisphaeria bacterium; assembly: GCA_903831825.1. Taxonomy (GTDB): domain Bacteria; phylum Verrucomicrobiota; class Lentisphaeria; order Victivallales; family Victivallaceae; genus CAIPAT01. The sequence continues at coordinate 8,101 of CAIKZE010000061.1, read as the reverse complement.
CCGGCCTTTCCGATTCGACCATCACCCATAAAGAGATGTAGTCGTATTCGCTCATGTCCAGACCGCCGGCGATGTCCATGCATATCCGGGGCCAGCCGATCAGGTAAACACCATTTTCGCCGCCGCCGTCTTTTTTGTAGTCCACCGTCACATCAAAGAGCAGACATTTATTGCCGGCGTGTTTCACATTTTCGGGGATTTTAATTTTGCCTTCCGTGGTGACGCTTCTCCAGGATTTGAAATCGCCCTGCCCTAAATCCACGATCTCGATGTTTCTTTCCTCCTGCTGTTTCCGGAAGAATCCCTGCATATCATCCGCCGCCTGCTTGGCTTTGCAATCTACAATTACCGAAGGAACCGGATCATTGTTGGCGTCCGGAAATTTCAGGAGTTGTCCGGTTATCTGCGCCATGCGCCATCTGTAGCCGTCGAAATCTTCGTGATTCCAGGGGGCATCCTCGTAAGTCGTCCGCGGCTTCACGGCGTCCCATATCTCCTGGAGCAGAGCCTTGCCCTTTGCAGCGAGTTTCCGGCATTCGGGGTCGCCGGAATTTTCCCGCTGCGCCACCGCCGTCTCCAGCGTATAGATGTAATTATAGTCATTGACGCCTTCCCGTATGCAATCCCAGTATACCGCCGGAATCACTTCGCCGTTGCCGTCCAACTGATTGCCGGAGGCGGGATCGCCTTTGCTGAAAGGCGTGAGGTAGGTGTCCAGATTCCCCCATCGCCAAATCCACGGAATCAGCATGGTATAACCGGACCGCCACAAACCGTAGCCGTAAACCATTCTGCCGCCGGCGCAGAATATGAGCGGGTCGTGCTTCGGGCCGCACTGGACGTAATTAGGATAGTTCCAATAGCCATGTTTCTTGTCCGCGATCACCTTTTCATAAGGAACGGAATAATACGGGTCGCACCAGACATCGACGACATCCGCGTAGTCAGCGGCATCCGAGACGGCCGGACTTTTAGTATTGTACGTCTTCACCCCGGCGTCCTTGAAAGCCTTATAGACCTTCACTCCGAAATCCTTCGACTCGGCGGCCACTTCGTCCAGCGGATTGTAAATGAACTCCGGCCAGCCTTTCGCCTTGCGTTCAATTTCAAAATCCTTAACCAGCCTGGTGATCATTTTATAAAATTCTTCAGGCGGGGGTTCCGGCATAATATAATGATGGCTGCTCATCGTCTTGCCGGTTAATTCTTTGTACAGCGTCGGAGCTCCGGCGAAAACCGCCGGAACGGGACCTTTCAGGCCGGCGGATAACATTTCATTTATCGACTTCCCGCCGTCGCCTTTACCGACATAGCAAATCTTTTTCGTTTTGGGATCGTAAAACAAATACAAGGTGGGAAACACGTCGAATCCGTATTCGCGCATCGCTTTGTAGTCATTCCGTTCCGCTTTTGAAATCCATTCCGGGCTTTTTCCCTTCCACAGGACATTGGAATACAATTCAACATCATAGTTGTAGGCGGTGAAATGTTTTTCCGGGTCCTTCAGCAGTTTGAAGGGCAGTACCCTCAGGGTAAGCGGCAGAACGAATGTTTTGCCGGAATTGTCGCTGGCCACCGTCACCGATCCGCTGTAAAGTCCGGCGGCGGCGTTATCGGGAATCTTGACCTTCAGCCAATATCTCTGGCATTCTTTTTCCGGCGCGGATACGGCATCCACTTTCTCCAACAGCTCAGGAACTTTCCTGTAACTTTTTTCCGACCGGTAAGAGGGATAGACGACATTCCGGTATGTCACCAGCCGGACGTCAACATTTTCAGACGGAATCGTCCCGTCATCGGATTTAAGCCCGGTTGCAACTACCCGCAGATTGCCCAAAGCTTTTAAGGGATAAATGGCGAAGTTCGCCGCTACGGCCTCGCCAAGGGCGCCAAAGACCGTCAAATCCTTGATCCGTTCGTCGGCAAGCGGGTTGGTGTTGGGATAGACTGGAACGGTCGCCGGACGGCCGAAAAGCATGAAGCCAAGTTCCGTTTCCGTTCCAACAGGTTGCGGTTCCGGATTGACTTCCTTGAATCCCAGTTCCGTAAGCCCGGCCGGAACAACATTGACCGGAAGCGGTTTCCTTAACAAATTTCCGTTTTGACCTGAATCTTGTTCAGAAAACGCTGTCAAACAGCTCAAAAATGCGCAACCCGTGACCAGTAAAAAATATTTTCTCCTCATCCGAACTCATCCTTATCACTTTGATATGCAAGTTTTTAAATAGACAACTGCTAAAATTACGGAATTTGAAATACGCAACATATCATAAATCATGCGAATGTCTATGGCGCGTAGTAAATCGTGCTTGTAATTCCATACATATCCTTCATCAGTTGCGTTTTCACATGAGCGTCGGAGAACAGGGCTGGAACGGATAAATTGGGGTGCCTGAAATCGACCGCCAGATCATTGGTAGTCCCTCCCGCGGCGAAAGGGTATGTCGTGGTGTAGAAGCCGAACGGCCCGCCATTCAACCGCACTCCGTCCGTCATGTAGATGATGGTGGATGGATTTTTGATCCGCGCCATCTGCCTCATGTGCATGATGGTACCCCATGCACCGAGACAATTCATATAACCGTTCTGCACATAACTGTACATACAATATTTCAAGTCCACCCTCAAGGTATCTTTCGGACACCAGTAAATTTTGGCTTGGGTCGGCGTTTGGGTGCCGCTGGCGGGAGGAACTACTCCATTATAAGGTTTCAAACTCAAATAAAACTTATCGCTGCCGCTGTTGACGGCATACGGATAGTAATCCTGCGAATCCATCGCATAGGAGGCGACGGACTGTCCGATTTGACGAAGGTTATTCAGGCATTGGGTCTGCCTGGCCGTTTCCCTGGCGCTGGTCAGCGCCGGCAGCAGCATCGAGGCCAAAATAGCTATTATGGCGATCACCACCAGGAGCTCAATGAGTGTGAAATTGTTTTTTTTCTTAATTGTTGATTTTTCTTTCATCTGTACCTTATCCTTTAGTAATGTTTCTTTTTAGTTCCGTGGTTTTAATGTTTGATTATATTATACACTTGAATGCTGCCGTCTGTCAATTGCTGTTTAATGTTAAAACTTAGCACTTCTTGCTATAATCAGAAAAAGTATATGAAAACGAAGATGATCTGTCCATGCTTTTATCATGCTCCTGGTCGCGTTTAGCGCCTTCCGGATTTTCAGAAATTACGTCAGGAATGCATGGCAGGGAATACCTGGAATGATTAACCGAAAGAGTGATATTTATCCGCACCGGGAAGATGGTTGCTATGGCGCGTAGTAGACCCAGTTTGTGTTTCCGTACATATCCTTAATATTTTTAGTATTCACATGACCTTCGGCAAACAAGCACGGAACGTTTAAATTCGGGTGTCTGAAATCGACCGCCAGGTCAGTGGCAGTCCCACCCGCGGCGAAAGGGTATGTTGAGGTGTAGAAGCCAAACTGCCCGCCTTCCACTCCGGCAGATGTCCGCATTCCGTCCGTCATGAAAATCATGGTGGACGGGTTCTTGATCCGCGTCATTCGGGTCATGTGCATGTAGGTAGCCCAGGCGCCAAGGCAATTCATATAACCATTCTGCGCATAGCTGTATTGACAAGCCTTCCAAATCACTCTGTAGGTGTCTTTCGGACACCAGTAGATTTTGCCCTGAGCCGCGGTTGCGGGGTAAGCAGGAACCACTCCGGTATAAGGTTGCAGGTTGTAATATAAGGTATGCGGCGCGCCGCCGTTGACAGCATACGGAAAAAAGTCCTGATAGTCGAGCGAGTAGGAGGTTACGGCCTGGCCGATTTGGCGAAGGTTGTTCATGCATTGGGTTTGTCTGGCCGTTTCCCTGGCGCTGGTCAGCGCCGGCAGCAGCATTGAGGCCAAAATCGCGATGATGGCGATCACCACGAGGAGTTCGATGAGTGTGAAATTTCTTTTTTTCTTAATGTTTTCTTTCATATATATTCCCTTGTAATGAGAAGCCGTTCTTTAATTTTCGGCGAATGATTTACAGGTTAATTATATTATACACTTGATTATTGCCGTCTGTCAACTACTATTTAATGCTAAAGCTTAGCAAATCTTGTTATAATTAAGGAAAGACGATGAAAAATGCCTATTTCAATGAAGATGATCTGTCCGTGCTTTTATCATCCTCTCAATGGCGTTTAGTCTCTTCCGGCTATTCAGAGATTTCTCCAGTTAAGCCGGATAAACAATATCTGGAATGGATCAGCCAAAGCAGTGAAACTCATCAGCAGCGCGAAATGATGCTGGTATTGTCCGGAATCAGTTATTTTACCCTTGGCGGCGTTACCTATCAAGGCAGTCCGGGAACCATATTCCTGATAAACTCAAATGAAACGCATGATTTATATTATCCGCCTTTCGGCGGCAAAATAAAGCACCTGTGGTTCCGGATTATCAATAAGACCATTTTCACCGGCAGCACAAGCCGTAAAAGCCCGGACTATGACTTCCATTATACTTTCAGCGGATACAACCATGCCGGGCTGTCATTTATCAATGCCTGGGATGAACTCGCGGCTAACGAACAGCTTGATAAAAAATTCCTGTGTACAGTAGTCAAAAATGCCTTTGCCGGACTCATGCTGGAATTGTGCAAGGCCGGCTACAACAAGTCGCTGGGAATGGATGATAAACAAACTGAACTGCATCATCAGACGGTGATTAATGCGATTGTCGGGCATATCCGGGAAACTGGCGGCAAAAATCTCGATATTACCAGTTTGGCTCATCTCGCCGGCTACAGCAAATTCCATTTCGCCAAAATATTCAAAACCGTTACCGGCAGTTCCGTCCTGGCATTTATTAATTTATGCAGACAGGAAAAATATCGCGAACTTGCGGCAAAAGGCAAAAATAAGAAACAAATTTCCGTGGAGCTCGGTTTTTCCAGCCCGGTGGTTTTTTCACGATGGCTCAAAAAATACAAAACGAAGTAATTATTCCTTGTTCGTTATTGGATATTCAGTTCAAAAATCCTTCCCAAGCTGAACTCATTTGAACGCCCAATATCCAACACTCAATTCCCAACCGTCGAAGGATTGGAAATTGAACTTGGACATTGGATATTTCCCGCAGTCGCGGGATCCCGGTTTGCGGGACGCGTTATTGGATATTCAGTTCAAAAATTCTTCCAATTAACTTGGATATTGGATATTCCTTGTTGGTTATTGGATATTCAGTTCAAAATTACTTGACGTAATACCCGGAAACCCGCCATTGTCCGTCCGGGTCCGCCATCGGCGTTACCGTCTCGATAGCCTCTTTCTTATTCTCAAAAGAAGTTTCAAATTGGATGACCACATACCGCCCGTCCGGAGCACCCGGCAGACTGGTGTGGTAAACCGCGCTCTTCACTTTCCGCGAAAGCAGCTTGCCGAACGGGGGGCGCACCTCTTTAGCGGCCTGCTCCCAGGCCGCTGCGGTGACGGCGTTTTTGAAATATGCCGCAGCCTCCGCCCAGCTTTCCGGATATTTGCCGTCGTCAACCAGTGCCAGCCATTTTTCCGCCGCCGTCGTCGCCAGCTTAATCGTAAATTCGTATCCTGCCGCGCTATTGTTATCCTTAGCTTGGGGCGCAGTTTCCGGTTTGTTTGCGGAGATAACAATTATGCCTTCATCAATTCGATATTTCAAACTGGAACCCCGGCAAATATCATCAAGCAATTTGCCCAGCGAAATTTGAGTCTGTTTAAGCGTGATTTTAGGGAGGCTATCCGCCTGTTCTTTTGAGAATCCGGCTACAACAGAAACACCCTCATAATCCGGATCATAACGTTTGCTGCTCCGATTAAGATACCTGATTACTGTAAAGATGTCTGCATCCTTAAATTCAACTTCGGGGAATATGATTTTATCCAGTTTTTGTTTTACATCAGGCAATTTATTTTTTACAGTCTCTTGCGCAGATCCTCCGGCAGTTACCGCAACCGGCTTGGCGGCAGGGCCACTTTCTTTTGTCGTTGAAGCCTCAATCGCCTCCAGTATTTTAATGTATTCTCCGGCCTTGTCAGACTTTCCCGCCTTGCGGGCCGCCACAATCAGCGGACGCAGCACAAAACCGTCTTGCTTTTCTTTTGCCGTTGAATGTGAGTAGGCATTTTCGTATGCCTGAAACGCTTTTTCAAAGTCTGCAGCAGCTTCTTTGGCATCTACCGGCTTGCCGTAGTGACCGTATGTAGCGTTGCGGCTGTAAGTACCGCCAAGCCACCGATACCATCTCTGGGAATTTTCCGGATTAAGTTTGATCAGTTTTTCATAGCATTTTATCGAAAGGGAATCATCCGCGACGCTAAAAAAATGTGCTACGTTCTCCAGAATTCCAACATCATCCGGATGTTTTTCCATCTGTTCCAGCCAGAGTTTTTTTGCTTCCGGATAGTTGTCGCTGCGAATAATAATTTGTCCATAAGGACAACCAAGAACACCTGCTTCCGGATGATTTTTAATCAGCCATAGAATATATTTATCTCTTTCGGTCATGTCTTTATCTGCTTGTTTTAAGAAATAGTATCCAAGCAGCATAGTAATTGATTTTACATCTTCCGGATTCTGTGCTACTTTCTTTTTCAGTTCAGCGGCTTCCGCTTCTGTCAGTTTAGAGTTTTTATTCGCAAGTGTTGTTGCTGCGCTAATGGGAGACAAGGAAGATTCTGTTTTTTGTTCCGGTCCGGCTTCCGGCTTGGCGGCATCCTTTTTTACTTCCCTGGTTTCAGGCTTGGCAGCCTCCCTCTCCGCCATTTTTAGCTCAAAAAATGGCAAAATAGGTGGCATTGGTACCATTTCGGGTTTGCAACCCTCCCAATCGCGGTTATATTCAGCCGTATCCGATACTTTAAATCATGAGGTGCAAGATATGGCAGGAAAATCAATCAAACTGGAAACCGGAACCGTATACAAGAAAAGCGCCAACGGAGTGTATATTTTCCGTTATCAGATCAACGGCCGGCGCAAAGCGGTAAGTTTAAAGACTAAAAATCAGGACGAAGCAGTCCTTGAAGCGAAAAAACTGGTGCCGGTCGTTAACGGAACAACCCTGGAAGTTATTTCAGCCCATGTCAAACACGCCAGAGGCCTGACTTCCACCAGGAAATCGCTGCCGCTGAACCTCGCATGGGATAAATACTCCAGACATCCTGACCGGGCCGTTCCCGCCACCGTCAGCGAACAGGACGCTTATAAAGGCACGTTCAATGACTTTGTCGGCCTGCTCGGTAACGCCGCGCTTGAATTTATGGATATAAACCAGGAGCACGCGGATGAATTCGCACGGCATATGCGCACCCAGGAGCTCGGCGTTGATACTCATAACCGCAAAATAAGACGGCTAAGGAAGATTTTCGATGTCTTGAAGGAATATCGCGAAGGCCCCAATCCCTTTGCCGCAAAATCACTGTTCAGAAAAGAACGCGAAGAACAAGCGCATAACATCAGACGGTTGTCGTTTACCCGCGAGCAGGAACAGGCGTTACTGGACGCTCTTGACAATGACAAATACAAAGTGATGAATAAACCGGAAATAAGAGTGGTCTATTACCTTGGAATGTTCACCGGACAGAGATTTAAAGACTGCATCATGCTGCGCTGGGATAAAATAGATTTAAACCGCAAAAGAATCTGGGTCAAGCAGTTTAAAACCGGTAAAGAGGTCACCATCCCCATGGCACCTGAATTGCTGGAGGTTTTGCATGAAGCGCAGCAGTGGCGGCAGAATGACTACGTCTGCCCGAATGTGGCGGCAAGATACAACCAGGAGAATGAAGCCGGCAAGAATACCGGCAACAACCTGGTTAATATTGATGCGCTCCGAGTCATCAAGTGGATCGGTCTGGAACCGTCAGTAAAAGTGCCGGGACGCAAAAAGAAGGTCACGGTATACGGCTTCCATTCCTTGCGCCACAGTTTCGCTTCTCACTGCGCCGAAGCCGGAGTGCCAAAGGCAGTGGTAATGTCAATCCTCGGCACCAATTCAGAGATTGTTGACAAGTACTATACCCACGTCGGCGAAGACGCCCAGGAAAAAGCGATTCAGGCAATCAGCCGGAAAACCAATACGACGTCAGTAGAAGAGCGCCTGAGTAAAGTC
>CAIKZE010000060.1 GCA_903831825.1 uncultured Lentisphaeria bacterium | reverse complement strand
TGACTACTGACTTCTGACTACTGACTACTGGCTGTTCATGCGGTGTCCAGAATCTGCGTGGCCAGTGTCCAAAATGAGTGGAGACCCTGTCCAGAATGTCCGAGTCGTCCGACTGGTCCGACAAGTCCGACTAGTTCGTGTCTCCCGCGAATGCGGGAGGCGGAGCGGGTGTCCAAAATGTTTATAAAACTGAAAAACGTTGTGCGGAAGAGGCCTCCAGGGACTCGGAAATGGGTGTCCAGAATGTGGTTGTCTCCCATAGGACTCATAGGACCCATAAGACCCATAGGACCCATAAAAGTGTTGTGGAGCCGGTGTCTCCCGCGACTGCGGGAAGGCTCAGGGCTGTCCAAAATCAGCGTGAAAGGTGTCCAAAATGTTTATAAAAACTGAAAAGCATTGTGCTCAGATAGCCTCCAACGGCTCGGAGTGGTCGGGGTGTCCAAAATGTGGGCTCCGGCTCCATAAAACCTGGAGCCGGATTGATTTTCCATTATCGGACCAGGAACCAATCGATGGTTCCGCCTTTGGGCGGCGCGGCCGTTTCGAAGATCACCGTGAAACCGCCGGTGGTCTTTTCAGCCACCGCATCCAGGGTTATCCAGGAACACTTGGTGAGAATCGCATACTGGGCATCGGTTTCAGGGCGTTCGAATTTAACCGTCAGGGTTTTGGCGCCGGCCGGAACCATGCCGTTGATCTGTCGCAGATTGTTCGCGGCGACATTCGTGCCGGAGATGCCGTTCAGCCCCTTTGCGGCGGCGACCGTCAGGGAACTGCCCTTGATGCTCATGTCGCCGCTTTTCGGATCCACAATCAGACTGGTTTCGCCTTTGTCGTGCTTCCATTTGACGGGCTGTTCATGGCCGTTGATCTGGGAGAACAGCAAGGCGGAATTGGTGACATCCGCGCCAAAAACGACCGCATTCTCCGTGACCGAACCAACCGTCAACGCGGTAATCCACGGGGCTTTCCGGTCCTTGCGCTTGTTCAGGTCATCACGGTTGCCGCAACCGCCGGAGATCGCCACTCCGCTATGCATTGCAACTTTGCCGTTATTGATAAGATCCATTCCGGCCGCTTCCATGGTGTCGGGGATGCCGTTGAAGCACCTGACCCGCACCGGCACCGGAATGGACGGATCCGCGCCGATAGCCTGTTCAATCGGGTCTTCGGCGGCAAAGCCGAATTCGGTATCGCGGTCGGAATTCGGCACCACCCGCAGGGTGCGGGGATCATTCTGGTACACAATGCCGTTTACAACATCCTTCCACGCGTCGCCGATGTCATAGGCCAACGCTCCGGGAGCGATGACATACTTGAGCGGCCGTTCATGGCCGTCCCAGGTGTAATTTTCAAAATTATAAAGATTGGGAGCCCCGGCGTTGGAGGCCGCCCAGCGGATGCGTTCGATCTTGATCGAGTGTGTTCCATCCAGGTTCTTCCGGTGTTCCTTGATCAGATACCAGCGGCGCACCGGCCGGTTGAAAGACCCCGCGTAAAACTGGCCCGACGAACCGTCGCCCGGACTCAAGACTTCGCCGGGATCGTCCACGGCAAAGTAACGTCCGATAACCGCATCGGTCCAGCCGCAATCAGCAGAGCCCGTGATGCAGCCGCCCAGGGTATTCGTCCATTTGACGACAATGCTGGGATAGGCGCGCCCTTTGTAGACATATTTGAACGCCTTGACCGGCTGTCCCAGGCAGTCAAGCAGACTTGGTTTTTCCTCCGTTCCTTCACGGCAGGTGAATTGGAATGTTCCCGTTTCTATGCCGCCGGCAGAAATTTTCGCGGCTTCGTATTCCTTGTTCGGCACGGTGAATCCAGCCCAGTCCTCGGGGGGGACGATCATAACCGTGCCGCCGGCAAGCCATTTCTTCGGGTTCAGGTTGATGATCGGACGGGAGGTGGCTATTTTCTGGATTGCGCATTTTCCCGGCTTGACGGTGATGGCGTCGTCTTTCCAGTCCGTCTTCTCAACCACCGCATGAAAAATCTCCGGATCGCCGGTGACTTCCGCGTTCAGCACCACGCCGCGTTCATCGCCGAGGCCGGAAAACACGTCACCCTGATATTCGTATTTGCCGCTTATCAGGAACGAATCGCCGTGGGCGTATTGACGGCGGGTGACCTGGAATTCCATGGTCTGGTTGTCGCAGTTGGCGGAGGAGTTAATGTCCACGCTGCCGGTCACATGCTTGTTATAAAGGATGGCGCCGGCGGGATGGTCGAATTCCAGATCGGCGATCACATAATTCACTTTTTCAGCGGGGTCCCAGCCGATTCCCTTGACCCAGATGCGGTCATAGGGTTCGGCATACGCGGCGGCCTTGCCGGTCAGGGTCAGATACTCGCCCGGAAAAATCCCGCGCACGCTCGGCACGTCGATGCGGCAATCCTTGCCTTTCTGGACAGCCCTGGCGGTCATCTGCATATAGCTTGCCGCTCCGCGAATCACCGCATTGTAGGAGGTGGACATCTGGTAGACGCCAGAAAACGGCAGGCCGTGACCTTTCATGTTGATAAGGCGGTTGAGATGCTGTCCCGCCCATCCGGCGCCATCGGAATTGAGCTGTCCGACGGTTGGCAAGTAGCAAGCCTCGTATCCTTTCCGCATATCGTGTATGGTAACTGCCGGTCCGCCTTCGCGATTCTTCTGGTATGTGTTCTGAATCTCAAGCGGCGCCGTAACCGCCGGCGGGACAATCAGAACTCCCCCGCCGTTGTCAATTATCCACTGGCAGGCCTTGTTCATCGTTTCCTGAGCGGCCTTTGCGTTCGCCGTATCACCAAAATCCGTCAGCACGTACTCCCCGTTTTTTGAAGGCTCCATCGCCGATGCCGCAAAACAAGCCAGTCCGCACAGACAAGCCATTAAAAGGTACTTCTTCATTCCTCAACTCCTTTTGTTGCAAGATTAAAACAGTACTGCCTTTTTTGTTCAGTTCTCCATCTCATCAGATGCGAATAAGCGCCAGTTCCATGGGCTTTAATTTCAGATGAGAGTTGTGAGCAATGCTCTCCCCGGCCATGTTTTTCGCGCTGGAGAAAAGATTTTTATTGATTTCCAGCTCTTTGTCCTCTCCTGCGAGGTTCGAAACCAGCAGGGTGTCCGCCGTGACAAAATCCTCCACGCTGACGCCCTGCCAGTCAACATTCTTCAGGAGCGGGGCTATTTCCGGCTCAATATTCAGGAGGCCCTGGCCCCATGCCCTTGACAGTTGGAAGGCGTCGCTGCTTCCAAAAACAATCCCCATGCGCCGGTTGAATACGGATTCGCTGGAAACATGGAACAGCCATCTGATCGTGCCATTCTGCCGTTCCAGTTCATAAAGCGAAGCCCCCGTATTCATGAGGCTGAAACAAGAGCCGTCCGAGCATTCCGCCGCAATATAATAGGGACTTACCGTACGGTCTTCATCAGTCAGGGACCGCACGTTGGGATTGAATCTCCATACTTTGTCAAATGCCGAATCGGCATGCATTTCAAGCGCCAGAAAATCATTCCACTTTGAAGCGGCATTGAAATCGTTTCTAGGCGAATATTTCAAGTCTATCTCAGCATAGTCTCCCTGTTCCGCAAAAACCAGATTCAGGATGACGGTCTGGACATCCTTTTCCAGGAGCTGATAGTGAAGCGTTATGAAATTCAGACCTCCAGCGCTTTTGATCTCAGAACTCAAAAGCTTAAAAGCTCCCTTATTCTTATCAACAGGGATGCAAGTCATTTGCTGCCCTTTGAAGGCAATAACCAGCGTCCCGTGTTTGTCTATTTCAATCCTCCACAAACCGTTGTCAAAGGGTAATCCGGCTCCGCTGACAAGTTTTCCCGCTGTTGCCGGTTTGCATGACGAAAACGCCGCGAAAGGACCGGCGGCATAGAGATCCGCGCCATGTTTCACCGCATTTTTGCCCTTGTAGGATTCCGGGGATTGTATTCTGCCGAAGGCGAGAGGAACTTCGGCGGCATTGAAAAGCTTCTCCGATGATTTACCCGACAGCAGCAATTTACCGGTCTGGTCGAGGCCGGCGACGGTGTTTGAAGTGATTTCCACGAGCTTCTCCGTTAAAGTCTCCCTGGAATAAGGCGGGACTTCATTGGTATTGCCGGAATGAAACTCCCCGCGGCGATATCCCTGGACAATTGAACAATCATGCGCCTCCAGGAGGCAGAGCGGAACAAAACACTGGTCGAGTATCCGATAGGCCTCGGCCCGTTGTCCGCTTGAAGAACCTGCGAGGCGAAGCTGCCTCAGCCGCGCCGACAGGGCATAGACGTTTTCATAGTGGCTGAACGCATTCGCGTTGGTCTCGTTTGTATAGAAATATTTCGCTGAAAACTTGTATGAATCGGCCGTATATGTTTTGACCGGCAATTTACCTGAAACGGACTTGAAGCGTTCCCCGCCCAGTTCGAAACTGCCCCACACCGGAGCATAATGATGCGCCCTTATCATCTGTATTCTGAGCGGGACAAATCCTAGATCCTGAAAATTCACATAGTTGAGATTTTTCTCCTTGACCCCGTATTCATCGTGAATAAGAGGAAGGTCAAAAAAATAATTACACCCTTTCCTGGAGATGGCCGGGTGACGTGCGGTCATGGAGACGAGGCTGTGGCCCGCGGGGCTTGCCCAGTTGATGAAATCCGTGTTTTCGGCCGGAGCCTCACCGTGATTCTGGGTAATATGGAGCGCCCGTTTATAACCGAAATGCCGGAGTATTTCCGGCATCTGAGGCGTCAGGGAATTTTCCTGACACTGGTAGACGTCCGGCGTTTTCCCGAAGACTTCTTTGAAGGTTGAACTGCCTTTTTTGAACTGCCAGTATTGGAGCGCCAGTGTTGACATCAGTGCATATGGCAAAGAAAAGGTTCCGTTCGTCAATTCTATGGTTCCTTTTTTCCAGAGTTTCGCAAGCGTTTCGCCGAGGCGCGGATAACGCTCGGCAAGATTTTTCCAGCAGGAGGCGCCGGCCTCCAGGCTGACCTTGTAGCCGTGTTTTTCAATCTGTTCGAAATACGAAAGGATCGTCTCCCTGGAATAGGATGGCCATTCAAGCTCGAAAAATCCTTTGTCCTCCAGGAGTATTCCAAGATGAGGATATTCAAGGAAATAGACATTCATGCCGGAAAGCTCTTTCCTCAATTCCGCCAGATGCCCGAAGGCCTGACGCAAGTGATTTGCCGCATCTTTTTCCCTGCCGGATTTGATGGCGGTCATCGCCTCAAGGAAAGACGCGTCGGCAATCTTGACGGCATCCCTGTTTCTGCCTTTTATCTCCAGGAACCACTGCATCATGAGGCGGTTGACCCCGTAGGCCTGAAAGTCTATGCGAATATCGCGGGAAAAGACGCTGCCGACGGGCTTCGAAGCGGCAACGCCGCATTTTTCAATCAGGCTTGCCAGAATATCGGCGCCTTTAATGAGGATCTCCTCGGGCATTTCGTTCCTGAAACATCCGAACATGGCAAAAAGTTCAAAACTTACGGCCATGGATTTGCCGACCTTTTTAATCGCCGGGTTCTCTCCGAGTATCCATTGCGCATCTTCTCCGTCGTATTTGTCATAAAGAAGATTGAACGGATAGAATATCCTGCCTGCCGGCGTGGTAAATTTCTCCTTTTCGGATTTCCGGGAACGGGCAATTGTCCCCGGAATTGAAGCCGGACGGACATATATTCCCGGAATATCGAGGTTTTCAAAAAGCTCCGACGCCTGTGCGCATGGAGCGATAACGAAATCGCCGGCCGCGCTTTTCCTGTTCCAGCCGTTTTCCCACTCCGGCACTATGCCCGTCAGTGAAAAAACCGCGGGATCAAAAAGCATTCCATATCCGTCAAACCAGCCATACATGTGCTCCCAGCATATGGTCGGGCGCACTTCCCGAAAATTCGTCGTCTTCGGAAAAACGTAGCGGAGTCTTTTCATTTTACTTGTCTCTTCTTTCTATAATATTTATTTCAGGTTCGGTTAAAGATTCTTTTTATTTTAAATTCATGATTTCAATCAAGGTAATTTTCCATTTTTTATCTATCTTATTTTTGCTTGAGCAGGATTGGAGCAAGAAAAGAAGCAAACACTTCAGCCAGCCGCATCATTCCCAGATCATTCAGATGAGCTCCGTCAACCGTTGCTTCTCCATCATCGCCCAGCATGTTATTATTCGGCAGAAAATAAAGGTTTCCCATGCCTTGAGCGACAAGTTTTTCATAGATGGAACGCAGAATCTTTCCTTTGACTGTCGGAGTGACGTTATAAAGACTGGCGTCTTCAACAAGCACAATGGGGGTATCCTGATGTTTCGTGCGCAGGGTCTTCACAAACGGCTCGACGCGTTCCGTGAGCATTTCCGGCGTCATGTTCCCGAGACAGTCGATGACATATATTGACGGATCCAGCTCCGACAGCAAGGCCGCCATTTCAATCTCCATCTTGCCTGATCCCGAAAATCCCAGATTGATGACAGGTGCGTCAAGCTTGCGTCCCGTAATGGCCGTGGAGGACATGCCCGGACGCGAAGCGCAGGCTCCCTGTGTAACAGAAGTGCCATAGAAGACAATCGCTTTTTTCAACGCGGCTGCATCAGGCTGGGAGATAGTCCGGTCTTTCGGAATTCCAATTTCCAGTAATGAGACACCATTGTAGAGAGGCAAATAAAGCAGATGTTCCTGACCTGGGGTCGTGTTGAAGTAAGCCTTGCTCACAGAGGCAGTTGGACGTCCGTTGCCTTTGAACTGCCATTTTTCATTTTTGGATTTAGCATACAGATCGACTCCGCTTACCGCCGTAGCGGCCATATGCGGCAACGCATAAGGCACATCCCCGTTTTTCAGCGTTGGGGACCAGCGAACATTGATAGACTTGGCGTCAGTCGTGAAACGGATACACATTCCAGTACTATCTTTACTGAGATCCCATACCATTTTAGGCGCCACGCTTTTAGATTTCAGCGGAAGACGGTCATAGCATGCTTCCGTGTCTGACCAGCCTTTACCCTCAATCTTCATATTTTTGCAGTCATACCATAGAGTTTTCCCATCGGGATCCTCTTTGGCGGTCTTCGGATCTGGATTCGCGCCAAGCGCTTGTCCAGCCAACGGATATAATCCGAGACTTGCCATCCCAATAACGAAACGGAGATGTTTTTGGATTTGGTATTGAGTTGTTTTTTTTAAAAATTTCATTTCATTTGTCAATTCTTGGAAATTACCTTAAGGTTTGCTTTTAAAAAGTCCAATGCGCTTTGCAGCATCGGCATGGTAATCTCGTGCCCTTTCGTCGGTTCCTCGTGGACATAAACACATTTATCAAAAGATTCCTTTTTGCATCTTTTCCCGATGGCGCTGATGAAACTTCTGTACATTACTTCAGGCGTGCCTGCGTCAAGCGCGCCCCATCCCAGGAATATTTTTCTTGGAGGAATAAGGGAGACGACCTGATCCCAGTCAATCCCGGCCTTCATCATTCCCGGAATATAATGATAAAGACAATGACAGCAACGGTACTGATTAAACTGGTGTTTCAGTGTCATAAAACTGAAGAAACACGCAGATGCCTTGACTTTCCTGTTCACAGAGGCGAGAATATATGCCTGTGTGCTCCCGCCGGACCAGCCGATGGCGCCCATTGATTTGCAACCGAACGACTCCAGCACTTCCAAGGCACGCGAATTGTCCCATACGGATTTCCAGGCCAGGCTTTTTCCCTGGCAGGCCAACTCCTCATGCGCGGCAATCTCATCGAAGAATTTCGTCGAGTAACCCCATTGGGCCTGTCTTTCACCGAAGCACAGTGAATCCGGAGCCAGGACTCTGAACCCGGCGAGAGCCGCAAGATAACTGTATTGAGCCGGATCATTCTTCACCGGATGGCAGTGGTACGCTTTTCCAACAGGAAATATATTCTCTCCGCCGTGGGCATGGATGGATAATACCCCGGGTGCATTTTGCGGAAGGTCCTTCTTGAAGAGCTGATAGGCGGAAACGCGTTCCCCTTTATCCACGTCGTATTCCACCCGCTGCCTGACAATCCCTCCCTTAAGTTCGATTTCTTCGGTGACTTTGAGTTTCAATGGAACTGAAGGATTCTCGAACTCCCCGAGTACTTCGCGGAATCTGCGGTCTATTTCATCCGCCTCAATTTTCAGCGGATAGCCTGGAATCTTCTTCATCGGTGTCTCTGATATATATGTCATATTTCTTTTCCTTATTATGTCTTATCGCAAAATTAACGGTCGATGCTGAAAGTCCATTGCGTCTCGGTGACGGCGCCTTTCTTCAAGGGCTTGTATATCCCGTGAAGGTCCGGCGTCATGAAAGTGCTCGACCAGTCAACATAAAAACCGGAACCTCCGACTTCGCCGCAATCAATTGAAAGCAGATAATTCTGCTTCTTCACTTGTACTGATCTTCTTGACGGCACGACGAAGAACGAGGCTTTCACCTCGCTGAAAGGCAGTTTATGAAGCTGCTTATCATCGTTCCACAGGAGGCTGGTGCTGTTTATTTCAGAAACGTTGAACGACAACGGCAGATTGAAACTGAATGCGCCATAAGTGAAATCAAGTTTGTTCACCGCCTTCAGAGAATACGAAAAACCTGTCGTTCCTTTTTTTATCGAGATCCGGTAGGTCACGTCAACGTGATATAAACTTCTGGTCAGTTCGATCGTTTTAACTTCCGGCGAATCGGCAATGATTTTCCAGGCAAACGGAAAATTCCAGAGTATGCACGGGTTGTGATGCGTACCCAGCGCCCAGATCGGCCTGAGCCCGCCAATCGATGAATAGCTCCGGTATCCGCCTTTCTCGAACATGTTTCCCGCCTTTAATCTTGCCTCAAGGCTTTCAGGAATAATTATTTCTTTGCCCGAACACCAGTTCTGAAGAACTCCCCCGAACCGGGGATAGACTTCAAAGGATTCGCCATGGTTTACAAACCTGATGCATTCGCCTTTCCGCGGATCCTTCTCCACAATCAACTCAAAAGAATCCTTCCCTGCACGAGTTGGAACAGGCGATGGAGCCGGCGGTGCAACCGCGGGCCTGGCATCCTGCAACGCCTTGATCCGATTGAAAATAGGCCCCTCGCTGAAATGGTACTTTTCAAAGGACTCCAGTACCGCCTTGTAATTGCGGTTGACCATGTTTTCGATGAAAGCATGAAATTCAGGATATTTCTTCCAGGCCCCGTCCTTCAGAAGCTCTTTGATTTTCTTGGTATAATCGGAAGTCTGCACGGAATCCGGATTGCGGGTCATCAGCTCGAAAATCGATGCGGCTTCAACAATTTGCATTGGCAGTTTTTCATTCTTAAGGATCATGCCCACCAGGGGAATATCGACCGTTTCCCTCTCCCAGCATGCACTCTCCCATGATGTCATCATGAACATGTCAACATGGTGGCGCTTCATCGATTCAATGGAAGACTCGACCGCCTTCATCCTGCGTGTTGTCAGAAGCGCCGAGCACAATCCCGATGCCATGATGACCCGGAAGCCGAGTCTTTTGAAGGTGTCCAGCACCGCATAGTCGGCATCTTCGTCGTAGAACCAGAATGCAATAACCGCATCCTTCGACAGCAGCTTCATGGCCTCCGGATAATGCATCAGCATGTCATGCCACACAATCGGAATCCGTTTCTGCGATACCAGATATTCAACGGCGAGATTAACCTGGTCGGTCCAAACCTTGGCGACGTTGAAATCATCGCGCGCCAGGAGATGATTTGGCGCCTGCCACTCGTCAGCGCCGATCAGGAAGTATTCCCCTTTGGAGAAAGAACAATATTCCTTCAGGCATTTTATTGTCCAGTCCCTTGCGACTTTTGAAGTGACATCCATTTCAAAACCGTCTTTTTCACCGGCGAGTTCAGGATAAACTTTGCATATCTGCGTCGTATGCCCTATGACGTTGAAATGCGGGATAAGCTCAATGCCGTATTCCGCCGCGGCTTTATCAAAGTCACGCCATTGTTCGGGGGTGTAAGCACATTCCGGACACGCCTTCTCCATTGCCGGAAGTTTGATCATATTCTCAAGGTAAGGCAAAAAATGAGTAAACCCGGAATCCGCGGCAAGCCGCATCGCCTTCTTGAAAATCTCAGGCTTCAGATATGCGCCGCGACCGATGTCGTAATGGTAACAATTAAATTTCAAATCCATAAAATTTACTCCTGATCCAGCCATATGAAGTTGGCCTTTTCTTTGTTTTTATAAAAATTTATTCGAAAACCCGATTTAAATGAAAATCTATTTCTCCACTACAGGACGGATGATGATTAATGACAGGTCATCCACCATGTAATCCGAATCCGACGAAAACAGATCGACCGCCGCAAAGTCTGTGTCGACCACGCAGGCCCGCCAGATGCACACAGGCTGCCAAGTATCCGTCAGTTCATAGGAGAACTCATGATAATATGACCAGGCGCTTTTAACCCCTTTAAGCCACCACCAAATGCCCGGCATGACTTTCCCTTTCCCCTTTACCCGGCAGGTCAAAACCAGCGTGCAGTTATTCAGATTCGCCTTGCGTGAGACAAAATACGGATAAACGTAACTGCCCTTTCCTGTGACGATATGCAGGCATTTGCTGGCTCCATCCGACACGATTTCGGCAAATACATTTTTGTTCTTTTTCGCGTCAATGCCGTTTCCGGGATAGAAATACTTCCGATTGACAAATTCCCCCAGGGACTCATTCTCGAAGTCGGAAACCGGGAGCAGGTTTTCGCCGGGCCGCGCCTCCGTCAATCCGGGGATTCCGTTCAGCGGCCCCCGCTCAACGACTTTCAGCGATTTTAGTTCAACTGCGGGTCCGGGCGTCAACTTGTCAGTCAAGGCGCTGACGCCAAACCACAAAACGACCCGATCCGCATCCGGCGGAGTTCCGAAGTCATTATTTTCCTTGGGGCCAAGACAATTGAAATGGATGGGGGTGTCCCCTTTCAAAAAAGTGATGGAAACAATATTGGTGAAGTTTGCAGACAAATTGGCTGATTCCATTATCAGGGAATAGCGGTGCAGCGGTTGAACAGGAAACGGCCCGAAACCGACATAATGATATTTTGCCGGCGAGTCTTCCGCGGGAATCGTGAAAATCCATTTCTCATCCTTTTTCACGAATGCCCGCGAGAAATCCAGGAATTCATTGTCGGTGCTGTGATCAATGTTTGTTGGGCGAAGTTTGCCGGACTTGTTAATGCCCTGATTCAAAGTCATCAGATCGATGCCGTCCTTTGGCGCCGGCGAGTCCGCAATTGCCGTCGAAACGGCAGCGAACCACGCGGCCGCCATCACGGTCAGCCGAACATATCCGGTAATTTTCTTTTTTTGTAACGATGCTTGCATCTTTATATTATTTCCCTTTGGTTTTTACACTCAACCGGGCCAATCGCAAATCCCTGATTTATCATCTTATCAACTGCCAATCAATTTTGGCATTAGCCGGAGCCGGTGACGAAAACTCAACCGTGAACCCGCCTGTTTTCTTGGATGTCACCCAGTCATTCGTATTCCAGTTCGGCTGAACGTTCAGCGAGTAATCGCCGTCCGGTTCGGCGACCGCAAATTTAACTTCCAGTTTGGTCATGGCGTTCGCGACAGGCACGTTGATTCCGCGCAGATTTCTGGCTGGAACCTGGGACCCGGAGATGCCATTCTGCCTGACGGCGCAATGACCAGACAAGTCAATATCGCCTCCGACAAACATGAAATTGCCGCTCTTGGGATCGGCATGAAGGGTAGACGGAGCGCCGGAAATCGGCCTCCAACTGATTTTCTTCGGATTCCCGTCATACTGCCAGAGATCAAAAGCGGTGTTTTTCACAGGGCCGCGGATGCGGAATGCATCCTCAGTGGAAGCGTAAACAGATACCGCACTTTCAAAAGCCGGTCTTTTGTCCTTCTGTGCGGCCATTACCTCCTCCAATTTCCCACCGGGGCTTTGAACATCCAGTGCATTTCCGACCTGAACTTTCCCATTGTTGATCGCGGAAAAAGCTGAACCCTTCATCATGCCGGGAAAAGCATTGAAATGCCGTACCCGGAATCCTGTCGGAACCCAGACGTCCGGGTCAGGAGGCTGAATTATCGGATCGTCAGCCGCGAAGTCCGCGGCATTTTGGCCTGAAAGGGCGAGAACAAGCGTCCGACCTTCATCCTCCCTGGCAATTCCCATGCTGCCGGGAGTATTGCCGGAAATACCGTTGCGGACATCACTCGCCAAGGCTCCAGGCACGATCAAGTAGGACATCGGTTTGACATGAGTATCGGAAATAGTATAGTTGTCCCAGTTAAAAAGAGTCGGCCCCGCATTTCTCTCGGTACCCCACCAGACTCTTGACACAAAAAGATAGGTGATTCCGTCAGGTCCCTGCTCGAGTCCCGTAATCGGCCACCAGCGATAGACTTTTTTGCCGGTGGGTCCGCTGGAGTACGCACCTGATTCGTTCTCCGCATAATACTCGCCGGGATCATCGATTGCGATAAAGCGTCCGATCACGCTTTCATCCCATTTCACATTCTTGTCGCCAATGATTACGCTCGTATTCATGTTGATCGTTTTGGCTTTCTCGCGCATGAATTTATAGCCCGGAGGAACGATCATTATTTTCCCCGACTTGATCGCTTTTCCGGGATTCAGGTTGAGTATGGGTCGTGAGGTGCCGATCTTCTGCGGGTTTTTGGAACCGGCCTTGTAGGTAAGCTCATTGGTTTCGGGATTCCACTTCTCGACAATACCGTCGAAAGAGGCCAGGTCATGCACTACTTCCGCCGCATAGACAACTCCACCCTCGTCTCCTGCCCCGGACATGAAGCCGCCCTGGTATTCCAGCGATGCCGCCACCGCGAAGGAATCCCCGACCCCGTAAGTCCGCCGGTTCACGATCAGCGACATGGACTGATTGTCGCAGTTGCTTACATCATCAATCGTGAAACCGTTGACCACATTTTTATTATAGACAATCGCGCCTTTCGGATGAGAATTTTTGACATCGGCGGTAAAAAAAGGAAGGTTCTTCTCAAGGCCGAGTTTTTTCACCGTGATCCATTCAGTTTTGCCGCTATATGACTTTGCCTGGCCGGTGACCGCCAGGGTCTGGCCGGCAAAAAGACCGCGGATCGATGGAATGAAAAACTTCTGGTCTGTTCCGGCTGCGACGTCATTGGAGAGATAATCCATATAAGATGAAGCGCCTCCGAGATATTCCGAAACAATATGATTGGTTGCAAAACAATTCTGCCAGGAAAGGTTTTCCTTCAAAACACGTGAAATCCCACTGGAATCGTATCCGCTCCAAGGGTTGACGCTGGCTTTCCCAATCCCTGGAACATACTTTTTTTCGACCCCCTGCCGGTAATCATAGATAGTGATTCCAGGCTTGCCTGGCTTGATCTGAGACGAATTTACCGGCTTGAAAGTTGCGGGCGCGTCATTTGGAATGAGCAATATGCCGCCGCCGGAAGCGGTCATCGCCGTCATGGCTTTCTTGAGCGTTTCCTGGGCTTCTTTCACACTTTTACAGGGGCCGTATTCTGACAATGAGTGAGCATTCACCGTGCTCGTCATCATGGGCGGGGTTGTGTTTCTCGCCGGAGTTTCCGGATTTTTATTCGCTTCTTCCGCGTGAGCGACGAAGCAAACAAAAAACAATGCGGCAAATACTTGTTTCATCTTATTCCCCCTAATTTAAATTGAAATCAATTTCTTTGACTTCTCCGCTTCCCAGATGAATTTTTACCGGAGCGGCTTTATTCAGTGCGGGATTCAAACGGACAACGGCATCTACCGCCGCATCTCCGACATTATTAACGCTGGCATGAATTTTTGTTTTGCCGTCGCTGAATGCCAGAATACGCAGATCCTTATTGTCGGCAACAACGGGATGACCGGCAAAGATGCGGTGATTCCCCAGGCGTGTGTCAAGAGTGAAATATCCCTTGCTTATAACCTGATCAACTGCGCTCGGAAACCATTCTTTCCGGTCAAGATCAAAATAAGCGAAAGTCCAGTTCTGATTCATATTCGCGACCCGTACCGGCAGCCGGCAGGGAAGATTGGCCCCGGTAACCGTTCCGACAAAGCCGCCGTCATCAGGTTCAAGCTCCAGAAGGAAGCGGGTTCCCGTGACCTTTCCAACTTTCACATCTTTGACTTCATAGGCCGGTTTTCCGTTGAATCCCATGCTTTTTGCGAAATCCTCCCAGCCGGAAGTGTTGGCCGCTTCATTCGGCGGCCCGTGCATGAGAACCATGCGGTAGTTTATTTCTTCGCCCGCTTTCATATTCCGCGGCATGTTGGCGAGAGACAAATCAAGGCGGACGCTGGGTAAAACCGCATACACGCCGGCAATATATCCGTCATCCAGCGCCATGGCGCCGGTGGAACCCCAGAGAGACGGGAAAGCGACCACATAACTCCCTGGAATCACAGGCGCGGAAGCGCTGAAAGGAACAGAGCTGTTAATTCCGGCCACGGTCCGATCCGGCGTCGCAATCATATATTGGTTGCCGTCACCCTGGCTGCCGGCATGACATACGGAGAAAACGGCCAGCGATTCAAGCTTGGCCGGTTTTTCAAAGCGTACTTTACCTTCAAAAAGAATCACGCCGGGATCTCCGGCACGAGCGGTGATATCAAGATAACGGTAGCTGATTTTGACATCCTTGATATCGACCGGCTCCAGTTTCGGACTCCATGCATCCGCGCGCCCCGGAAAATAACCGGTTATAGTATCTTCCTGGAGAATTCCGTCACGGGAACAGACCGGGATTTCATCTCTCGCCTCCAGCGTGCTGCCTGGCGGGTTCAAGCTGAATCCCGAAATTTTAATGTTCGGTATGATGTGCATGGCAATCTGGCGCATGCCTCCGTCAAACCTGGGAGGAAGAATATTAAAATGCCTCATCCCGTAACCCGCCGCAGCGCCGAAAGGGGTCATTTTACGCTGATACGGAGCAGTGGGCCCCATCAAATAAGGGCCTGCGGCGTCCACCTGAATGGCGTCGCAGATCGAGTTGCCGCGGTCGCCGCACATAAACCGGAAGTTCAGCATATCCCGGCTGAAATGGCCTCCGGTGACAGCGATTCTGCCTTTGGCGTCGGTAATTTCCGCAAAGAGAGTGCGCTGTTTGTCATGCGGCACATCAAACGTAATGGAGACATCCTGCTTTCCGGGACAGAAGCGCAGGAAGAGCTGCGGCCCGTCATAAATTTTTATGTCGGTTATCGCTTCATCCGAATGAACGCCAAGCTTGATGCGGTATTTTTCCGTGGATGCCAGATACCATTTGCCCCCCGTGCCCCGGCTGCCATTGTAGCATCGCCAATCGGTGACGACAGGCCCATCGCTGACAAATCCCATCCAGGAACCGTAATACATGTAATTCTTCAGCAGCTTGGTAAGATCTTTGGGCTTGTCTATGGTCAGATAGTTACACATGCGTCCGGCGGCGCCGGCAAGCTGGTTCTCATCGAACACCATATCCACCGCCATCGGAAACGGATCGTCCTGATTGCCCTGGACGTAGCGGAATGCGGAACGCGCGTCATCCGTCTGTTTGCCGTCTATTGTCGTCCGGACGGGCCACCTGTTATATAAGGAACAGTCCCACGGGCGCAAGTGATTCTTCCCTGCATTGTACGGCCCGTTTGGCACAGTGCCGATGTTGAACCACCATTGCGGATCGATGATTTTCGTCTTATCCGGCGAGAAAACTTTTTCCGGAGGCCAGTTGAAATCTCCGAACACAACCCAGCGGTCTCCGGTGTTATCAGAATAATCCAGACCCGGCATGGCGCAGAACTCATCCGTGGATGCCTCCCTGCATATTTTCCTGAGAATTTCCCATTTGACCGGAGAAAGAGTATTCAACCTCTCAGCCGCTTCATAACCGGGGGAATTAATTTCTGAAGGCTTCCATTGGCCGGCGGCAAGAACTTCAAATTTTTCGGTAAATGCCACCCATTGCAGCCCGGCAGCTTTCGCCCTGGCGATAAGCGCCTCGGGTGTGGCTTTCCCGTCAGAAAGAGTGGAATGGAGGCCGATGACTCCCTTGGCGGGCTTTGTGCATTTCTGTCCGGCAAGAACATCCTTATCCCAGTCGATAGCCCGCGCATCAACCCAGTTGTTGACCACGGGTTTGAGTTCACCTTCTCCCAGGCCTTTCGCCTCTCCGGCGTGTTTCGCCATCCAAGTCAGGGCATTTTCATAAAGGCGTCCGAAATCACTCTTCCGCATTCCATCACCTTTTTCCATCAAAATGCTCTGGTAAGCAGGCAGCCCTTGTCCGTCAAACGCCTCCATCGGCGAGATGCCGGTCAGAAGAACGGTGCCGAGTCCGAATTCCCGCGCGGCCAATATCGGCGGTGAACTCTGGAATTTTCCCGCCTTGCGGAGATGCTCTTCATTCAGGTTTCCGACGCTGGCCGATTTCGCGGTTGCTTCACCGGATACGAGAATCTTCCAATCCCCGGAAACTTCGATGGCGCTTGTATGAAAAAGGTCCACCTGCGCATTGTACCAGATACCCTTGACGCCTTCGGTCACAGGATGGCCGGTTGCAATATTCCCGCTGTAGGCGTATACCAGCCTGAACCCGGTGGGCGTCTGGAATGTCTGCTGGGGGTCTTCAACCAGTTCCCTTAGAAGTTCCGCGCCAAATGGCTTCAGGTATTGATTGATGTCATTCTTCGCGGACGTATGTGAGCAGAAAAAGAAGACGCCGCCGCCGGCTTTAACGAATTTTTCCAACACCTGAGGCGGCCCTTCCGCGCCAAGTTTATTTTTCAAAGGCGGCTCGTCCACGGCAATGATTATATGATATTGCTTTGCTGTATCCCAAGTCAGTTCGGAAAGGTTGCCGCCACGCACCTCGGCTCCTGCCGCCTTCAATTTAAGCACTGCCGGAATATTGAGAAGATCGAAATATGCATCACAGATCAAAATGCGGATCCCCTTTAAATCCAGAGGCGGTTTTTGAACAGGTTCAGCCGCGGAAAGCATACTTGCGGCGAAAACCATTAACACACATAATGTCTTTATCAGTTTCATCGGACAATTTCCTTTATAGAAGATTAATCCTCTTTCCATCGATTTGCAACCTGATGCTTTCACCGGCCGGGATTTTAACCGGAGCGCTTAAACCGCCGAACACCGGGGTATTCGCGGGAGAATGAACTGTTGCGGAAATTTCCTGCCCGGTCGGGTTGTTGATATCCAGGAACGGTTTTGCGCCTTTAGCCTGCCCGTCCACGACGAGAGTCATTTTCACATCCTTGTTGTCACAGACGAAAACATTTCCGACCCACATTTCGTTGGCCTGCTCGATAGATTCCTGGAAAATCGCGATATCCTTGACCACCGGGACAAACCGGAACCATGGCCGTTTAGTGCTGTAAATCGCGGCACAGCCGTTGTCCTCAAGTTCCTGCACGCGGATCGGCAGATCTATAATCAGCTTCCGCGGCCCCAGCTTGAACACCGCTTCATTGTCCTTCGCCCTGACGGTGAAGAAAAACACGGCGTCAACCAGTTCGCCAGTCTTAATTTCTACCGGATAACCGTCTTTTCCGCCGCCAATGTTCAATGCTTTTACCGTGTGTTCCAGCAGTTGGTTTCCAGCCGCCGGATCCGCAAAAGTTCCCATTCCGTAACGGTATTTCAATATTGTTCCCGCCTTCAGCTCCTGACCATCCCGGCCAATGCCTATAATGGAACCGCTCTGCATATGATTGGTGTAGGAAAGATTGGAATCAGGAGCCAGCAGGGCATGATAACCCACAAGCGTCGGCATCTGCGAAATGTAGCCGCCCGCCTTCAATGTTCCGGCTGAACTTACATTCGTCTTCATATCTCTCAGAATCGTCACGCGAGTGCCTTCCTTCGCATCCGTCACGATGAACACATTGCCCCATCCGTTCTGCAAATCGACCGGACAGCGCATCAGGATTAGAGGAATGGGAATTGCTCCCGCTAGCGTGATGTCCTTCTTGATTTTAATTTCGCCTTCATGCCAGATAATCGACCCCTGGTAATCCTTGCGTCCTTCCTTGCCTCTGCGCTGGTTCCATGCCGTGTACCAGTCAGTCTTGTCGTTGGCCGAGTAGATCGTATGAGTTCTTTCAAAATATTCCAGGTCTCCAATGTCCTTGGGTACCGAACATAGCGCCGGACCGGGGCGCTGCCCGTTGTCAAAGCGCTGTGAAAGTTTGCTCATCCGCATCGACGCGATCTGAAAGTTATAGCTCCCCAGCGTGACATCCATGAGTTTGCTGACCGTGGCATTCAACTTATATACATCGGGGTAATTTCCAACCCCTTTGATGTTGATATAGTCCATGGGCCAGCAATTTGGCGAAGGACAAAGCGGTACGCCGGTGTCCCAGCCCATCAATGCATAATCGTCGCCGTTGTTGAAATTCCGCACCTGCGCCAGCATTTCATTGCGGTCGGGATGCCAGATCATTCCGGTTGCGCCCAGTATGTTCAGATTATCCCCGCATCTGAAAAGTCCCTGTTTGTAGCTGAAAATAAAAATGTATTGAGACAATGCTTTCTTGCCGGCGGTGTCAGTCACTTCGAGAGTCAGGTAATGCTGTTTGTCATCCACCATTTCAAATTCGCGCGCCAGTTCTTTTTCGCCTTTGCCGGTGTAGCGGCGGACCAGTCCCAGGTCGGCATCGTGAACCTTCACATCGGCGATTCCAGAATCTGACTTGACGTTGAATTTCAGGCGCACACGCTGCGCGCCGCGAGTCTGCATCCAGTTGTATTCCATTTGCGGATTGATGGCTTCCCATGAAACAATGCTCGGCCCCTGGCTGACATAGTACGCCGGCCACCACGGGGATCCATATGAGGCGGCGCGCGTATTCAGTCCGCCCTTGGCCGACGCCATGTCAGGAAATGACGTCCAGAAAGTCTTAGCCGCCGCGGCCACATCCGCGGGATCATAAACTCTCGTATATGAGGCGAGAGCGGCCCAGCGCAGATCACGCAACCCGGCCAGATAGTTCCCGTAGTTGTCGGCAATCAATTTGTCCTTGTCATAGACGAACGGCAGATAGTTGTAGAACCACCATTGGTTTTCGGGGTGTGCGTCATTTGCGCACATCTGCTTGTAATCGATCACCGCGCTGCCTGGAAAGCCGATCTGATCCATGTATTTCCCGTAGAAATTGACCTTTTGTCCGTCCCATTGCGTATATTTCCATTTCTTGTCTGTAAATTCTTTCTCCGGAAAAACTATTTTTTCGCCCCAGATGGCATACCGGGTACCAAGCCCATCGTAAAATTCAATACCCGGACACGCATAAAATTCACCGTCCTTGCTTGCGGCAGCGCAGTCGGCCTTCAACTTATTGAGCGTTTCCGGCGTAAGTTTTTCCAGGGGGTCATTGAAAACGATGAAGCCGAGTCCCGCGGCCTTGGCCGCCTTGACATATTCCTCCACCGTACCCTTGCCGTCTGTATATTTTGTCTTTACGCCAAGTATTCCGCGCACCCCCTGGGTTGGTGCGCGAATCAGCGGTTTCTGTCCGTCCGGATAAGAGAAGTTCGGATCTCCGCCAAAGGGTTTTCCGAACTGCAATTGATCCAGATTTATACTTTTAGGAAATTCAACCAGTTTGTATGGCGCCGGCTTATATGTACCCATATCCGCGACTTTCTTCGCAGATTCGCCCAGCCACTTGTAGCTGTTCATCTGCAGCTTCATGCTGTCGCTCGGCAAGCCCGCCGCCTTGTTGCCGTTGCACTCCGTTATATCCGACCAGATCAGATTTCTATGGTTGAGACCGGAGAAAATGACATGCATAGGGTAGCAGACCACGCGGCCCTTGCCGAATTCGCGAACCGCGACAACCGGAGGATTTTCCTTGTATGTTCCCGCGTTGTCGGTGTTGGTTATGTTGTCATGGCCGGTCTTATAGCTCTGCGCTTCTTTCATGCCGCTGACTACCACCTGCCAAGCCGGGGAATATTGCATTGCGGGAACCGCCGGGAAAGCCAACCCGTCACGCGGCAGACACAGGCCCCGAACACCTTCCGTCACCGGATGAGGCTTGATGTTGGATGTAAACCAGAATGTTGCCATGCCGAGAGTCTTTCCTTCGAAAGCCCTGGTTTTGTCAAAGGTCGCCTCGTGGAGAATCTGCGCCCCAAACGGCTCCAGCACCAGATTCCAGTATTTCTCGTCCTGATCATTGGGGTAGCGGACTGCTCGCGGCTGAATATACAGGCCGCCGCCGTCTTTCACATAGTGAGCCAATGCGGCGGCGGCAATTTTCGCATGTTCCTCCAATTCAGGAGTAACGGTAACAATCCCGTTTTCAGTGGTGGTCAAGTGAACCACATGATATTGTTTTAAAAGATTGTATATCTTCTCTTCGGTCCAGTCTTTACCCGTGAATGCGCCGAACTCGAAAAGCGATGCCTGGATTCCGTTCTCCTTGTAGACCGGCTGCATCCGGTTATACTGCATGAACTCAACATTATACTTTTCCGCCTCATTCTCGGCAAGGCCAAGCGCTATCGGGGGCTCGGCGTTGCAAAAAGTACATAAGTTCGAGAGAAGTATGGCGCCGACTGCAAAAATAATCTTTTTACCAGGCATCATGTTTATCAATCCTTTTTTATATATGAAACAAACAATACAAAAACGGGAAACACTTTTCCTTATATCATTTCAATTCACTTAATTTGACGATCCTTTGTTCTCTTTCCGATATTTCCGCCGCAAATCCGGCCCTCATGGTTTCGAATGAGTCCGTCGCCGGATTTTCCGGCGGCAGGCCCTTCGCCACCAGTTCGGCGATGCGGACATTCTGTCCATGAGTATTATGAATCCAATCATTGTCTTCACTTTTCGTGTAGGTGACTTTGTCCACGATTTTGCTGACCAGATGTTCCGGGCCGTCGGTGAATTCCCAGCGGCGAATCCGGCGGCGGAACACATCGGTTTCTATCGCACCTTTAGTTCCGAAGATGTGATATTGCAGAAAATGACCGTCATCGGACTGTTTCTCCAACATTTCAAGCAGCGGATCGCGGTGGTCCGATTCCCCGAGATACATACAGAAATTCAGATTTGAGATGGCACCGTTTTTGAAGCGCATGCTGATCTGGTGGTTGTCGGGATGGTTAAAATAATCAACGACGTTGGGAGCTGTCATTGAAAACACCTCTTTGACCTGACTGCCGGTAAACCAGCGTTGCAAATCTATGTAATGGGAAAGTTTCTCCCCGATCAATGTCCCCTTGCTGTTACTGCGCCAGGTGTTTCTGGAATGAAATTCGCTGCAATAATAGCGGCAGTGGCTGTTCACCACCTTGCCAATCAACCCTTTGTCAATCCATTCCTTGGCCGTCATATATATTTTCGAGTAATGAAGCTCAAACCCGATTTGCAGGAAATTACCGGTTTCCTTTTGAACCTTGATCATCTCTTTCGCGTCTTTAAGGTTTTCCGCCATCGGTTTTTCGCACATAACCGCTTTGCCCGCGCGAAGCGACTTGATCGTCAGTTCGGCATGGACAGGATTTATCGCCGCGATATAGATGAGTTTGATTTCAGGATTGTTCAGGATCGAATCCAGGTCGGAAGTGGCTTTGACGCCGAGTTCCTTGCCCCGTAACGCGGCTCGCCCGGCATCCGGTTCGTAACCATAAATATTCTTCACATACTTGGACGCCTTGGCCGCGCCGACATGGGTGCCTCCCATGCCGCCAAGCCCCAATACCGCCACATCAATCTTTTTCATGCACACTTCTTCCTTTTTTATAAATTAAGTTGCCACTTTATGTGTTTAACGAAATTGCCGTTGCGTTTTTTAGATATTCACCCTATGCGCTTGCCGCAGGTTCTTCTGCGGGGTCACTTAATTCCACCACTGCCGGCGCCTTAGTGCGAGTCATCAGATAATAGTAAATCCAAAACATGGAAATCCCGACCGTGCTCAGGCAAATCCCCAGGATAAACGCGGTTTTATAATTGTGGGTTTGCTGGATTACATAACCGGAAACAAAGATTATCGTACCGACGCTCATATTTCGCAGGAATGAACAGGATGACGTCATCGAACCGACAATGGAAGGATGACAGGTTTTAAAAACCAGCATATCCGCACTGGCATAAAACGGCGCGGTGAAACATATAATAATGGAAAGTATTATCAAGGTGTTAACTGAATTTACCTGCATGGCATAAATAAAACCAATCACCTCCAAAACCCAGAAAGCGGCAATAATTTTATAACTGCCGAATTTATCTATCGCCCAACCGACTGGAAACGCCAGCGTCACCCCGATCAACGCGCTCCATGACAAAGCGTTCGCGCAGTCAGCGCGTTCGACGCCCAGGGCATTTTTAGCATAGAGCCAGACCCAGACGCTATACATACACTGGAAAGAATGGACCGTGCCGACGCCAAGCATCAAAATGATAGTTCTCCTGTCACTCCAGCCGACCTTCAGCGCCGACCACGGTTTGAACGTCTCGGCAGTAGGATTATGGATCGGCGGCTCCTTGATAAACGTCGCGGCGTAGGTAGTCATGCACATGATGGCGGACCCCAGCGTATAGGGCAGCCATTCAGCCACATCGGCCAATCTCACCCCGTATCTTATCCCGATAAAGGCGACCAGTCCGCAGGCAATCGCATTGATTGAGCCCATCCTGGCCAGCACGTCTTTGCGGACGCAGTCGATGCTTAACAGCGGAAACGTTGACGCTTTGACGTCTGTCGCCAGCATCTGCACAATAGTCAGGCCAATCAGCATTGGCACCCACACGAAAAACGGAAACAGCGAGATGCTGAGGACAATGAACGGCACCGACATGAACAAAAACGGCAGCCGGCGACCCCATCGGGAAGTGTAATGATCGCTTTTCCAGGAGAAATACATGACCAGGAAACTGACTACCCAGAGATTGGTCGAACTTAGCAACCCAAGCGTACCTTCGTGTACGCCCAGCTTGTTCATCCGCAACAGCATCAGCGGCCCCAGGAATGAGAAACTGATCGTCCAGCCGATGTTGGCCAGCATAATCAGCAACACGTTTTTCCACATTAATTTAGTATTGGTGTAATATGCCGTCAGCTCCGGAGACAGTTCCGGCATTGCATGACTGGCTGATACTGTTGCTTGTGCCATTCTCTTTTATCGCCTTTGTTATATCCGGCATTCTGCCGTTTTTAGAAACGTTCTTTTACTGTGCGCTGTCAGCCTTGGAAATCGGGGTGAAGCCTATATCCACCCAGCGCCTGTTGGCCGTCCAATCGATAGGAGGAAAGCCCTCACATGGAGCACGGTCACCAAAAACTGCATGAGGTTCGTCTTCTCGTATTATCGCTTCCATGTTTTCAACCGTGCCGCCGCCGTAAACAAGCTGTTGCGGAACGAGCGTTTGAACTCCGTTTGTCAGGCATAGACCATAAATCTCCAGACGACCAAAACCACGGACTCCCAACCGCAATTCAAGCTTCTTCAGTCCATCCCATTCCATCGGCACCGAATGATGGCGGTTAAAATCAGCCTTTGCATTGCCTGCTTCGGCAATGAATTCCAACGACCATACGGAATGAATATTTTTCCATTCTCCCTTCTCGTCCGGCGCTTGAACCACCGCGCCCTGCAGCGCCGGTTCGGTAGTTCTAACCCAGAATAGCAATTGCCACTGCCCCGTTAAAGGATTGGCCTTCCAAAGAATCGACAGATCCTTTTTTGCCTGGTCCAGGAAGTGTTCAAGCTCTGCCAGCTTCCGCTGATCGGCCTGAAGCATCTCTTCGGTGGGATTCTTTTCAGTTATTGAACGCGAACGCCGCCAGACCAGTCGGGTTGACTTCAATGCTTTGCGATTAGCGGAGAGAAGTTCGCCGGCAGACGTTTGTATCTTCTGCAAACATGCAAGAGCTGATGTGCGCTGACTCCCCGCCAGATTCTGCCGGGCACGGAAAATTTGCGCAAGGCACTGCCGGGCATGGAAAATCCGCGCGGAATTTTCGCTAAGGAAAAGATCCTTCTGTGCAATGTAGTGACGAATATTGAGAATGTTTTTGAACGGAACGGAAGTTTGCTCGGCCTCCGCACGATCCACCAGATTTTGAAAATGTTTTTCCTCACGGCGGAACGGGGTGACCGGATCTCCGTTTGCCAGGGCCCGCCAGTTGTCATAGGTCTGCCAGCGATAGTACCCGCAATATTGATATTTTTCGACCTCTGCAACAAGCTTGGCCACCGACGGCTTGCGGGCGCCCCACGCGCGATTCACCCCTTGTTCCAACATTTTTTCAGGATTCGTCCCCCCCGGGTTCAGCCAGAGACTTGCTGCCGCGGCATCCACCAATGTATTCAGTTCTGGAGACGTTCGATTGGGACTCCATGATGTAATCAGGATGCCTTTGGCCTTCTTCCGATGACAGTAACGCCACCAGGAAATCACATTTTCCAGACGATCGATGAATGGAGTGATTGGTTCCTTGTTGAAAGGACCGTTGTTAGGACATCCATAAACCTCAATCCCGGCGGCCGTCAAAAGTCCTGTCAAGTCAACCCCGGCAAAATTGTAAAGTTCAACCTTTGGCAGTTGTTTGAATGGATAATAGTACCAGTCATATACGACAATGTCTTTGGGTAGAAGCGGAATGGCATCCAGCATGTAATACAACATATCCCCCCACATCCCCATTCTCAGCCCCAATCCCCGGCATACTTCATGAAGCCGCAAAATGTGATTGACAAAATGGCGCGCCAGTCCAATGCGTTTCACCTCCGCCCTGCATTTTGGGCATGTGCCGATTTCAAACGATTCATCCAGGCCGACATGCACGATTCCCGCCGTACAATAGGGAGCAACGTCGCGCAGCAGTTTTTCGGCCAATTTCGGGGTCTCCGCATGCAATGGACAAATCTGACCGCACTGCAATGGGTTGCCGCTTTCGTCGCGCTTTTCAGCAAGCTGCATGAGTTGAGGCGTTTTCATCAAATACGCAGTATGCCCCATCAGCGGAACTATGGGAATCATCTTCATGCCGTGCCGTTCAGCGGCACGGGTCAGTGTTTCCATCTCTTGCGGGGTCAATGCCCCCTTGCGCCCCACTCCCGGAACGGAAGGATAGTCAAAAGCATCCTCCACGTAAAGATATATTTCGTCATAACCCCAGGCCGCATACTTGGGAATCAAACTCAACATAAAATCGACATTTTCCATTTGACGGGCAATATCCCACTGAAATCCGCGAACAAGTCTCTCTTGATTCATTTTTGTCCCTTTCAGAAATCCTTAATCGTATTTTATTTCTTGCTCATTAGTGTTGTCAGGGCAGAGTGTTCCGCCTCTTTTATCATTACCATATCGCGTTGTGAAGAGAACATCAATCGGGGACTCCGAATTGAGCAAAACGCTTTTTTAAATAACTTCACTTTGAGTCATGAAATTCATTTTCATGCCCAGTCTATCGTTTTTATCGGAATAAATATTCCTCTTGAGGATTACATTAAGTTCAAACTTTATCTTTTTTTGTGCAATAATTCATTAATTTCAGCTATCATATATAGCCGGAAATATGATATAAGATTAAAGTTTAATCCAGATATCTTAAAGCCTGTCTGATATAAATTTTTACAGACGCCTGTAATTACCAGTATCTTCCCCAGTAATTATCGTTATAAACTTTGTAATAAATGACTGACCTTTTTCCGTTTTCCACATGCCCGTCGCAATAAAGTGTATTTATTGTCGTATTGTGACGAAAATCTAAGTATTGAGGGCTGTAACTATAAAGATTATATATATTCCCTGAATAATCAACACTGTCCCAGGAATCCATCAGCAAACTGTTTTGACTCATGGACCATCCTGCCTTCAAGGCTATTTGAGTCCTTCGCAAGTACCTGTATGCAGGATTGGCAGGATTGGTTATAATGCTATTTATGCCATAACTGATTCCTTGATTATTTGTACTGACAACTTGCGGGTCCCGCTTATCATCAGGACACCAGAAGATATGTTTTCTGCCTTCCTTTGCTCCGCCATTAGGACCCACAGCGCCTCTGGCCTGCGTATAAGTACACGACGTATATTTATTGTCGCACAATACCTTATACCATTCTCCGCCGCCGGTGGCAGTATAGTATTCCGGATACCAGTCCTGATTGTCCCCGGCGTATGACTCCATTACGGCGCCAAGCTGCTTTAAATTATTAATGCACTTGGCTTTGCTTGCAGTCATCCTCGCCTTTTGCAGCGCCGGCAGCAGCATTGCGGCAAGAATCGCGATAATGGCTACGACGATGAGCAATTCGACGAGTGTGAAAAATCGTTTTTTCATTTCTTTAATTTTCCTTATTAGCTTAGTTTTTCCATTATTTGTTTATTTATAGTCTCAATGTCATTTTCTCTATTCTTTCCGGTCTCATTTTCTCCTTTGGTGGTTTTACGATGAATTATTGTAGTTGGTAAAGTAACAATCTGAGTTGGGCACCAGGGATTCTTCATGCGCTGGACAAGGAGCTTGAAAGTCTCTTCCGCCAGCGCTTGCTTCGGTAACTCAACCGTGGATATCGGGTTAGGGCGGTTGACCAAAAACAAGCGTGATTCTATGTCATCGGCAAACCCGAACAGTTCCACTTCATCCGGCATGGAAATTTTCATGCGATTCAATTCCTCAAAAGCGCCTATCGCACAAAGATCATTTATGCACATTATTGCAGTCGGGCGTTTTTTGCTTTTCATCAGTTTTTTCGTGCAAGCCGCCCCCACGTCACGGTGAAAGAGAAAAGTCTTGGATTGGCAGTTGTCCAAATCTTTCAATGCCTCAAGCGAAGTAACCATTTTCAATCCGTGCTCCTTCAATGCCGTTGCAAATCCTTCAGCCCGCCCATATTTGCTATTACTGTAGTCATGTATTAAACCAATTTCAGTATGGCCGTTTTCAATAAAATATCGTCCGACATCATAACCGCCCCGAAACTCGTCGACATAAACCGTATCAACAGGAACCCTGTTTAACTGGGATGGTATTTGTAATCCCGCAAAAACTATTGGGATGGCTTGTTTTAGAGCGTATTGCACACTGTGCGCAAGCCGCTCATAATCAGTGCCATATATGATTAATCCGCCCGGAACATCTCTGTAGAAGCTTAATTTTGCCTTTAAATCCCGGTCATTAAGGTAGTTGATGCGCAAAGGCTCATATTGCCTGTTTCCGCCATTGCTCATAAGAATCGTGTTTACAAGGTGATGCTCTATCAATTTCCCGGAGTGATTTTCAATTGTTGCGCCGGAGGCGATACCGATTATGGAGAGATTTTTAATGTCAATCGGAGGATGTATTTCTTCATGGGCGCTGCCATTGTCAACATAAACTCCGCTTCCCTGAATTTTGCGCACATGGCCTTCTCTTTCAAGAATATCAAATGCTTTATGGATTGTCGGACGGCTGCAACCCAACTGCCGGCTTAATGTACGGTCATCCGGGAGTAAATCCCCTGCTTTGTACTTCTGTGATTGGATTCCAGCACGAAAATCATTTGCTATCGCCAGATATTTAGGAATATCATTTTTTTCCATTTCTTCGTTCCGCATAATGTCTCATTATGTTTACCAATTGTTTACCATTTATGATTATAGTGTTATTCCCGCGCAATGTCAATATGCAAAAACCTACAAACAGAAAAAAATCCGTGATTTGTCAATAATGATAGATAAAAATTAATATTTTTATATTGTATTATTGTAAATAATCTGCTATCATTTAATTGTTTGGATAAAAATCTATTATTCATATTGCTTATAGGAGGAAGAGATGAAGGACGGGAAATGCGCGTGCGAAGAAAATGTTTCCGAAAGTGAGCTTTTCGAGCGGCTTGACAAAGTCCTGCTCGATTATCATGATAAACCCGGCGGATTGATTCCAATTCTGCAATACGCCCAGGCGATATTCGGTTATCTTCCGGAAAATGTCCTGAAATATATCAGCACAAAACTCAATAAATCCTACAGCGAAGTTGCCGGCGTGGTCAGCTTCTACTCGTTCTTTTCAACGCATCCCCGCGGCAAATATCTGATCCGGGTCTGCCTCGGCACGGCCTGCTATGTTCGCGGCGGCAAGGAAATTCTGGACGCTGTAAAAAAAGAATTGAAGATAGACGTCGGCGAAACAACCCAGGACCGGCTGTTTTCCCTGGAAGTGGGGCGCTGTTTCGGCGCTTGCGGACTGGCTCCGGTTATGCTGGTCAATGAAAATGTGCATCGCCGGGCAAAACCGTCCAAGATCGCTGAAATCCTCAGCGCGTACAAAGGGGGGACCGGCGATGAGCAATAAAACTATTAAAAATGTTGAAGAGATCGCCCGGATTAAAACACAGATGGCATCCCGGATGGCGTTGCGCGACTGGTATGGCAAAGACTCCCATGCCGGCAATATTTTCGATATCATGCTCTGTATGGGAACCAGTTGCATTTCTTCCGGCGCGGCTAAACTGAAACAGGCGCTGATAGACGAAATCGGCAAGCACGGCCTTCAGGAGAAAGTCAAAGTTTCTGAAAACGCCTGTTCCGGACAGCACGGCGGCGCTTCGTTTGAGCGCAATCGGGCGGATGTGGTCGAAACTGGCTGCAACGGATTCTGCGCCGCCGGTCCGATTATGGTAATTTATCCCGGCGGATATTTCTACCAGAAAGTAGCTCCCGAAGACGCCAAAGAAATTATTGAAAGCCATATTGTCAACGGAACTCCGGTGGAACGGCTGATGTATCGCGATAAAGACGATGACGCGGCAGTGCCGTTTTACCGCGAAATCCCGTTTTTCGCGAAACAGAAATTGAAAGTTTTGAAAAATAAAGGCCGGATCGCGGCGGAAAGCATTGACGAATATATCGGTTGCGACGGTTATGCCGCATTAGCCAAAGCGCTGACGCAGATGACTCCGGCGGAAATTGTTGCCGAAGTCAGGGCGTCGGGCCTGCGCGGCAGGGGCGGCGCCGGTTTTTCCACCGGATTGAAGTGGGAACTGTGTTCAAAAGCCAAAGGCGACGGAAAATTTATCGTTTGCAATGCCGACGAAGGCGATCCCGGCGCGTTTATGGACCGCAGTCTGATCGAATCCGACCCTCACGCGGTGCTGGAAGGCATGATGATCGGCGCGCGGGCCATCGGCGCGGATACCGGTTATATTTACTGCCGGGCGGAATATCCGCTGGCGCTGAAGCGGCTGGAAATCGCGATCCGCGACTGTCGTGAACGCGGCTTGCTGGGAAAAAACATTCTCGGAACAGATTTCTGTTTCGATCTTTTTGTCGCCCAGGGATCGGGCGCGTTTGTGTGCGGCGAAGAAACCGCGCTGCTGCATTCGATCGAAGGCAAACGCGGCGAACCTTCTCCGCGTCCGCCATTCCCGGTGGTCAAAGGGTTGTGGGGCAAGCCCACTGTGCTGAATAATGTTGAAACATTCGGCAATATCCCGATGATAATCCGCGACGGCGCTGCCGAATTCAGGACCGTCGGCACGGAAAAATCACCGGGAACCAAGATTTTCGCGCTGACCGGCAATCTTAATCATATCGGCTTGATTGAAGTGCCTATCGGAACCAGCCTCGGAGAAATCATCTACGATATCGGCGGGGGCATTCCGAACGGAAAAGAATATAAATCCGCACAAATCGGCGGTCCGTCGGGGGGTTGTATCCCGAAACAGCATTTAAGCGTGCCGGTTGACTACGAAACCCTGACCGAACTCGGCGCCATCATGGGTTCCGGCGGACTGGTGGTGATGGACGATAACGCATGCATGGTTGACGTCGCCCGCTTTTTCCTGGAATTCACCCAGGACGAGGCCTGCGGCAAATGCGCGCCCGGCCGGATCGGCACCAAGCGCCTGCTGGAAATGCTGGAACGCATCTGTTGCGGAAAAGGCGAGGAAGGCGATATCGAAAAACTGATTTCGCTGGGGGAAATGCTCAAGAAAACCGCATTGTGCGGCCTGTGCAAGACCGCCGCCAATCCGGTTCTCTCCACCATCCGTTATTTCCGCGATGAATATGAAGAGCATATCCGGGAAAAACGCTGTCCGGTCGGCGTTTGCGCCGGACTGGTCAGGGCGCCGTGCCAGAGCGCCTGCCCCGCGGGAGTGGATGTGCCGGGATTCGTCTCGCTGGTGGCGGAAAAACGTTATGCCGAAGCGCTGAGGCTGCATCGCGACAAAAATCCGTTCGCCGCCGCCTGCGCCCGCGTCTGTTATCATACTTGCGAAAGCTGCTGCCGTCGCGCCAGCCTCGACGAACCGCTGTCCATCCGCGGCATCAAGCGTTTCATGGTTGAGCAGGAAGTGACGATACAGGTTCCGGAAGTCCGCGAAAATCCTGAAAACGCTAAACGGAAAATTGCCATTGTCGGCGCCGGCCCCGCCGGATTGTCCTGCGCATTTTTCCTGGCGCGTCTTGGCTATAAACCGAAAGTTTTCGAAGCCGAACCGCGTCCCGGCGGGATGCTGGTGCAGGCGATTCCGGCCTACCGGCTGCCCCGCGAAGACCTGGCCCGCGAAATCCGGATGATCGAACACATGGGGACGGATATTGAAACCGGGAAAAAACTGGGCCGTGATTTTACGCTTAAACAGCTTAAAGACGAAGGATACGAGGCCATATTTGTCGCCATCGGCGCTTCCGCGTCCATCAAACTCGGCCTGACGGGCGAAGATTTGGACGGCGTCACTCAGGCGCTCACGTTCCTCAAGCAGTATAATGTAAAAGGGTCCGTGCCGGTCGGCGATAAAGTGGTCGTAGTCGGCGGCGGCAATGCCGCGGTTGACGCCGCCCGTACCGCGCTGCGGCTTGGCGCGCAGGAAGTGACGCTGATTTACCGCCGGACCCGCGAACAG
The DNA here is from genome assembly GCA_903831825.1 of uncultured Lentisphaeria bacterium. GTDB lineage: Bacteria > Verrucomicrobiota > Lentisphaeria > Victivallales > Victivallaceae > CAIPAT01. The sequence goes on along the minus strand of CAIKZE010000060.1, from coordinate 25,278 downwards.
ATGCCGGCCTACGAGGAAGAGGTGGAAGAAGCCGAAAACGAAGGCATCAAAATGCTGATGCTGACATCGCCGTTTGAAATCACCGGAAGTGACGGCAAAGTGACGGGCATTAAATGCCGGAAGATGCGGCTCGGCGAATTCGACCGCACCGGCCGCCGCCGCGCGGATGATTCAGGAGAAAATGATTTTGTCATTGAAGCCGATCAGATTATCGCCGCCGTCAGTCAGGCTTCCGAAGCCAATGATTACGTTAAAGATGTAAATCTGACGTTGAATTCCAGCAATTACATCAAGGCGGACCCGTTGACGGGACAAACCTCGGAAAAAGGGATTTTTGCCGGCGGGGATGTGGTTACAGGCCCGTGGTCGGTGATCGAGGCAACCAGTTCCGGCGAAAAAGCCGCCGTCGGAATCGACACCTATCTGACGGGCGAAGATCATGCCTTCTGGCGTCAGGATAAAACGACGGATGTCTATTTTGATCCAGATGCCGAGCCGGCGCCGTATCCGCGCGAAAAACAGCCGTTGATTGCGGTGGAACGACGGAGAAACAATTTTAACGAGGTGGAACAGCCCTGGAGCGAAGCAGTGGCCCTCCGTCAGGCGAAACGTTGTCTGCGCTGCGACTATGGCAAGAAGCCGCGTGTGCAGTAACCAAATATTCTTTATCAGAGGAAATATAAAATGCCGAAATTAACCATAAATGAGATGCCGGTGGAAGTCGAAGAAGGAACAACCATCCTTCAGGCGGCAAAAAAAATAGAGATAAACATTCCGACATTATGTTATATACAGAATTTTGATCCGATCGGAGCTTGCAGAGTATGCCTGGTCGAAGTCGAAGGCATGCGCGACCCGGTCGCTTCCTGCTCCACTCCCGCCGCCGAAGGCATGAAGGTGCATACCAACAGTCAAAACGCCCGCGCCGCCCGGAAAATGGTGGTGGAACTGCTGCTTTCCGAACATCAGGGCGAATGCCAGCTCTGCGACCGCAACGAAGACTGCGAACTGCAGCGGCTGGCGCGGGACCTTGGCCTTAAAATGATCCGCTATGAGGGGGAAAAGTCCCGGCGGATTGTTGATGAAAGCACCCCCGCCCTGGTCAGGGATTCCGCCAAGTGCATCGGCTGCCGCCGCTGCGTGACCGCCTGTAATCAGGTTCAGGGCATCGGCTCGCTTTTCCCGCAGTGCCGCGGATTCAAAACCTACATCGGCCCCGCCTTCGGCAACCCGCTGAATTCCGTGACCTGTGTGCAATGCGGCCAGTGCGCGGCAATCTGTCCGGTCGGCGCGATTTCTGAAAAAGATCAGATTGATGATGTCTGGCGGGTGCTGGATGATCCCTCCAAATTCGTCATTGTCCAGACCGCACCCGCAATCCGCGCCGCGCTTGGCGAGTGTTTCGATTATAAACCCGGCACCATCGTCACCGGAAAAATGGTGACGGCTTTGCGTAAAATAGGCTTTGACGCGGTTTTCGATACCAATTTCGCGGCCGACCTCACGATTATCGAAGAAGGCACCGAATTGCTGACCAGGCTGAAAAAATTGCTGGTCGACAAGGATAAAGATGTCGCCCTGCCCATGTTTACCAGTTGTTCGCCGGGGTGGATTAATTATGCCGAAGCCTTTTTCCCGGATATCCTGCCCAATCTTTCCACCTGCAAGTCGCCGCAGCAGATGTTCGGCGCGATCGCCAAAACATATTATGCGGAAAAAATCGGCAGAAAACCGGAAGATATTGTGGTGGTGTCGGTCATGCCCTGCACCGCCAAGAAATACGAGGCGCAACGCCCGGAAATGTTCAGCAGCGGGTATCAGGATGTTGATATCGTGCTGACGACCCGCGAACTTGGACGGATGATCCGGCAGGCCGGGCTGGAATTTGACCAGCTTGAAGACGGCGTCATGGATTCGCCGCTGGGGGTTTCTTCCGGCGCCGCGGATATTTTCGGCAATACCGGCGGGGTTATGGAAGCCGCGCTCCGCACCGTTTATGAAATCGTCACCGGCCAGGAATTTCCGTTCCCCAAACTCCATGTCACTCCGATTGCCGGACTGGAAGGGGTCAAGGAAGCCTCAGTCAAAATCGAGACGACGGTTCCGGAATGGGCTTTCCTGAAAGGGGTCGAAGTCAAAGTGGCTGTTGCCCACGGCCTCGGCAATGCCAAAAAACTTATCGAAAAAATCCAGGCCGGCAAAGCTGTCTATCACTTTATCGAAGTCATGTGCTGTCCCGGCGGATGCATTGGCGGCGGCGGACAGCCCCGACAGACAAACGACGAAGTCAGGACTGCCCGGATCAGCGCGCTTTATCGTGAAGATGAAGGTAAAAAGCTCCGGAAATCCCATGAAAACCCGGACATAAAAAAGCTGTACGAAGAGTTTTTGAAAAAACCGCTCGGAGAAAAATCCCATCAGCTTCTTCATACGCATTATCATGCGAAAGAAAAAGTCTGACGGACCGTAACCGGGAGCAAGAAAAAGCCTTACGTTTCGTGGTTGCGGAATCATGGGCTTTACACGGGAGAACGGTAGAACAGTAGAACAGTAGAACAGTAGAACAGTAGAACAGTAGAACAGTAAAACGGTATTACAGTATTACGGCAGAACTGTAGAACCGTGAAACTGTAGAACCGTGAAACTGTAGAACCGTGAAACTGTAGAACCATGAAACTGTAGATATGTAAAACTGTCTTCTGCTTTTCTGTGGTTAAGTAATTGCGAGGTGGCTTATGGCGGGAAATTCTGTCATTACAATTAATGCCATCGAATCCGGCTGGCTGGAAATGCATGTCGCGTCTCCAGCCGCTCCCGACGGTATTGCAGTAATCAAGCTTCCCGCGGCTTCCTGCGATCCGCTGGGCGAATTGTCGGCAATGTTTCTGGATATTGCGGCATTATACCAACCGGACGGGATGCCGGAAAAACCTGACCGCCATCTCTACATTTTCTGGGAAGTTGACCCGCTGATGTATTCTTATGTTTTTTCGCCGGGCAACCGCTGGCAGGTGGGCGTGGAACTGACCTGCTGCACCGATATCCATGCCGGAATCCATGTGCGCCATGAAGTCAAATTTTCCGCCGTTCTCGAATTCAGCCTGCTGGTACGCAACCTGTATCTGGAAATGCGGAATATCTTGAAGAAATACGGGCTCAACGGCTATCGCGAAAAATGGCAGAAGCAGGACTTCCCCATCTCCGCCTTCCTGAAAATTCACCAGTTGGCGACCGGCGTTCCGGCAGTTCCCGGTGATTTTGCGTCAGAATTGAAGGTATTGCAGGAAATTATCGACAAATAATGCCGGCTTCCACCGCGCGAGATTTCCCGGTATCCAGCTTGAAAATCGGGTTTAACACCGTTATAGTGAGCTTGCAGGAAGGGCTTTTGCTTTGTCCTGAGACAGCCCGCACAGGGATAAGTTAACGTTACAGGAACTGGATATATGGATGAAGAAAATTCCGGCAGACAAAACGGATTATTATATAAATCTCTTCCCTGCTATTTCGGCATCGGTTTGCTGGGTTTGATTATCGGGCTGGCGATATCTCAAGCCGTTGGCGAATGTCTCAGCACCGATATGGTTTTCCTTAAAGTCATTTCCCCGGAAAACGCATTCTTTGAACCGCTTTATCCGGTTCTTCTGGTGATTATTGCTTTGTCTTTTATTGCCGGATTCATGGAGTCGCGCCGACTGATTTTGCTGGCGCTGCTGCCATGGTTCCTTTATGCGCCGCTGTTATTTTTCGATTTGAATATTTTCTCTATCATCGTATTCATTGCCCTGAGCGGCATTTCAATATACCGGCTTGCAATTGTCCTCCCGGTTTTGCCGTTGGCGGCCAATGCTTTGACTAGCGGCAAAGACCGGACCTGGCTGCTGTTGACCGCAATCGTCACCGCGGGGTTTACCGGCATGGGCGTCTATATGTCGCATGTCGCGCTGAAAGTACAGTTTCTCTGCTTCGGGGACTGGGGCATTTTCACCGAAGTTGCGGCTAATACGCTGGCCGGCAAATTTCTGCTGACCAACTGGCACGGCGGAGTCAACTTCTTTTCCCATCACTATGCGCCGGGCTTTTTTCTGGTGTTCACCCCGCTGATCTGGCTGTTTAATTCACCTTACACCACCATTGTTTTCGGGGCATTGACCTTGTGGGGAAGCGCGATGCTGATTTACTGGTTTGCGCGAACCCGGCAGCTCAACCCGCCATGCGCTTTTTGCCTGGCGCTGGCCTATTTGTTATATCCGTCATTATCCAATTTGAATATCTCGATTTTTTACGGCTTTCATATTATTTACTTCTTTATTCCGGTCTTTATCCTGTTCTATGTTTTTTACGAACGGGAAAAATATTTGATTGCCTTTCTGATTTTCCTCTATTCCCTGACCATCCAGGAGACGGTGGGAACGTTCTGGGTCGGCTGGGGGATAATTCAGTTTCTATCCGGCAGAAAAAAAGATGGAATTATTTATGCCGTAATCGGGGCGGCATTTTTTGTCATCTATGCTAAATTGCTTATTCCCGCGTGCGGAACCGCCAACTATATTTATTTTCAGGAACGCTACAGTCATCTTGGGACAGGCATTTTGGGCATCATGGCTTCTCCGCTGCTTCATCCGGCGGCGTTCTGGGGCTGTCTTTTCACCGTAAAAAATCTTGCGGTGCTGCTGCTGCTGCTGCTGCCGTCGTTCATGGTCGCTTTCAACCGTCCTCTGCTCCTGTTATGCAGCGCGCCTCAACTGCTGTTTGTTTTCATTCAGGATAATCAGGAAGTCATAAATTTATGCCTGCAATACCAAGCGGAAACCGTGGCCATGATCGCCGTCACCTGTGTGCTGGGACTGGCGGCAGTGCTGAGAGATGAAAAACCGACTTGCTGGGCCGGAATTCTCTCAACCGGTCTGTTGAAAAAGGGCATGCTGCCGGACAAGCGCAACATTGCCTGCGCCATGGTTGCCGGGCTGATTGTAACCTCCGCGCTGGCCAACTATTTCTATTCTTTCAGTTATTACGGCTGCTATTCGTTCAAACCGATCGGCAACATGCCGGATTGCACTGCCGTGGTAGATGAAATGAAAAAAATTGTTCCTCCGGATGCGGCAATCGCCGCGTCTGAACGGCTCGCCGCCCAGTTTGTGATTAGAAACCAGGTCTTCCCGCTGAGATTTGAGAAAGAATACCGTATCTATGATTTAAGCGACTCCCTGAATGAGCAGACGTCGCTCCATAAGGCGATGTTGAACAGCCGGGAATACAGCCTGATCTGGTCTAAATCATATCAGGGCCACCAATTTTATATATTCAAAAAAGGCGCGCCGAAACCGGCCAATCCTGCCGCAGTTGCTAAATGAAAGTGTACAGGACTGTCCCGCCCCCGTTTTCGACAACTGGTTAAGGTTTTCATTAACAAATTATCCCCGACTGCCGGAGCATTTTGGACAGCGCCTAACACCCGTCTCTCACAACGCTTTTATGGGGCCTATGGGTCTTATGGGGCTTATGGGTCAAACATTTTGGACAACCCAGCCCCTCATTTTGGACACTGATGTGCAGAATGTTTTTGGTGTAGCGCCCTCTCTCTGAGAGGGAAGATTTAGAACCCCGTCCGAGACGGACGGCTCTACAACAAAACACATTTTGGACACACTCTGGGCATCCAGCAGTCGCGGGAGACACCCGTCTACCACAACGGCCGATGGGGCTTATGGGGCCCAAACATTTTGGACAACCCAGCCCCTCATTTTGGACACTGATGTGCAGAATGTTTTTGGTGTCGCGCCCTCTCTCTGAGAGGGAAGATTTAGAACCCCATCCGGGACGGACGACACTACAACAAAACACATTTTGGACACCATCTGAACCATTGCACAAGACCGTTTTTCCTTTGTTTTCACAATTCACCAGTTACCATTCACTATTCACATTCTTTACATTTCCGAGATTCTGGAGACCCTTTAAGTACAACGATTTTAACTTTTATAAGATTTTCAAACAACATTTACGACATCCGGTTAAGATGTTCGTTAACTGCTAATCCCGTGGCCACGGAATCATTTTGGACACCCTCGTCCGAGACGGACGGCACTACAACCAAACCATTTTGGACAAGCCGCTATACCTGTCCAAGACGGACCAGTCGGACAGATCGGACCAGTCGGACGACCCGGACATTTTGGACAGGGTCTCCCTTCATTTTGGACAGGGTCTCCACTCAACGGTTTTCATAATCCGAGAGTTCTGGGGGCTGGCCGTCCTCGACGGACGGCTACTGCAAAAACATTTTGGACACTGCCTCGCAGATTCTGGACCCCCTTTCCCAGTCTTCCCAGTCTTCCCAGTCTTTGTTTTCCCGGCTCCCAGCCGCAACCATAGGCCCCATAAGACCTATAGGCCCCATAGGCCCCATGTTTTCAGCATGACAAACCGTACAACCGCCCGATCTCCGAGGACTTGGAGACATGTTCAACACAACATTGTATGGCGTTTTTGCCAAAAACGTCTCCCCCTGCCAGTTTTGGCAAAACTGGCATACTACCGCATTTCCGAGATTATGGAGACCATTTGAGCACAACTATTTTAACTTTTATAAGATTTTCAAACAACATTTACGACATCCGGTTAAGATGTTCGTTAACTGCTAATCCCGTGGCTTTTTAACCACAGAGACACAAAGACACAGAGAAATCCTTTTCTATTCATTTTGGACTGCATTTCCGAGCCGTTGGAGACTGCTTTGAGTCTGCTGTTATTTTGCTTTTTCATTTTCAACTTTCAATTTTCCATTTTCAATTCTGGACACATTTCCGAGGATTGGAGACCAATTCAGCACAATCATTTTTAACCACAGAGGCACAGAGACACAGAGAAATCTTTAAAACCGCATTCCCGAGGATTAGAGAGCCTCTGAACATACGCCATATCATATTCCCATTATTCCTATTACTCCCATTATTAAAAATCAATTTTTTTAAATCAAAGTCTACATATATAGGAGTTTTGTCAATAAAGAACCATGCAAGTTGTTAAAAATAAGTATGTTAAATCAGTTTTTTTGAAAAAATAAAAGAGATTAAAGATAGCAAAAACGGGTTGAGCATGCAATTCTACAACTCCGGTGAATATGTTTCGAGCCTACGGCTCTCAATGAGGGGGGTGTGGCTGGTGAATGGATTAAAATCCATCCTTACAACATGTTTCGAGCCTGTGGCTCTGGATTTAATGTGTTCCGTAGGAACGTTCGATGTTGTAGCAACGGACTTCAGTCCGTTGTCGGGAATCACCCAAAGTTCGAGTTCCGTAGGAACGAAACATATAAGGATTGATATGATTCGAGCCTACGGCTCTCAAATTGTGTGGGGATGGCGGACGGATTAAAATCCGTCCTTACAACATGATTCGAGCCTATGGCTCTCAATGGCGGCATCTCAAAAAGCGCCAACTATCACTAGCCATTTTTGAAGCATGCCAAAAAAATCTTTCAAAAAAAATTGTTTTGACACTTGCAACTGTATTATTCAAGTAGTACAATTGTAGTATTGACATCATACAATATATGAATCAGACAACGTACAGAAATACAAAAACGGGACGGAAAACCAAAGCGGCGCAGGGTCGCCGCAGTCCAAAGTCAGGCCGGAGCGCCTGACAGGGAAATTTAAAAACAAAAGATAACCCGGCACGGGTGACATAATTATAGAGAGACAATGAATTTGCAATGAAAATTGATCTTAAAAGCGGCGTTCCGATCTATTTGCAGATTGTGGAACAGGTGAAAGTCTCCGCGCTGTTCGGACGGTATCGCAACGGCGACCGCCTGCCCCCGGTGCGCGAACTGGCCATGGAACTGCGCATCAACCCGAATACCGTTGCCAAAGCGTATCAGATGCTCAAAGACGAAAGCATCATTGACAGCCGACCCGGCGGCGGCAATTTCATTTCACTGCAACAGAAAAACACCGACGCCATGCGCGAAACCATGCTTTCCGGCGAACTCCAGGACGTCATTGCCAAAGCGGATGCGCTGGGCGTTCCCCGCGACCGCCTGGCCGAAATATTCAAGCAGTTGTTAAAGGAGACAAAACCATGAAACCATATCAGGCATTAATCTGGAGCGAATGGCGGCAGATGCGCGGCAATGTCATAGCGCTGGGTAGCGTTACTGTTCTGCTGTGGCTGCTGATGCTGGCCGTCTGCGTGGATAAGACGTTTGCGGGATATGTTGAGATGATGGCGCTGCCGCTGGCTATCGGGTTGCCACTTTTGTACAGCATCGTGCTGGCTGACTCGTTTGCGCGGGAATTCAGCCAGAAAACCGACAGCTTTCTGCTGGAACTGCCGGTAAGCCCGACTAAAATATTCTTCTGCAAATACCTCGCCAATCTCGCGGTCTTTCTCGTATTAATTATTTTAGAGGTTCAACTGATGCGTCTGATTCCCGGCAGGCATTTCGATGAGCTTCATTTCGTAGACGCGATCATGGCATCGGGGACAGTCGTTTTAATCTGGATTCTGGCACACGCCATGGTCTTTCTGACGTCGCTGCTCGGCAAAAAAACCGGCAACGGTATTGTCGCGATAATCCTATTGCCGCTGCCGCTGATATTGCTATTGCCCGGAACCATGGCGGCAACCATGTTCTTCGTTTATGATGAAACAATATGGTCTGCCGCAATCGTATTGCTTACGCTGTTAGTTTTATACGGTTCTTGTATTGGACTGAGCTGGGATCTGTGGTCATGCCGGATATCGCGCGGTTTAAAAATCATAAAACCGGTAATTATGGCTTTCAGCCTTCTGCTTGCGTTGCCATGGACGTTGTACGGCATGGCATATTGCTATACCGCGTGGCAATTAAAGGCGGCCATCAGCGAAGCAAAGCAAGCGGGGATAACACAGTTTTTCGCACCGCCCGTTCCGGCGTCACCCGCCAGCAAGGCCGCTGTCGCCGCAATAGACAAGCTCAGCAAAGAATACAACAAAAAATTCTTAAATGATGCGGGAATAAGATTGTTTGAAAAATATCGCTGGTTCAAAGGAAGCTTCTTCGATTCCGCTGAACATGGCGAACTTGCTAAAACTGCGGATGCTGTTCTCAATGCTCCTGAGACGCGCAGCTTGTGCAATATTATGGAAAGCATTCAAAAATCAGCGGATTTCCGTTTCCCGCCATGCTACCGACTCAACCCTGCTCAAATTGATTTCAACGCATATTATGAACAGGAATTGATTCTTAATAGCTGTGATCGCATTTTAAGCCATAAAGCCATGGCGCTGGCAATTATAGGCGACAGCAAGGCATTTTTCAAGTGCCTTGACATGTTTGATATTATGTTATCATCCCCAGGAGAAAATCTTATCGGCCAGCAGAAAGGCGTTATAATCCGGATGCAGGAAGGTAAATTCCGCATTGCCGCGCATTTCGGCCCGGACACGCCGGAAGCCGCCGTGTTCTATAGCAAATACATAAAAGAAATTGATGCCATAAACTTTTCCAGGCCGGATGCTGTATTATTCTGGGTTGAAAAGGTAATAAATTCAGATTTTACCCCGAAGATTATGTTTCTTTGCGGAACAGCCTATGAAACCGCACCCAATACTCTGTTCCGCTGTCTGTATATGCCTAGGCTTCAGCAGAGTCTTGCCGCATGGCTCAAACTCAAAATCCGGGAGAAAGGACTGCTTGAACGGGCGCGCAAATCCACCTCTTATCGAGATATTAATGCCGAAGAGGCTCAACTGATTAAGCTAGCGGCAAAAATTCCCGGACCATTAAAATTTGTATATAATCCGGAATGCGATTTGGGTATTTTCCAATATTTCCTCTACAAATCACAATTTGAAGAGTCTAAAATTTATCTCGCCCTGAAAATATACCGCGCCAAACATGGTAATTTCCCGGATTCCCTGCAACAGCTTGTTCCGGAAATATTACCAAAAGTTCCTATTAATTCATATTCCGGAACAAGTTTCGGATATCAGAAAGAAGCGGATGGATTCTTTTTCTTCAGGGACCCGAGAGACCCTCGCACAAGGGTTAAATACCATCCATTGAAAACCTGGGAGAAAGCAAAATGAAACCATATCAGGCGTTAATCTGGAATGAGTGGCGGCGGATGCGCGGGATGTTTCAGGCAACGATGGGAGCAATGATTTTGCTGTATCTGACCCTGCTTGTTTTAAATATGTTGCGCATCCGCGACATAGACATGGTCGCGGATTTGATTTCACTCTTGTTGCCGTGCTTGCTTGCCGGCATCGGGCTCGGGGCATTTCAAAGCGAATTAAAAAGCCAGACGGACAGCTTTTTGTTGTCACTGCCGATCAGCCGGGGCAAAATCTTCTGGTATAAATATCTCTTCAATCTGATTCTGTATATTGTGTTGTTCGCGCTTTGCCGCATATTGTTTCTTCCGCTGATAACAAGCGGTAGTTCCGCGACCCCTTTTGTTATGATAAATTGTCTGGCTATACATGCCATTAGTGTTACGGCGCCGCTGATGCAAAACCGCCGTTTTGACAAAGCCGTCGGCTGGGCTATTGCGGTTGCTGTCATGTCATCAGTAATCGGGATACAGGCGATTGTCGCGCTGTCTCCATGCAATGAATCATGCTGGATGGACATTACCGGATTCATAATGAGCCTCGGGTTTTGGCTTTCAGCTCTCGGAATGGGGTATTATCTATGGACAAATTACCTGGCATTCAAGCAAAACGTTATGCGACCATTGCTTGTCGCCTCTGGAATAACCGTGATATTTTCCGCAATATTATTTACGACGGCATATATTTATTCCGGATGGGATTTGGCGGCGGCCAAACGCGAAGCCATCGCCGCGGGGCTGGAACTGGAAATGATAAAACCCGCGCCGCCAATGACGGAATCGAAAACTCCCGCATCCAAAATTCTGAATTCCCTGGGTCAATACCAAGCCCAGCTTAATGCCATCAAGCCCAAACTGCCATCGCAGTCAAACAATGACAATAAATATAGCTGGCTTTCCGGAACCATAAATCCGCAGTTGTCTTTGGAAACTATGCGTCAAGCTGCAGATTTTATCCTCGCCGATCCGGCCGCAGTAAACCTGTATGCCGCTTTGCTCCAAACGTTTAGTAACTCCGCTTGTCAGTTTGACGGTCTTTATCTGCAGGATGCTGTTCCTGGGACACGTTTAAGGGCAATTGAAGTAATCCGGAATTTCCTGCATGATCGCGCATACGCGCTGGAGTTGGGCGGACAGACTACGGAAACATTTGAATGTCTGGAACTGCTTGATAAACTCGCGGATTCTATTAACAACCGCCGTGACAGCTTTTACCAAGACTTGGCCTATCAGACGAGATTTTCCAAATTCAATATAGCAATTGATATTGGACCGGACACGCTGGCAGGAGTGAAGTATTATGAAAAATTACTTCAGAAACTCGCTCCCATGCGTCCGGAATTTAATGACGATACCAGTGAACTGCGGTGGTTAATTCCCGATAATAATAGCGTATCGCGCGACCCATTAAGACATTTCTTTATAATCGGAACTTTTCTGCTGATGCCGCATAACCGTGAACGCCTTGCGAATGCCCTTCGCTGGCAAGTTGCCTATAAACAATTATTCGAACGGGCGTTAACTGCAAAATATGCAGAGCTCAAGCCGGATATGCTGAACACGGCAAAGCAATATTCCCATGTTTCAATGCTTGTCTGCGAAACGAAAGGTCCATTTAAAATCCATGAATGTTATAGGCAACGGACCCAAATTGCAACGCGGAAATTGTCTCTGGCTTTGAAAATATATAAGGCGAAAAATGGTCATTTCCCCGACGCTCTGGCAAAACTTGCGCCGGAAATTCTGCCGGAGATCCCGCTGAACCCGGTCACCGGAGAAAACTTCGAATACCATGCTGTTGTCAATGGATTTTCCCTGGAGATAAAATCTATAGACCTTTTTTGGAATACGTCAAAGCTCGTTCCAAATGGTTCCTCCATAAAATTCAACGTTACAGAATCCGGTATAATTAACTATACTTATTATACTTGGGACAAAACAGGCACAGTCGCTTCTGAAGCGGAGACACGACCTTCACCTCGCAACAAAAGACGGGGAGCTTCGGCTCCCGTATTGACCAATACTAAGGAGAAAACAAAATGAGTGAAAACAGCAATGCGATAGTGGCGCGGGGAGTGCGAAAAGCTTATACGCGGAAAAAAGAAGTCGTCAAAGGGTTGGATTTGACGGTTAAGCGCGGCGCGGTCTATGCGCTGCTCGGCTGCAACGGGGTCGGCAAGACTACTTCCATCCGGATGATTACCGGACAACTGACACCGGACGCCGGCGAGATTTCCGTGCTGGGGCTGGACCCGGTCAAGGATGCCGTCAAATTGCGGCGGAAAATGGCGTATGTGGCGGAAGGGCAGAAGCTCTACGACTGGATGACGATTGACGACCTGATCCGGTTCGTCAAAGCATTTTATCCGGCATGGGATGATAAGGTTTGCGCGCATCTGCTGAAAATGTTCGGGCTGCCGCAGGGCGTCAAACTGAAAGATTATTCGCGGGGGATGTACACCAAGGCGGCATTGCTGGCGGCGTTATGCCGCGACCCGGATCTGCTGATTCTGGATGATCCGATGCTGGGGCTGGACACAGCGGCGCGGCGCGAATTCATGAGCGGCGTGGTTGACGCAATCCATGAATTCGAACGCACGGTGATTTTTTCCACGCACATCATTCCGGAAATCGAAGCTCTCTCAGATTATGCCGGAATCATGGTTGACGGACGGCTGGTACTGGAAGCCCCGGTGGACGAAATCAAAGCAACGTTCCGCGAAATAAGACTGCCCGCCGATACGGAAAACATTCCGGAACTGCCCGGCATGATCAGCGTCCGGGTTGCCGGAGAAGACAAGATAGTGATCGCCCAAGGCGAGGAAAGCGAAATGACGGCAACGTTTCATCAGGCCGGTTTCAGATTCTTCACGGTCAGCGCGATGTCCCTGGAAGACATTTTTCTGGCAGTGACCGCGAAACCCGGAAGTTAAATACATTTTTACCACGAAAAGAACGAAAGAACACGAAAAAAACAAATGCACTTCACCATGAAGGGCATGAAGGGAGTGAAGGAAAACCCGGGAACGCCGCTCTCCGTAGCGGCTTTATGCATTTCGCCTTTGGCGACCAACGTTTCGGCGTTGGATCACGCCCGGCGAGCCGCCGGGGGCGAGTAGTTGGAAACAATTATTTGTTTGCAGGGGAAACCCGGACAGTTCCGGTTTCCCCCTTGCATCCCTCCTCCGGAACTTTTATTTGACGGATAATCGGTATAAAACGTTGCACTATTGCTTTATTTTGCGGGTTCGGCGTACATGGACGGCTTGTCGGAAAGACGCTTTTCCTTAATCAGGGCGCTGTATTGTTTGGCGTCAATGTCACGGGAGCCGCCGGGGGGCGGATTGTTGACTGCCGCGGCATCGGCGCCGGAGGTCGACGGAAGATCGGCGACAGGCGTCTGCTTCGAAGGCGTGCCGATAAGTTTGCCGAAGGCGGCGCCGGCTTTTTCCAGCGTTTTGGCAATGCCTTTTGAACTGTATGTCGCGCCGGTTACCGCATCGGTATTGGCAATGCCCGGCTGAAAAATATCTTTATTGAGATAGCGGTCTTTTTGCTGGATTACTTTGTTGAGATATTGCGGGGTGTCGGAAGATTTGATTACCTGAAAATTTCTCAGGACGCCATCGGCGGACACATAAACCAGCATGCGGATCGGGCCGTTAAAGCCTTTGACGTCATTGACAAAATCCCCGGTATCGAAAAGATATCCGGCAACTTTGCCGTCCTGATTTTTCAGTTCGTAAAAAGTTTTGCCGTCAACCGTACGGGTTGAAGCAGTAAAGTTTTTGCCGCCGGTAATTTTTTGAATATCATTTGCCGAAACTTGTTTGATTTCCGCATATGACAAAACCGCCATTGCCAAAACCATTCCGAAAATCAGCGTTATTTTTCTTTTCATTTTTTGCCTCGCTATTCAAGTTTTTAACTTACAAAATCCTGTTCAGGTTAACCACAGAGACATCCCGCAGACGCGGGAACACAGAGAAATCTTTTTTCCTAAAATTCGTAAAAATCAGTGTAATTCGTGGACAGAGAATTCCCTCTTTTCAGTTTTCAATTATTTTAAACCCGTCACAGGACAGGCGGGCTCCTCATTCCCTTATGTTTATAATATACTATCAGAGTTTTTTGTTTAATAGTGTAATTTTTAAAAAACATGAAGTCAGGACTCGTAACTCAATTTTCCATTTACAATTTTTGCCGGCGCGGTGTAAGGATGTTCTTCTGCTTTTCCAATGCCCATAATGTGCATTACTTTCCACCCGTTGACTTTTAAATAATCAGCAACCAGCGAACGGTGACAGCGCCACCATACGGCTTCCGAACACATGAATGCAACAGGCTGTTTGGACGCGATCTTTTCAAGTTCCTGAATTCCCGCGTTGAACGCGTCGGTCTCCATATAATCGGCATAGCCGCGAAAAGCCATCTCCCGCCATGCCGTATTTTGGGAATCGGGGGATGTTTTTCTCCTGCCGCCGAGGTTTTTTAAGTGTATATATTGAATGTTATTTTCTGGCAAAGCAACTTCTAATGCCGCTTTATTGTACTGCGGAAATTTACGCGATCCGGGATAGCTTCTGATATCCGCTACCAGCTCAATTTGGAATGAATGCAGCATGGCGGCAAATTCATCAAAAGGCCGGGTGGAGTGGCCAATCGTCCGGATAGTTTTATTTTCTGTTTTCATATTTCCAGTTAACCGGCTGCGCCGGGACTTTATAACCACAGAGACACAGAGACACGGAGAAATCATTTTTTACCACGAAACACACGAAAGGCACGAAAAGAACAAATACTCCCGCAGTCGCGGGACCATGATGAACATGAAATCCTAGTTTTAAAATAATCTCTCTTCATTACCTTCATGTTCTTCATGGTGAAACGGTTTTTCTTATCCTGTCTATCCTGTCTATCCCTGTTAAAATACAAATTCCTATACGATCCAGTTAAATCTTTTTCCCCGGCTTGCCATAGGCAACCGCCAGCAGCATCAGCATTGCCGCGATGGCCAGCAGCAGCAGTTTATCCGTTCCCAGCAGCGGCAGCAGAATGACCGCGGTGATAATTCCGCCGACCGCGCCGCCGATGTTATCCAGCGTTTCCAGCAGCGCCGCCGATGCCGTGTCGCCGTGTCCGCGCTGTTTAAAAATATATGCGGCGCGCGGCAGATAGGTCCCGCTGAAAAAACCGGTTCCCAAAAACAGCAGCGCGAAAATCCATACCGGCAGCGAACCGCCGGGAAGATGTCTGAGCAGCAGCAGAAATATTATAAAACCCAACGATGCGGACACGAAAGAACAGTATCTACCCTGACCCCGGTTTTGCAGAAAATCCGTAAGCCTGCCGCCGCAGAACAACCCGAGCATGAAAAACGCGTTGACCAGTCCGAAATAAAGGAAAATCGAGCCTTTGTCCATTTGAAAAGCGAACATCAGCCAGATGTTAATCGCCATTGCGATAATCGAAATGAAAAACAGGATAAACAGCACATCAAAACTGTTGGCCGCAATGTCGCCTTCCAGATGAGACGACGACGGACGCGGCTGTTTGCGCCGCATAAACCAGCGCAATGCAATACGCGACAGGCCATACAGCGCCAGCACGATGATACATACCGGCAGAATATCCCTGGAATAGAAAGTGATGGCGGCGGCGGGAAGTTGAGCGCCCCCCAGTTTTTTGATCGAAAACACCATCGTAAACAGGCAGGCCAGCGGATTGGAATCAGAACTGGACAAACGCTGACGGCGGAGATTGCCGGCGGTCTCCCGGTATTTGGTCATTTGCAAATCAACCCGCAGCGGATCGAATACGGTCTCCAAATATTGCGGCGGAAAGATTGTACTGAAATAGGAAATCCCGCTCAGCCGTTTTTGCAGCAACGGCGCGGAATCGGAAACTTTGCCGGTGTTGGCCGCCGCCCAGAAGCAACTGTTTTCCCCGGGCATCAGCGCGACCGACGAAAACACCTGTTGCAGATTCAGCAGCAGCGAACCGCCGAGAAAAGCAATCTCCGGACTCAGGTAATTTTCACCGCCCTGAAATGAGGCGCTGACAATGCCGGATTCATTCAGTACCCGGCTGACGAGCTGATAAAATTCCTTGCTGAAATAACGGTTTAAACTGAGCGAGGACGGCGCGGGAAACCGCAGTATCACCAGATCGAATTTTTCGTTTGCGCTCCGCAGATAATCTTTGATTTCAACGCCGGGAATTTTCATCTGCGCCGGAATGGTTTGAAATTGTTTCGGCAGCCGGCGCAGCAGCGCTTGGGCATAGTCCGGATCGGGGTCCAGCCAAACCACCTGCCGGACACTTTTTATCTCGCAAAATGTCCGGCTCAAATTAAATGTTCCAGGGCCGATAACCAGGATGCGTTCCGCCGCGGGCTGCTGCGCCAGATTCAAGGCCGCGCATTGCAGCGCCGATTCGCTGTCGGTCAGATTTTCGTAAACGGAATTCCAGCACAGCACCGTAAAGCTGCCGGAATAATTGCCGCAGAGATATTTTGCCTGCGGCGTGGAGAAACATCCGCCATATTCGCCGCCCGGCAGCATTCTCGACCATTGTTTTTGATTTTCCGTCCGCTGCCAGAAATTGCCGAATCCGAAAACGGCGGCAATCAGCGCGATGACTGCAATCGCCAGCGCCGCCAGATACGGGAGTCTGCCGCTCCGGTTTTCTTCTACCCGGAAACAGTTCAAACCCAGCACCCCGGAAGTGACGGCGGTCGCCAGCAAAAAAATAGTTTCATCCGCCACGCCGGCAGCCAGCATTACCGTTACCGCCAGCGCGCCGCCGAATGATCCCAGCGCCTCGATGACATATACTTTTGCGGCCGGAACCGGGCCGTGTTCCACCCATTTTACCGCCGAGACAAACAGCGCGCCGGTAATCAGGCTCACCGGGGCCGCGAACAATACTGCCGCGACAGTAAGTTTGCCCAGCGGGATAAGTTCATATTCCGCCACGCCCAGCAATTGCCGGGTATTGAGCAGCAGATATTTTTCCAGGATAAACGCAAACGGATACAACAGCAGCAGACAGACAAAGCAGAGCCGTGCATATTTTGACGCCGGCGGCAGCCAGGCGATAAGCGCGCCGATGCAGACCCAGAGCAGCCATGCAAACAGAAAAAGTCCGGTGGAAATTTCGCTGCCGTCAAACACTGAAAGAAAATCGCGGAACAATAGCGCCTGTACCAGCAAACTGAACATGCCGATGCAAAAGACCGTACTTGATGTCAGTTGCTTATTCCACATTTTATTTATGTTTTTCTTTTTCGCCGAAAACTATAGCCTGGAAGGTCTGGAATTCAGCGCCGCTTTTCCAGGCGTCAGCATCAAGCCCGGCCTTTTCCGCCAGATTCGACAACATTTCCGCCAGATTCCAGCCCTGCTCAGGGGCGACCTGCGGCAGGAACACCGCCGAGCGCCCGTTTTTCGACAATACCACGCCATCCCTGCCGACTATAATATCTTTATAGGAATTGACTTTTACCGGAGGTGTCAGCGCGGATATTTCAATGTCAATATCTTTAAGTTCCGAGGTGTTTACCGGGCTGAAACGCCAGTCGTTCAACGACGAATTAACCGCCTGCGCGGATACCGCCTGATACAGCGGACGGCGCGGTGGAATTTCACCGATGCAACCCCGCAACTGGCCCTGTTTGTGCAACGTGACAAACACGCCCATTTTCTGTTTCATTGCCGAGGAAATATTGATGCCGAGTTCATCAGGATCCGGCACGGTTTTTCCCGCGACGGCATATTCCGCCGTTTTCCTGGCAATCTGCAACAGGGATTTTTTATCGGAGTCTTTTAATTCCGGGAGTTTGGCGTCCGCCGTCCCGGCTTGAACCTGCGCCGGTTTCCAACTGCCGGTAAAAGCGATCGACGCATAGCTTACCGAGTTCGCATAATTTCCGGTCATTCTGCCGGAAGTGTCATATTTCAGCAGATACCCTTTGCTGCCTTCCGGCAGCAGCGACAGCAGGACGCGGATGGGCTCCTGTCCGCAGATAGTCGCTCCGGTTTTCCGCACATATTCCGAGAATCCGTTTTCGTTGATTGCGATGATTTTTTCAATCGCGCCGTGATCCAGTTTACTGAGCCGCTCTCCGGTCTGGAAGTCCAGCGGAAACGGTTCATAATCAAACGAGGGCCCGTAATGAGTGAAGTCAGAGCTGGCAATAACCAGCGTTTTGTCATCGAGCAACGGCGTTATCGCGGCAACAATCTGCTGTATAGTCTGTTCGTCAAGCCGCCCCGTGACAACCGGCACTACTTTGAAGTTTTTCAGCGCAATTTGCAGCATGGGGATCTGAATATCCACGCTGTGTTCTGAAGCATGTGCCTCCGGAATGGATTTGCAGAAACTGTATTTCATCATTTTGTCTATGAATTCGCGGTCCAGTTCGACTTCGCCCAATACGGTCTTGATATGCGTTTCCGACGGAATACTCAGACAATTGTTCATCGGCTGCGAATGCGACGGTCCGAAAATAATCACCCGCCGGATCGCCTTGCCCGCGATTTCCTTAATGCCGTAAGCCGCGACTTTGCCGGAATAGCGGTAGCCGGCATGCGGCTGAATCAAGGCCGTCACATTCTGTAATTCCGGTTCGTTGACCTGCACCAGATTGTCGTTGATCATGGTCGAAAGTTCCGCCGGGCCGGCAGGATACCAGTTGCCGGCAAGGGGTGATTCGAATATGCGCTTTTCAGCGGCAAAACCCGTGACCGGAACTGCCGTCAGCAGCACGAACAATAAACAGTACATCGCATTTCGTGTTTTCATCCCAGCCATCCTCCTTGTTTTCCGATTGCCTTGAAATCGAGTTTTTTTATTTTTCCAGGATAGAATCTGCCTCTCACGGCTTCGATTACACGCCTGGGCATTACAGTTGCAAACGCGCCGCATTTTGCGATCATTCCGTATGCATACAGCAATCCGGTAATTTTAATGAAATCTCGTCTTTTCATTTCCATACTCCGTAAATTTTTTTGCCGCACATGGGACATTTGCCGTCATTGAGATGATTTTCCATCATTACCATGCTATGCCGCCGGACCAGTTCATTGCCGCATCCCGGACAAAAAGTGCAGGTCCATTTTTCATTAAGAATATTCCCGACATAAACATATTCCATGCCGGCGGCTTTCGCGATATCGCGGGCGCGGCCCATCGTCTCCTCGGAAGTCGGCGGCAGATTGCGCATCAGATAATAAGGGACGAATTTCAGAAAGTGCAGCGGCGTATCCTTGCCGATATTTTCTTTCACCCATTTCACGAACGCGGAAAGCATCGCGTCGCTATCGTTAAGCGTCGGGATAACCAGATTGGAAACTTCCAGTTCCAGACCCATTTCCCTGGCGCTGACCACCGTATCGAGTACCGGCGCTAAAGTGCTGCCGCAAACATCCCGGTAGAATTTATCCGACATGGCTTTTACATCAATAGTTGCCGCATCGGTATGGCGGCACAGCTCGCGGAATGGTTTGCGGTTGATGTATCCGGCAGTAACCAGAATATTCTTCAATCCCGCCTCCCGTGCTTTGATGCTGCAGTCCAGGGCGTATTCATAGTATGCCGCCGGGTCCGTATAAGTATATGAAATTGACGGACACTCGTAGCGTTTGGCCATCTGCACCATCTGATCGGGAGATACCTGATAGGCGTCAACCATATTGGGCGGCGACTGCGAAATTTCCCAGTTCTGGCAGTTCTTGCAGTGCATGGTGCAGCCGACTGTTGCCACCGAGAACGATTTGGTTCCGGGCATGAAATGAAACAGCGGCTTTTTTTCGACCGGATCAACATGCATTGAACATGGGAATCCATACGTTACCGCCAGCAGTTTCCCGTCAATATTCACCCGGATACGGCAATCTCCGCTCTGTCCGGGTTTAACCAGACAGCCTCTGGGACAAAGTTCACACTGAATATCCATATTGCTCCTCCCTCCGGCGGCTTTAATTCTGCGCCGGACCCGACTATCAAAATAAATCATTTTCCGTGTAATGCAAATTATTATTCAACTCGAAGCTCAAACACTCTGCGGTTACCGCAGTCGCAGCAAATAAGGAACTGTCAATGGAGCAAAGGCATAAAGTATGAAGTCTTAACCTTTAAAAGTCTTCTCAGTGCCCCTGTGTCTCTGTGGTTGAAAGGACGTTTTATTTTTAAACAACGCTGATGGAGGGTAGCCAAAATGTCTGGAAAATTCGCGGGAGAATTCATGTATGCGCCCGTATTCGAGATATCCGGCGATTTCCGAAACATTCATGCCGGACAACAACAGCAGCGAACGGGCCTCCTCCATTCGCAGCGCTTTGAAGTATTGAATCGGGGTTTTGCCGTTTACGCGCCGGCACAGACGGATCAGGGAGGAGATGCTGACCCGGAATTTATCGGATAATTCGTCCAGCGACGGACGGGAAATATGCTTGCTTCTGATGTAATGCTCTATTTCCGCCCACTCCGCATCATAGCCGGTGGATTGCTTCAAATCCGGACGGATCTTCTGTATCTCGGCAAGAATATTCAGCAGCGTCCCATGGGCGGCGTATACTGCCGTCCGCGGATTGTTTTCAATACACACTTTCGATAGTCTGCGGAAATGCCGGTCACACTTGCGGGGAGCCGGAAAAACCCGGAAATCCAACGGCAGGGGTTCGAAATCCGGAGCGGCAAAAGCCACGGAGTAAAACACTGCATCTTTATAAAAATCAGTGGCTACCTCTTCTTCTTCATAATAGTAAATAATATCGCCGGGCTTAACATTATAGCTGCGGCGACCGATAGCCACATTATAGTGTCCGGAAATCACATAATGGATCAGATGACCGGGGGTGGAACGGGCAGTGGCTTTGAGGCCTGCCTTGCGTTCAAACTTCCAGAACCCGCCAATATGCGTCAATGGACAATGGGCAGAGAAAATCAGTTTGGATGAAGTTATTGAATCCATATTATCCCCCTGTCGATTATTGCTAAATCAATAATTAAAATATACACATAATAAGGATCCATTACTAATCAAATTTGATCATAATTGCGAAATTATTGCGTATATCCGCTAAATACTTTTGTAGAAATATGAACTATAATTTATATGATCACAAAATCAAATCAAGGAAATATCATGAACCGAAAAGAACGTTTGTACAATACTTTTCAGGGCAAAACCGTAGACCGTCCGGCAGTTAACTTTTATGAGATAAACGGCTACTCCGAAAACTTGGGGGAACCGGACGAATACAACATTTACAGCGATCCCAGTTGGAAACCGCTGATTGATCTGGCCCGAGAAAAAACCGACCGCATGGTCCGGACAAGCGTTTCTGTCATTGCAAACGGTGAAAGAGTTGGAATTTATCCTCCCTGCGTCCAGTCAATCAGAATGAAAGAAATAGACAACAGCAGGCATACATATACAACAATAAAAGCCGGAAAGAGAACCCTGACAAGCCATGACATAAGAGAGAAGGATGTCAATACCAGTTGGTGTGTGGAACATCTGATCAAAGATCTGGACGATTTAAAGGCATGGACCGCGATTCCGGACAACGAATTTCAAGGCGCCGCGGATATCTCAAAAATAGTGCAGATGGAAAAAGATCTGGCCAATACCGGATGCCCGATGCTGGACCTGGCCGATCCGCTCTGTATTGTCGCGTATAACATGACCATGGAAGATTACACGATATTCGCCATGACTGAAAAGGAAATTTTCCGCGCCGCGCTTGACAAAGCCGCCAGATATACCTTCTGGCTGACGGAACAGCTTACAACCGCATTGCCAGGCCGCTGCTGGAGAATTATCGGGCCGGAATTTGCCTCGGTTCCTTATCTGCCGCCGTCGCTGTTTCATGAATATGTTTATAATTACGATAAAACCATGGCTGAAATCGTGAATAAATCCGGCGGATATCCCAGGATCCACAGTCATGGGAATTTGAAGGCAATTCTCGATGATATTGTCGCCACCGGCTGCACGGGACTCGACCCCGTGGAACCCCCGCCGCAGGGTGATGTAAAACTCTCATATGTCAGAGAAAAATACGGAAAGCAACTGGTGCTTTTCGGCAATCTGGAAGCTTCAGATATTGAAAACCTGAAACCGGAATTGTTCCGCGAAAAAGTTAAGACCGCACTGGACGAAGGTACGCGCGGCGAGGGCCGGGGATTCGTATTAATGCCGTCTGCTTGTCCTTATGGCAGAAAATTGTCTTCGGCCGCAATGAAAAATTATGAAATAATGATTGAAGAGATTGAGCATTTCTGATTAAGGAGCCGTTCAAAAATAACCCTTACATCTTCGCGATTCTCCCGAATGCTTTTGTGTTTGCCGGTTCGTTACATACCTTCAGGTATGCGCCTCTCCGGCAATTCACAAAATCACATCGGGATATTTCGCAAAACTTGTAAACTTTATTTTTGAACAACTCCTAAACGCATTTTAATCAATCGGACCGTGATCCGTTGCCGTATTGCTCATATCGCAGTTAGTGGTTTGCAAGCACTCATTGGCTCAGGAGATTTATGCAGCATAAAGGTATCGTCATAACTATGTTTTTTGAGCTTAAAAAACATCTTTTTACATTCATTTTTTCACGATAATTTACTGACAAAAAAACATCAAATTTTCGCGGTTTTGAAAACTGAAATATGTGATATGAATAGCATTGCAATCATCGTTATTTTTTTTCTGTCGTAGAATGCATATCAAATATTGTAAAATTTCTCATTTTTCTTATCAAAATAATTCTCGCTATCATTTTCTTGTCTTTTGAGGCAAAAAATAAAGTCTGCTTTTTGAGCTGAAATCGCGCCGCGCTAAAGAATCTTTTCATATTTTTTTAATGATTTAATATTTTTATTTGACATTGATTTAAAACTTGTTATATTCATTATAACCAACAACTTTAGAGAGGTGTGTTATGGTTGCAAAAAAAGTAACGGCTCCCAAGAGTGCTCCCAAGGCTACCAAACCCGCTGCGAAACCCGCTGCAAAACCCGTCGTCAAGAAGGCTGTCGCCAAGCCCGTCGTCAAGAAGGCTGTCGCTAAGCCCGTCGTAAAAAAGGCCGCCGCTAAGCCTGCTGTTAAGGCTACTGCTAAGCCCGTCGTCAAGAAGGCTGTCGTAAAAAAGGCTGTCGCTAAGCCCGCCGTAAAAGCTGCCGCGAAACCGGCTGCTAAAAAGGCTGTTGCTAAGCCCGCCGCGAAGGCCAAAAAATAAGACACTTGTCTTATGAGATCCCCCGGTATTGTAAAATACCGGGGTTCTTTTTTATACTCAAAAGTTCTTTTTATTGCATTATTTATTTCTGTCGCCACATAGCGCTTTTCCGCTTCAAAAAAACCTCAATATAATAGAAAATTATACTATAACATGAACATCATATCCTCTTCTACAATCAATTCAATCATCAATAATTATAATACAATTATTCAGTCAACTTTGTATTGAGATGATTTACGCTTTAAAGTATATAAGCAATAGCTTTTGCGTCCCATAAGCTATATTGATAACGATAATGATAGGAATTAGTGACTTGAGTTGATGATAAAATATTAGCCTCTTAATTTTTTGCTTTAACCACTTAATTATGGAATTATATCTAATGCTTAAAAATAGTGTTCTTCTAATATCAATATTACCGGATGAACATCGCAACTTGAGTTGTTTGACGTTATTTTCTGTTGCTTATGACAAAAATATTGACATTGAATTATTGTTCCTACCGCGAGAAAAAGAATATAACCAGAAAACATTCCAAAGCTATATAAAAGAACGAGGGTTTTCCATTATTGGCCTTTCAGTCACAACAGGCGGATTCTTTTTTGCAAAACGGCTTACTATGGATATTAAAGAATGTGTCCCGAACAGCCATGTTATATGGGGAGGAATACATCCAACGACAGTCCCGGATGAATGCTTAGACTATGCGGACAGTATTTGCGTAGGTGAAGGGGAAACTGCTTTTGTATCTTTAATTGAAAAGGTATTCAGCAATAAAGATATTTCAAATATTCCCGGAATATGGCTTAAAGACAAAGAAAGGCAAATAATACGTAATCCAATATCAACTCCTCTTACAAACCTTGATTTATTACCCGTGAATAGATATAAATGGCCCAAATTCTATGTCTCAGATAATGAAGGGTTTCGTAATTTTAGCCATCATGATTATGTAAAATATTCAAAACACAACGGAGATGGATATACTTTAATGACATCCCGTTCATGCCCCTATAGTTGTTCATTTTGCATAAACTCCTTTTTAAATAAACTATACGCCGGTAGGAGACATATTCTTAAACGTTCTGTAGAAAATGTATTAAAAGAACTAAAATATGCGATCTCCGATATTAAATCTATAAAATTTATTAACTTTATTGATGATCATTTTTTAACTACGAAAGAATGGACAGAAGAATTCTGTAGAGTTTACAAAAAGGAAATAGCACTTCCGTTTATGATAAGATCAACCCCTAATTTTATTAATCAAAAGAATATCATAGAATTGAAAGATGCTGGATTGGTGGTGGTACAAATTGGGATACAGACGGGAAGCGAAAGAATAAATAAAGAAATTTATCAACGTCAATTTGATCGGAATAAACTTATTGAAGTATCATTGCTTTTAAAGCAAAACAAAATCAAGCCGATATTTGATATAATAATACAAAGTGAATTTGAGGATGACAACGACAGAGACAAAACGATTGAATTGTTAATAGAACTGGAAAGACCTTTTGAATGCAGTGTATTCTCACTAACAGCCTTCCCAGAAACAAAAATAGCCTATATGCTTAAACAAAAAGGAATCATCCCTAAAATCAATCCTTACTATAATGATTATCTTGATCACGATGAATCTAATTGGTATTATCAAATGGCTAATATTGCAGGGACTGTTTCAAAAGAAACCTTTTCCTATTTATATCACAATCGCAATGATCAAAAAGCGCTGAATGAATTAAACTCTCTTTTTTCAAATAAGCGCAAAACAACATCATTATAATGGGTGCGCCGATGAAATAATGTCCAACAAAAGAGGCGGTAGCCACTTTTTCATTCACTCAGACAAAAGAGAATTCTCTGTGTGCCGGGCATCCTGATTCATCTATTTTTGCCCAAAATTGCTCCCAGCGCTTACTGGA
>CAIKZE010000059.1 GCA_903831825.1 uncultured Lentisphaeria bacterium | reverse complement strand
TGAAAGCGTACGGCAGGCATTGCAAAACTATCGGGAATTTCAGGAACTGTGCAAAACCTTGATTGATTATTCGCTGGAGCTGGCTAATTTAACTGACAAAGAGAATGGTTCTTGACTGTTGAGAACTCGGTACTCTCAAGCTTGAGGATAAAAATGAAATCGTTAAAATTGATTCTGTAAAACTGGCCGTCTTGAACCACTGGCCGTTGGCTCCGGGCAAGACCCCGACCGGCCTGGCGATGGACATCGAACATCAACGGCTCTTCAGCGGCTGCCGCGGCAGCAAAACGGTTGAAGTAATGGATGCGGACAACGGCAAGATACTGGCGAGTCTGCCAATCGGATCCGGCGTGGATGCGGTCGCCTTTGATCCGGAATCCCAGACCGCTTTCAGTTCAAACGGCGATGGCACCCTGACCATGATCCATGAAGACTCCCCGGACAAGTTTCAGGTGATCCAGACCGTTGCCACCCAAGCCGGAGCAAGAACATTGGCCCTGGATACAACCAAACATCAAGTGTGGCTGGTCACGGCGGAAATCAAGTCCCCGTCGCCGGAGTCAAAGGAAAAGCGCCGCAGAATCATCGTGCCGGATACCTTCAAAGTAATAGTTGTAAGCAAAAACTGATTATTCCCGGTTGTGCGGAAGTTTATAACCCGACGGCATTTTCAGTTGGCTATAATTTGTAGCCAACTGCCTTTCCTGCTTTTTTCGGTACTATCGTCGTCGGTATCAGATAACTGGATTCAAGTTCACACAATGCACATTCTCGCGCATCGCGGAACACTGCTACCAGATTATAATAAGGAGAATGTTTTTCTTTGTGACTCATCCAGACGCCTGCATCTTATTCTTTTCATCTCAGGAAGATTTGTGACGATAAGTGATAATATTAACTTTTTCCAAAGTAACAAGCCCTTCACCGATCATGTTGTCCAAATCGGGAAGAAATGCTGCAATCCGTTCCGGTTTATCAACGATTTCAATTATAACGGGCAAATCCTCGGACAGGCGGAGTACCTTGGTTGTGTGTATTCGGCTGTTCGCGCCAAAGCCCAAGTCCCCTCGTAGCACAGTGGCTCCGGCCATTCCGCGCTTACGAGCTTCTTCCACAATCGCTTCATATAAGGCTTTATGCCCATATTTGTCACTTTCCCCGATAAAGATTCTGAGCAATTCTGCTTCATACGGCAAATTCATAATTATTTCCTCTGTTTATGAAATTAATCGGCCAAGTATTATTCCGATAAAAAGCGCCACCATACCAAGACTGTTCTGGAACAATAAATTTCCGCCAGCCCTTAACCATTCCGCATCCTGAACCATCCGGCCTGTTTCAAGCATGAAAGTTGAAAAAGTTGTAAAACCGCCCATAAAACCCACCAGCACAATTGCTCTATATTCACTGCTGAATTTAAATTTGTTCTCAAAGAGAATCCATGCGAGTCCTGCCAGAAATGCTCCCAACAAATTGACCACCAGTGTGCCATAAGGGAAAACTGAATTCGTACTGCGTTGAACCAGTCCGCCCAACCCGTATCTGGCAAGCGTTCCCAAGGCACCGGCAAAAGCAATTAATAATAATTTCATCATAATTAATAGAGTTTCCCTCATTTTCAGGCAAACTCCATAGTCTCCTTTTCGTCATAATTACCGTAGCGGATTGCTGAACACGGCAGACTTGCCAAGTTCAGACTCAATCTCCAGCAGACGGTTGTATTTTGCGATACGTTCACTGCGACATGCTGAGCCGGTCTTGATTTGGCCGCCCCCCATTGCCACGGCAAAGTCAGCCATAAAGGCATCCTCGGTCTCGCCGCTGCGATGGGAAATAACATAGTTCCAGCCGGCCTGGCGGCAGAGATTGATAGTTGCGACTGTTTCCGTGACAGTTCCAATCTGGTTAAGTTTAATCAGAACCGCATTGGTGGATTTCTCACGGATTCCCCGGCTGACAAATCTGGTGTTTGTAACATACAGGTCGTCGCCGACAATTTGAATCCTCCCGCCAAGTTCGGCAGTTTGCTCTTTAAACCCATCCCAGTCATTTTCAGCCAAACCGTCTTCGATGGAAATTATCGGGTATTTATCGAGCCACTGTCTGTATAATTCCGTCATTTCACGGCTGCTCTTTTTTCCGCTGCCTGATTTGACAAGATTATATGCGCCATTCTCATAGAAAGAACTGGCTGCCGGGTCAAGAGCGATTGCAACATCCGCGCCGGGTTTATATCCTGCGGATTTAATTGCTTCAACGAGTAATTCACAAGCCTCGTCGTTGCTTTTCAGATTAGGAGCGAACCCGCCTTCGTCGCCGACTCCGGCGGCATAACCTTTTTCATGCAATATTTTTTTCAACGCATGAAATACCTCAGCGCCGTAACGCAATGCTTCGGCAAAGCTCGGAGCTCCGACCGGCATGACCATAAATTCCTGAAAGTCCACGCTGTTATCGGCATGTTTGCCGCCGTTAAGGATGTTCATCATCGGCACCGGCAGACGGACGGCGGAAGCCCCGCCAAGATAAGAATAAAGCGGCAGATCAGCGGCAGTTGCCGCAGCCCGCGCTACCGCCATTGATACTCCTAAAATCGCGTTTGCACCGAGTTTGGCTTTGTTATCAGTATCGTCGAGTTCAATCATCAACCGGTCTATTTCCGACTGGCGGAACGCCTCAATACCAATCAATTTGGGCGCGATGATCTTATTGACGTTTTCAACTGCTTTCAATACGCCTTTGCCGCCATAGCGTTTTTTGTCGCCGTCACGCAATTCAATGGCTTCGTTCTCGCCGGTGGAAGCCCCGGATGGCACTGATGCGGAAACCATCATTCCGGTATCCAGCTTTACAAATACCCGTACTGTAGGATTGCCGCGCGAATCCAGAATTTCCATTGCCTGCACATTTTTGATTGATGCTTTACTCATGACTTTTCCTCTTGTTGTTTGTGATTATAACCAATTATGTCAACGGTCACTTGCGTGCGCCGTCTTGCGTATCTGCTTGCATCCGGGTGATTGCCGCCACGAATGGTATCACGTTGGCCGATAAGCTGCTCGCAGGCGACGAGTTGGGGATTCAGGGAGGTAATGTGAAAAGATGAACAAATTCGAAAGAGCCTCTGATAATGAACTTGCATGGGAGGCACACTGCTCCCTGCTCTATCATTCTTTAATTCAAGTCTGTTTTGGCTGCCGCTCATGCAAAAACCTCCTACAAGTTATTTACTCAGAACAATTACTCTATAGAATGTCCTGTTGTTTGTAGGAGTTATCAGCCTTACTGCGGTTTTTAGGGAAACTCCATTCCCTTGTCTAAACTATAATATCAAAATTACAGATGTCAAATATTAATTAATTTTTCTATGCCTATCCCGCTTCGGAGTAAGACCATATTACATAAAATTTTTACCGCAAAAACAATGAGTTTGAAAATGCATTTTATCGCGTTATTCGAGCGCATCGTCATCGCTTTTGTTGACAAAATTACTATATATGTAGGGACAATTAACGGAAAAGTTCTAAAGTTCTAAAGTTCTAAAGTTCTAAAGTTCTAAAGTTCTAAAGTTCTAAAGTTCTAAAGTTCTAAAGTTCTAAAGTTCTAAAGTT
>CAIKZE010000058.1 GCA_903831825.1 uncultured Lentisphaeria bacterium | reverse complement strand
TATCCGCATAACAAGTCTTTCTTTTCTTTGTCCATCCTCTGAGTGATGTATTTTACAATATTGGTATTGGCGTTGTCCGGCTCGGTTAATATGATCGGTTTGCCCTTACTGTCATACGGGTATGCGGCAGGTTGTCCGTTGCAACGCGATACCCAATCGTTTATTGGAGTATAAAACAAGCCAGGATGCCCGTCCCATCTGATTCCATCGAAGTTGAACCGTTTTATTACTTCTGAATATGAGTCAATTCCTTCGTCCAGACAGGCTTTATTCAAGATGTTGGCATAGCACCTGAATGCAGCTCCTTTTTTGTTGATTTTGCCGTCTGGAGTCCGGTACAACAGATAATCAGGATGACTTTCTGCATATTCCTCGCCGATTTTTCCGGAGAAGCATGGTTGAGCATAAGAGTAAACCTTTATTCCATGAGCATGCGCATATTCAATAAAGGCTTTTACCGACTGAACACTGGCAGGAAAATTGCCTTGTCCGGCATTCCATGTCTCTGTTTGCGGATTTACATTCTTTCCCCACAAATCCGGAGTCCAAGAGAACAGTTCAACGATGGAGATGCCTGAATCGGCGAACTCCTTCGCCTTTTCTTTTAAATATTTAAGATTCTTCTCCGAACCGTCGCCTAATGTGTGCAACGTCCCCATGGTCGAAGAAGCCATCGGCAGATTATCGCTGACGGTAAATGTATATTTATCCGAAGCAGTTAACTTGCCATTTTCCCAAAGCTCGGCGACTCCATTAGCTCCCCATAAATTCTCTTTCGGAGTCCATTTCAGCAGTATGTCCTGTTTAATATTGGATTTCAATGAAATTTCTTTTTCTGTCACAAGTGCTCTATCGCAAATATTGTATTCAACAAAGACTTTTAACTGCCCGGTAAAAGCGTTATTGCTGTTGCATGTGACTTTAAATACCTGTTCTTCATTAGCTTTCAAAGCGATTTTATCCGCATTAATCTTTATCTCTGCCGAGCTTGCTGCAAAAGACATAAAGGCAATGCAAAGAATAAGCATGTATCTATTGTTTTTCATTATGATTCCTTACTATATATATTTTTTTGTGCACAAATTGCCTGATTTACCACGGAGGAGTCTGTACAGCACTTAGTCCGCTACATGCGCCGAACGTCCCCATCTTTTTACTTTCAACGTGCCCATCAATGAAAAGCATATTTGCAGCCCCCAAATGCTCATAACTGAATCCTTTATTGGTAGTTGAATCGTTTGATGTAGTCATCGGAAAGATTTCGATTGCTGGAGAGGCTATTCCTACTGTGTAGTAAGTAGCGGTGTATTTATCGGCCAGAACGAAATGCTGGCTCGGATTCTTGAAACTGCTGATTTTACGATTTTGATCCCATAAAGGTGAAAATGCCCGTTCGTTATAACCATAAGTCGACGCGGATCCAGGCGCGGTTTTCCCTGCCATATTAGGATTTCCATTGACAAACTTGAAGTTAGTCGGGCAAATCATTATATCGAGCGGTTCACCCTTGTTGGTATTCACCATCCATTTTATGCCATAGAGTGCAGTCTTGGGGGAGCTGGCTCGCAGTACACTATACCATGTGTCACTCGCAGTAACGTTGGCTGATTTTTTCAGCATTGTATCATTATTATCAGAGGCGTACAGTTGAAAGACAGTTCCGAGCTGTTTCAGGTTGCTCGCACATTTTATTTCCTCACTACGCAATCGCGCCTTGTTCAGAGCAGGCAATAACATTGAGGCTAAAATTGCGATGATAGCGATCACCACGAGGAGTTCGATGAGTGTAAAAAACTGTTTTCTGCTTTTCGTCATTTCCTTTATCATTTTTCTTATCTCCTGCAATTTGGGTTATTTTTCATAATTGTATGTTCTAACTGTTGCTCCTTCATAAAAATCCGGACGCACGAGAAAGTTTCCGCAGTGAGTTTGTTTTTTGTCAATCATATTTTTAAGCGCTTCCACACTGGTTTTAATCAGTCCGGGCCAGTCATAAACAATGGAGGTAACATTGTTTGCGGGAGTTCTTATCTCACAATGTACCCCGGCTAAAGATACATCTTCCGGGATTTTTAATCCCATGCCGGTCAGCATCGGGAAAAGAGTTTCGGTGTAAGACAGCCATGGGCTGACAATCGCGGATATTTCTTTTTTAACAATGTACTTTTTAAACTGCGCCGCGGCTTTTTCCATTATTTGCAGATGGGTTGCCGGCGAGATGTCTTCTCTGATATTGCATTCCGGATGGATTTCAATATCATTCATTCTTGCCGCCTCCAGTAAAGCGTTGAACACCGGCAGTTCAGTGGACATGCCGTCGCCGCAACTGGTGGAGGAGATAGTGCCTATTCTGCGGTGCCCCAGGTTTTTCAGATGATTGAAAAGTTTCATAAAGCCATAGCGGAAATCAATGTTGACCATCGGCACGTCGGCATTTTCCAGAGAAAACGGCACGTCCATTAAGACCAGCGGGATTTTACCTCTTAAGGTTCTTACCACCTCCAGATGCGGGGTTCCGACGATTGCGCCGTCAACAATGCCGTTAATAACCTGCGGACACTGGAACCCTTTCAACTGATGATACCAGTAGGATATGGGATAAAGCCCGTGCTTGCCTGCTTCCCAGGCCAGCATTACCGAGCGTTCTGATTCGAATGAATTGCCGACCGGGTTTTCTCCGCCCAGATGGGTTACATGAATAATTATGCCGGTCTTGCATCTTTCCTGCTGCTCTCTGCCGGCCCGGAGTGTTCTGGCCTGAGAGTTGGGGATATAGTTTAAGGAATTGGCGGCATCCCATACTTTCTTTTTGGTTTTCTCGGAAAATTCATCAAGTCCGTTAAGCACACCGCTGACGGTGGCCAGACTCATTCCGGTTTCCCTTGCCACGTCTTTAATAGTGATTCTTTTTTCCAAGACTGCCGTCATTTCCGAAATTCCATTAAATGTTTTTCTGTAACGTTACAATTATTATAATGTAAAATCCCTGAATTGTCAATAGCCTAATTGAAGATACAGCAAAAAAGAATGAAACTAAAATTTAAAAATTGAAGAAGTCCAACAGCCGTCGTGTCACCAGTTGCTCGATGAATAGTCACCGGCGCGAGGCGCTTTCCTTATTTTTCGATTGTAACGGGGGATATGGCTGAC
>CAIKZE010000057.1 GCA_903831825.1 uncultured Lentisphaeria bacterium | reverse complement strand
TGTGCTTGACAAGCTGACCCAACAGGGGCAAAGTATTCTTCAACGGATTCATGGTAGCTCCTTATGTTTTTTGACGAAAATAAAGGTGTCATGAATCCGTCTTTTTTCAAGCTTTCAGATTTTTTATGGGATGACTGTGTAAAATATTGATGTCTTTGCTACATATAGCATTTGCTATATTGTAGCCAATAAGCACAGAATATTGGCGTTCTATTAATAAAATTTGCGGCATGCCGCAACAAAAAGAGATTCCGAAGATTTTTCCGGAATAAGTAAGGATTCTATGTCGTTTGTCAGCTATGTTCTCAAGCACCCTTATTCGGTTGCTGCGCTTCTGATGCTGGTATGCTTGCTGGGCATCGGCGCCGGACTGCGTATGCCGGTGGACATTTTTCCTGAAATCAACATTCCGGTCGTCAGCGTCGTCTGGACATATAACGGGATGAATGCCAGGGACATCCAGAACCGCATCCTGACGCTTCACGAACGGCAGATGGCTTCGCTGGTTGATGACATTTCGCGCATTGAGGCCACCAGTTACAACGGCGTCGGCGTCGAGAAAGTCTATTTGCAGGAAGGCGCGGATGTCACCCGCGCGGTTTCGCAATTGGCCAGCAGCGCTCTGGTCGTGCTGAAATACATGCCGCCCAATATTACGCCGCCGCTGGTCATACGCTATGGCGCGACGGATGTTCCGATCATCCAATTAAGCTTGTCCAGCAGTTCCCTGCCGGATACCAAGCTGAACGACCTGGGACAGAATATCATCCGGCCTGATCTTGCCGTCGTTCACGGCGCGGAAGTGCCTTATCCTTACGGCGGCAAACCGCGCGTCATTATGGCCGACCTTGACCAGCAGGCGCTGGAATCGCGCGGCATGTCGCCGTCCGATGTCAGCCAGGCGTTACTGCATCAGAATGTCATTCTGCCGTCCGGCGACGTCAAGATAGGTTCCAAAGATTACACGCTTATGATGAACAACAGCCCCGATATTATCGAATCGATCAACGCATTCCCGATTAAAGAAGTTAAAGGGAAAACAGTATTTATGCGCGATGTGGCGCATGTGCATGACGGATTTCAGGTGCAGACCAACTCGGTTTCCGTCAACGGAACGCCGGGGGCGCTTATGACGATCCGCAAGACCGGGGGCGTATCGACGCTGGCGGTAATTGACGGGGTGCGGAAGGAGTTGCCGGAAATCGAAAAAGTTCTGCCGCGCGGCGTTTCCATTAAGCCGATTTTCGATCAATCGCTTTTTGTCAAAGCATCGCTCAACAGTGTGATTATGGGCGGGGCGATGGCGGCGGGCCTGACGGCTATGATGATCCTGCTGTTTCTCGGCAATGCGCGGCTGACGCTCATTATTCTCGCCTCGATTCCGTTGTCGATCATCACTGCGGTACTGGTGATGTATGTCGGCGGACAGACGCTTAACACCATGACGCTCGGAGGGTTTGCGCTGGCGGTCGGCATTCTGGTCGATAACGGCACGGTCGTCATCGAAAATATTGAGCGGCACCTGCGATCCGGCGAACCATTGGAGACGGCGATTATCAACGGAGCCGGCGAAGTCGGTATTCCCACCTTCCTGGCGACCCTGTGCATCTGTATCGTTTTTGTGCCGGTTTTCCTGCTTCAAGGCACGGCTAAATATTTGTTTTCGCCGCTTTCCCTGTCCGTTTGCATATCGCTGTTAGCCAGTCTGGTGCTGTCTTTCACGCTGGTGCCGGTGCTGTTCAAGTATTTGATGCGTTCGGCAGTTGATTCTCACAACAAATCCGACTGGCTTTCGACTCCGTCGAGCAAGAAAAGAAATCCTTTCAGCATGATTCATCAAGAGTTTGAGCATGGCTTCAATATATTCCGTGAAACCTACCGCCACAGCGTTTCGTGGATTTTATCGCGGCCCAAAGAAACAATTATTTTCTTCTCTGCTCTCATGGTGGTTTCGTTGCTTCTGTTTCCGCTGCTGGGGCGCGATTTTTTCCCGCAGGTTGATGCGGGGCAGATGCGTCTTCATGTCCGCGCGCCGCCGGGAACAAGGATTGAGCAAACTCAAAAATATTTTGCCCAGGTTGAGACCGCTATCCGGCAGCTTGTCGGAGATAAGCAAATTGATGTGATTCTCGATAATATCGGGCTGCCGTACAGCGGCATTAACATTGCCTTGAGCGATTCGGCCACGGTCGGCCCGATGGACGGCGAGATATTAATTTCTCTCAAACCGGAGCACTCTCCTACTGCCGCGCTTATGGCGAAACTCCGGCATGAGCTGCCGAAGCGATTTGCCGGATTGCTTTTTTTCTTTCAACCTGCCGATATTGTCGATCAAGTGCTGAATTTCGGTCAGCCGTCTCCGATTGATATCCGGGTTTCCGGACCGAAAGATGACGAGACTTATGCGCTGGCCGCAAAGCTGGCGCATGATCTTCAGCGGGTGCCGGGAGTTGTGGATTCGCATGTCTTTCAGGTGCCGGATGCTCCCGCGCTGACGGTCAATATTGACCGGACACTGGCCACCGAACTTGGAATGGATCAGCAAAATACCGCAAGCAACGTTCTGGTGACAACCAATTCCAGCGCTCAAACAACACCGAACTTCTGGGTTGATCCGCGCAACAGTGTCAGTTACCCGCTTGTCGTTCAATTGCCGACCTACTGCATTAATTCGACGCATGATTTATGGACGCTGCCGGTAACTGTCGGGCTCAACAATCCGCGCGGCCAGCTTTTGATGAATGTCGCTAAATTCGACCGCGGCACCGTGCCGATGGTCATGTCGCAATACAACATCAGGCCGGTCTTCGATGTCAATGCCGATGTGCAGGGGCGTGATCTTAATTCGGTTGCAAACGATATCGACAAAGTGATTGCCGCGAATCGACCGGATCCGTCGAAAGCAATTACTGTGACTCTGGCCGGACAAGTCGAAACCATGCGTGAAAGTTATGCCGGTTTATTCGGCGGCATGTCGCTTGCGATAATACTGGTTTATCTGTTTCTGGTCGTCAATTTTCAGAATTGGCTTGACCCCCTCATCGTGCTTTTGGCGGTGCCGTTCGCTTTGGGCGGCGTCATGTGGATGCTTTTTCTGACGCAAACGCATCTCAGCGTTCCGGCGCTGATGGGAACGTTGATGTGCATTGGCCTTACCACGGCGAACAGCATCCTTGTCGTGACTTTCGCCAAGCAGCGCATGGAGTCCGGAGACAGCGCCCGGATTGCCGCCGAAATCGCCGGATTCACCCGCTTGCGGCCGGTGCTGATGACGGCGGGCGCAATGATCCTCGGCATGATTCACATGGCCTTTGGCGTCGGGGAGGGCGGAGAGCAGAACGCGCCGCTTGCCCGCGCCGTGATCGGCGGACTTTTGTTCGCAACCTTTGCCACACTGGTATTTGTTCCGACGATGTATCGGCTTCTGCACCGTACCAAAGTTTCTGCTTTAAAGGAAAACATCTATGAAACCTCATGACCATTCAACCGATAAATCTGACCTGACAGGGAGGACCGCCGACATGAATACAATACAGCCTGAAAGCCAACCGCCTTCCGGCGGCCACGGCAAGAAAACGACTATCGAACGAAAACTGAAAATGCTTGCAGGCACAGTTGTCACCGTGCTTGTTATTGGCTTTTTTGTCGTCCACTTCATAAAATCGGCGGATCAAAGAAACCTGGCAAATGCGACGTTAAAAGAAGCGTCCGCGCCCCCGCTGGTCGAGGCGGTTACGGTTCACAATGCGCCGTCATCGCTTGCTTTGACGCTGCCGGGTGAAACTGCCGCATGGTACCAAAGCACAATTTATGCGCGGGTCGATGGCTATGTTGCCCAGTGGAGCTCCGATATTGGCGACCATGTACGGAAAGGGCAGATTCTCGCAACCATCGAAACGCCTGATCTGGATGCCCAATTGGCTGCCGCGCAAGCTAAAGTAAAAGCTTCCCAGGCATCGGTCGCCGCGTGGCAGGCCGACGCCGTTTTTGCCAGGACAACCTACGACCGCTGGAAAAACTCTCCGAAGGGCGTAGTGTCCGAACAGGAACGTGACGCCAAGAAAGCCGGTTACGAGAGCTCCATCGCCAAGTTAACCGAAGCGCAGGCGCAGGTCGGACTTGATCAGGCGAATGTTGACCGTTATACGATTCTGGCGCAATTCAAACAGGTCACCGCTCCTTATGACGGAATCATCACCGAGCGCCGCATTGACATCGGCAACCTGGTTACTGCCGGCAGCACCTCCAATACAACGCCGCTTTATCAAATATCACAGGATAATCCTCTCCGCATTTTTATTGATGTGCCGCAGGGGGTGGCAGGCGATATCAAAGTCGGCTCCCCCGCGCAAATTAAAGGGCCCCAGGATCAAATATTCAATGGGCAGGTGACCCGCACCGCCAATTCCATTAATCCGCAAACGCGCACGTTGCGGGTTGAAGTCGATATTCCCAATGCCGATCATACGCTGGTGCCGGGAATGTATGTCAATGTCGATTTCCAGATTTCAACCAATGGATTGATGCAAGTTCCCGCCGCGGCTCTGATCTTCCGCTTGAGCGGCCCCCAGGTTGCATTGATCGATAAGAACAACCGCATAGCGTTTCGCAAGGTGATGATTGTCCGCGACAACGGCAATACGCTGGAGATTGGATCGGGTGTTTCCGCCGGTGATCGGGTCGCCTTGAATATCAGCAACCAGATTGTCGAGGGAGAAGTTGTCGAAGCGCATGAATTTAAAGATGGTGGCGCAATTGCTAAAACTCCTAAACAGTAACAGTTGGAAATTTTACAGGCCGCTGTTTTTACTCGGGGCGACGGTCTGCTTTTGCCTGGCCGGTTGCGTGGGTCCCGATTATCACGCCCCGGAAACGAAGATGCCGAAAGATTTTATTGCTTCAGCACATGAAACAAAAGAAGGCGGCATTAAGCCGGTTATAGACGCCGCCAAATGGTGGCAGTCGCTTAACGATCAGGAACTGAATTCGCTGATTGACCGCGCCATACAGAACAACCTGGATCTCGAAATCGCCCTGGACCGGCTGCAGCAGGCGCGGACGGAAGAAGCGGTTATTCTGGGGGAATCCATGCCTGAGGCGGGAGCCAGCGGCAGTGCGGCGCGCGGCACCGGCAGCAATCTTACCCGCGGACAGGTCGCCGCGCCGCTTGGAGCCGGTGAACACACAGGGTCTCTGAAGCATGTTACGGATATGGTCGGGTTCGATGCCGGATGGGAACTTGATATATTCGGCAAATACCGGCGCAAGATGGAAGCGGCCAAATATGATACCCAGGCCGCCATTGCCGCACGTAATTCCGTATTGATTTCAGTCATTGCCAATGTTGCGCGCGCTTATATCGACATGCGGTCTTTGCAAGTGCGATTGGCGGTTCTGCAAAAAAATACGGAGGTCGCGGAGGATTACCTTAATTTAACGAAGGAACGGTTTAATCGCGGCATTACCAATGAATTGGATTTTACCCTGGCCCAACGGCAACTGGAGAGATTACAAGCTGAAAAAATGCCTTTGCTTGCACGAGTCTATGCCGCGCAATACGTAATTGCCGTGCTGCTTGGAAAGTTTCCGAAAGACTTGGAGAAGGAACTTGAAAAGCCGGGAATGATTCCAATATTGCCTGAAGAAATTAATGCCGGAGTTCCTCTTGATCTGCTGCGCCGCCGTCCGGACATTCAGGAAGCCGAACGGGAGCTGGCCGGCGCAACAGCCCGTATTGGCGTGGCGACCGCGGAGTTGTTCCCGCATGTGTTTGTCACGGCCGGCGTCGGATATCAACAGCAAGGGCTTGGCGTTACTCCGGATGTGACCAATTTCATCTGGTCGGTCGGGCCGAAGTTCAATTGGGCTTTGCTCGATTTCGGCACCATCGACGCCTTGATTGAAAAAGCGGATCTGCACACTCGCGAAATGCTGGCGAAGTA
This sequence comes from uncultured Lentisphaeria bacterium, assembly GCA_903831825.1. Lineage (GTDB taxonomy): Bacteria > Verrucomicrobiota > Lentisphaeria > Victivallales > Victivallaceae > CAIPAT01. Next base: position 1,912 of record CAIKZE010000057.1, on the reverse strand, counting down.
CAAGCTGACCGTGATTAACGCGGTTCAGGAAGTCGATACCTCGATTGACTCTTACAACGGCCAGCAGGACCGGTTGCGCAGTTTGAGTAAAGCTTTGATTGCAAACCAGCGTGCCGTCAGTCTTGCGATCCAGCGTTATGACCGCGGGCTTACGGATTCTCTAAACGTCATCGATGCCGAGCGGCAGGAATATGAACTGGAAAGTGAATACGTTTCTTCGCAGCAGACCGCCGCGGAACAATTCATCATACTCTACAAAGCGCTTGGCGGAGGGTGGGAACAATACCAGTCGCTTCCCCGCATTCACATGCCGCAGCCGGCCGTTGTCGCGATATTCACGCGTCTGCTGAGTTCGAACGACCCCCAAAAGGATACGCCAACCGGACTGCGTGGAAAAACTGATGAGTGAAGCGTGTCGAGCATTGTAGCAACGAAAAAAATCAGGCGAAACCGGAACAGATTTCGCCTGATAGAGTTATACTCTATAAGGTTGAAAATTTAAAATAGACGAGTAGGATTGTGGATTGGATTTTTTCGATCCGACTGATGGGCGATATGAATATCGTCTGAAGGAGGAACGGAAAAATACGACCGCAAGACACTCGTCCCGCGCCTGCGGGATTGCGATCTTTTGAGTTTGGATTCGCACTCTTCGAGGCTTTCGATACCCCGGTATCGGCAGCCTCTCAGAATACGAACCAATTCTCAAAATCTTCGCAATCTATGTTAAATTTTCAACCTTATAGAGTATAATTGCCTTTGCTTAGCATATCACTTAGGACTGCAAGCCAGAGCAACCCGGAAACCCACGTAGTTGCTTATGTTGTTAGGCGAATTGCTGTTACGATTCGCCACCCGGCATCCCCTGGAGCCGTTGTACCAGCTGCCGCCGCGATACACGCGGTCAGTGCCTTCCGTTGCTCCCATAGGATCTGCCAAACTGCTGTCGGAATAATTTTTATACAAATCACCGCACCACTCACAGACATTGCCGCTCATATCGTAAATGCCAAGTTCGTTCGCTGATTTTATCCCGACCGCATGAGTCTCCCCGCCGGTGTTCGTTTGATACCACGCTGCACTGTCCAGATTGTCGCTGCCGCTGTATTCATAACCGCGACTCGCAGTTCCACCGCGAGCCGCAAACTCCCACTCCGCTTCCGTCGGCAAACGATATTCGTAACCGGCCGGTAATCGGCCGGCAGCACGTTCCCGCTCGGTTAATTTTTTACAGAAACTCACTGCGTCATTCCAGTTTACGCTATCCACCGGTTTATTGCCGCCTTTAAAGTTGCTCGGATTGTCGCCCGTAATTGTCTGGTATTCGCTTTGCGTCACCTCATATTTGCCAAGCCAATAACCTTTGCTGATTGTTACATGATGCACCGGCTTTTCATCATTTCTTCCTTCATTGGATCCCATCTGGAAATTGCCCGGCGCAATATAGACAAACTTCATGTCCAAGCCGGATACCGACCATGGCTGCCCTTGAGAAGGCCGTCCGTTTCCATCGGCTCCCGCGCAAAGCGTATGGCATAGAAGACAAACTGTCCAAACTAATAAAAACATCAGATTTTTTTTCATTTCAATTTTCCTTTAAAACGTTGATTTGTTATAAATCAATATAAAACACTGCTGATTTTGAAAATACCTTGATTAAACCGGCAAGTCAAATTGCATTTATAAATATTCAGCGACAAAGAACCAGGGCTGAAATTTCATAGTGACTGTCCGTCCGGCATCGAGTATGCACGGTCTTGCCGGATTAATTTTAATACCGAATCGCAATCTTAAAGCAAGTAAAGATTGCGAATTTCGTCTTTGGCGGGGTGGGCCGGATGAGGCTGGCGCTACCGGGGTAGCGACTGAACTCATACGGCACGCAGCCGACATGACGAGAGCGCAACCGCTT
>CAIKZE010000056.1 GCA_903831825.1 uncultured Lentisphaeria bacterium | reverse complement strand
GTAACAAAAAACAAAAATAGGAAGATCATTGTTGGAAGATGATAGCGGAGCTTTTTCTCTTGAAAGTAAGTTTTTAAGAAAAAAAGCAGAAAAAAAACAGGTAAATAGCGAATCAGACTTGACAAAAGACCTCATAGAAGGATTGATATGATTCGAGCCTACGGCTCTCAAATTGTGCGGGGATGGCGGACGGATTAAAATCCGTCCCTACAACATGATTCGAGCCTACGGCTCTCAATGGCGGCATCTCAAAAAGTGTCAACTATCTCTAAACTTTTTTGAAACATGCCAATTTTTGTTGGATTTTTTTAGAACTGCATTGACATTTTTCCCTTTATCCGCTATACTCTGTACTATATAGTAGTTTTGGAATAAAGAGAATAATTAATGTTAAAAGAAACAGACAAAACGCTTTCTTTGCCGAAGTATTATCAGATCAGCGAAAGCATTAAGGAAAAAATTGCCAACGGGGAATTCGTTCCCGGCGGCAGAATCCCTACTTATCAGGCGCTGACCGAGTGCTTTAAGACAACGATGCCGACAATCTGCAATGCCGTGCGGCAACTGGAAGCGGATGGTTATATTTACAAGGCCCGCGGCAAAGGGATGTTTGTCACCGTTCCGGCAGTCGCGGCTAATAAAACAGGCGCAGGCGCCGCCATCCGGAAAGTCGGACTGGCGATGCGCACCCGCGGCGATCTTCATCAGAACCTGGCGGAAACGCTTATCCGGGATTTGGAAAAATCCGACATAGACCACATCCTCCAGTCGCCAGTATTGCCCGACGCCGACAGTAACCTTGCCGACAAAGAAAAATGTCTGAAAAAATACGTTGCCAACGGGATTGAAACATTAGTGATGGACGGCAGCCGGCATATGCCGTACAAACTGCTGCATAAGTACCGGGCAAATTTCCGGCAGTTGAATTTTCTCATGCACTATGAAAGCGGAATTGACTTTCCGGATGCCAACATCATCACTTTTGATCCGGTCAAGGCCGGCCGGCTGGCCGCTGAACATCTGATTAAAGCCGGCCGGAAAAAATTTATTTTCATCACGTTTTACAACCTGCCGGAAACGGAACGCCAACGCAACGGCTGCCGGAACGGAGACGAATGTCATGACATGGTCATCCTGGGCGGCATGAAAGCCGCTTTACGCGAAGCCGGGTTTCCGGAGTCCAGCCTGACTGTCATCAAGGAAGGGCTCTCGTTGAATGACCGGAGTATAATGGAGTTCGCCGAACTGTTGAAACAGGGACCTGCGGGGATTTTTGCCTTGGGCGATTTTCGAGCCGTCCAAGTTTATAAGGCAGCCTCAATAATCGGTCTGGACTTTAAGCAAAATCTTAGCATCGTGGGTTTTTACAACACATCCTGGACGGAGGTGCTGCATCCGGCATTGACTTCGATCTCGATTAATGAAACAGAAATTGCCCATTTAGCCGCCGATTGCATCATCAACCGCAAAACCGGTCAGCGGATAGTGGTCGAACCTAAATTGGTTGTCCGGGAGACTTAAGTTTTTAAATATACAAAAATGAGGAAAGAAAAATGACTAATTGCAGAAAATTAAAAGTTTTCACACTCATCGAATTGCTCATTGTCGTAGCCATCATCGCCATTTTGGCGGCGCTGCTGCTGCCGGCGCTGAACAAAGCCAGGATAACTGCGCGTAAAGCATATTGTATCAATAATTTAAAGCAGCTTGGCGTCGTCCTTGAATCTTATGCCGGAGACAGCCAGGACTGGTATCCGGTAAACTGGAACGGCACTCAGGAATGGTATCGAGTGCTTTGCGACAGCAAGTATGTGCCGTGCAGTTATGCGCAGGCCAGGGGAGCTGTTGGTCTGGGCGGGGCAACGGTCGGCAGAAAAGCCATTTTCTGGTGTCCCGACGATAAACGCGACCCGACAGCGGCCACTGCGAACGCTCAAGGCATCAGTTACGGGATAAATCTTGTTATAACCAATGATTCTGCTCCTGCATATAAATATTTGCGAAGAACTCAAATAGCCCAGAAAGCAGGATGGTCTGTCAGTAAGAATTGCCTGCTGGTGGACTATTGGGACGGAATTGATTATAAGTCGGGGGATCCATATCGTTGTTATGCCGGTTACCTTCCCGATCGCCTGGATTTTCGTCATAATAAGACAATAAACATGCTTAATTGCGACGGACATGTGGAGAATGGAACCTGGGCGGGAATTTATCCCATACCCTCTACCGATAATTTATGGGGAAGATACTGGTGATTGCAGACAATATTGAATCTGGAAGATTATCCGAGATAATTTAATTATTAAAGAAAAATTATTATGACCTACAAAAAAGAAGATGTTTTTGAGCATGTCAAAAAGATGAAAGCTCTTTTTGCCGGCGAGATGAAAGACCGGATCCTGATCCATTTCTGCATACCGGGGCCAGCCTCAAGTGTGCAATTTTTCCCGGACATCCCCGGGATGTTTGGCGCCGATATGGATAATCACCGGAAGCTCAGTCTATTTAGAGATGATTTTTTTCCTTCCGGTCGTCCCGGATTCGGCAATCCCTATGCCGGTTTTATGGGCGGCGAACTGCAATCAGACGGCTGCAATATCTGGAGCGTTCCCATGCGGAATATTTATAATCGTCTCGATGAAGTCCGCTATAATGAAAGTAATCCATGGCTGGCCAAGTTTATTTATGCCATGGAATATTATAAACAGTATAAACCGGATAATTTTATGCTTGCTTCCCCTTCCACCTGGGGCCCGGATGATATTGCCGAGGCGTTGCGCGGCCCGGAGATACTCTATGACTTTTATGATCGTCCGGAAGAATTGAAAGCGCTGTTATGGCGTTGCGCTGATTTTGTGCTGCAATTCCGCCGCCGGGTACTTGAACTGGCCGACCGGATTGACGGCGGCCATATCGGCTGGCAGGGATTCTGGGAACCCGGCGATTGCTTGTCTCTGACCGCTGATACCAGCACTAATTATTCAGCGGAAATGTTTGAAGAATTTCTGCTGCCGGTCATAAATTATACCGTGGATAAAGCCGGCGGCAAATGCTCGATGCATCTGGAAGGCTCTTCCATTCATATTGCGGACAGCCTGAAAAGGATTAACGGACTGCTGCTGTTGCAATATACCAATAACCCCAAACTGCCGCGAGGCATTGCCATGATGGATGTTTTGCGCTCAAAATTCGAAGATGTACCTTTGAAATTATTGGTGACCCGCCAGGAATTGCGCGACGGCATTCGCGATAAAACGTTGATCGGCAACTGCATTTATGACGTGGGAGTTGATGCCGAACATCTCGATGATTATGTCAGAACACCTGAAGAAGCACAAGAAATTATGCGGCTGGCGGAAGAATATCGGGCAAAAATATAAAAATTGGAATTAATGAGGCATGTCGCTTCAATAACTTAATAGAATAAAAATTGTACAGGATGAAAATGAAAAAATTGAAGATTGCGATGTTGGGAGCCGGTTCCGGCTTTGTCGTGAGTGTGGCAAAAGAGTTGAACGCGCATGAGCTTTTCAACGGTTGCGAATTCGTGCTGCAGGATATCAGCGCGGAACGGTTGAAATCCGCCGAAGAAACCGTTGCCGGCATTTTAAAATCCAATAAAAAAATAAAAGTGTCGCTGAAGACAACGACTGACCGGAAAAAAGCGCTTGACGGTTGCGATTACGTTATTACCTCGTGTGAACCCAGTCGTTACGCCAACTGGGTGAAAGACATCCGCATTCCAGCCAAATACGGAGTACATCAGGTTCAAGGGGAGAACGGCGGTCCCGGCGGCCTGATCCACGCCATGCGCAACATCTGCATGTTCAAGGAAATTCTGGCCGACATGGAAAAACTTTGCCCGGACGCATGGCTGATGAACTTCACCAATCCGATGTCGGTTCTATGTACCTACTTCAAGAATTATTCGCCGATCAAAGCGCTCGGCTTCTGCCATCAGGTGCATGGTTCGTTCGGCGTCATCGCCGAACAACTCGGCATGGAGCCCGGCGAACTGGAAGTCTTTTCCGGCGGCATCAACCACCTGAACTGGCTGTTTGACATCAGGAAAAAAGGGACTCGCGAAAGCTGCATGCCGGAGTTTCTGGACAAAGTCAGAAAATCCAAATACTGGAAGAAGCACTTTGATAATATTCCGACGCAAATGTTCACGCTGGAAACGCTGAATACGTTCAACATGTATCCGGTTGGTTACGACGATCACATTGTCGAATATATGCCGTTTTTCTGGGAAGAATCTGAATGGAAAGAGCATCATTACAAATCGAATGCGGATCTGTACGAAAATCTGGCGAACAAGAAGGCTCATGCTCTGGAAATGACGCGGTTATTAGGCAAAACCTACACGAAACCGCCGTTCCCGGTCAACAACGACCATCCGTACTATGCGGAAAAGCCGTGTCAGGTGATCGTGGCGCTGGAAACCAATACCCCGACTTACTTTGACGCCATCAATATTGTAAACCACGGTGCAATCTCGAACTTGCCGTCCAATGCGATCGTTGACGTCCCCGGTATCGCCATCGGCGGACAGGTCCGCAGTATTTACATCGGCGAACTGCCGGTCGGACCGCAGGAAATCTGCCGCCGCCAGATCACGCTGCACGAAATGATTACCAAGGCAACCCACGAGGGTGACGACAGCCTGGCGGTGCAGACGCTGTGCCTCGATCCGTATGTCCGCAGCCTGTCTCAGGCCAGAAACATCTGGGCGGATTTCCGCAAGGAATACAAGAGCTATCTGACTACTTTTAAATAACCCAACGACAGAATCAACAAGCCTCCGGTTTCCGCGGAGGCTTGTGATTGCCGCGCCAAGCGGCTTCCAAATTTCTCTTAACTTCCCGATACCATCATATCCTCGCTTTCAACACTCGTATTTTCAAAATTTCGGCATCTGTATGAAGCAATAGTGTATTAAACACTTTTAAAAGAGATTTACTCTATTTGCAAGGGGATTTTTTTGCTTTATCCATTGACAAAATAAGAAATAAGCATTATGTTCTAAGCATATGTTGTTAAATAAGTCTTTAATAAGTGTTTAAAGAAATTACATTAAGTCAGAAAACGCGGGAACGCTCTTTGATTTTCTCGCGGAGTTAAGTAAAGGTGAGAAATGAGAGAAAATTTGTATCGTACAATCAGCCACTGGATTGAATTTGAGGATTTCGATTATCCCAGCACTTATATTGAAAATAAAATTCAAAAGAAAGCCCTGGCGGCAAAAAATGCCGGCGTGAACGGCGTAATTATTTACGGGATGCACTTGCGTTGGGATTTTATCGTTTGTTTTGAAACGGTCACTGCGTTAATCAAATATATTGTGGAAGCCTATCACCAATACGGGATCACCGTGATCGACCATCACTCCGCGGTCTGCACCCACCGGCCTCCGGACATGGCGGGGCGCTGGGATACTTATAAGCGCAATCATCATCATCTGGTGATTAATTTAGACAAGACGATTATCGACCAACTGCATTATGCGGGCACCCCGATAAATTCGTGGCGTCAAAAGCGGGTCGATAATAACGAGCCGGTCTTCATTCCCGCTTACCAGGTCGAGATGTATTGCATTAACAATCCGTCATTTCAAAAAGCCTATCTTGCCTATCTTACCAATTTAGTCGGGGAAACTGAACTTGACGGCGTCGAGAGCGATGACATTGTCCATTATGGTCAATGGCGGGGCTGCGGCTGCGAACATTGCCGGGCTAAATTCAAAAATCTTTACGGCCACGCTCTGCCTGACACGGCGGACATGACATTCTGGGGCAACTATGACAATCCGGCATGGCGGGACTGGCTGACGATGCGCTATGCCGACCCCAAAGATTTTCTGCAGTTAATCCGTAACGCGCTGGGGCCCAAGGCCCTGATGACCAGTTGCTGCTGCGCCTCCACCGGCAAGTTTCTGGATACTTGCAGCATGAGCATGGTTTATATGAATGAGCCGTTAAATTTGACGATGCTGGAAATGTGCGGGGAGATTTTTGGCGGACACAGCAAGATTACCGACCGGATTCCCGATATGCTGCTGCATCGGGGCATTTCCGAAAGGCGCAATATCGGCTGTTTAGGCCTGGCTTACGCCTTCTTCCCCGATACCGCATTTTTAGGCTGGAGTTTAAACCGGTTCTTCGGCAGCGATAATTGGATTTCGACTCAAAAGGGTAGATTGGGAATCCTTGAAGATATTTGGCGAACTCTGCCCGATGATCCGGAAATAGTGCATGAAGCATTTAATTTTGAACAGCGCCATCCGCAGCTTTTTATTGGGGTAACCGCTTCTCCGGTAGCGGTTTATTATTCTCAGACCAGTAAAATGTTTAACGGCGACAGCGTCGATGACTACCAGAACAGCTTTTATAATTTAGTCCGGGCAATGTTTGAAAAAAATTATCCGCTGGCGGTTGTCGATAAAGTTCCGGAAGTGAAACGGCATCCCATTTTAGTCCTGGCGGATTGTGATTGCGTCGCGGACGATTTCATCAAGGATTTAACCAAATACATTGAAGACGGCGGCAAAGTAATTGCCAGCGGCTTATTGGGCAACCGGGACGAGCGCGGCAATTTCAGAAAAGATAAATTTCTCGCTCAATACGGGGTGGAGCAAATTCTGCCGCAGGTGGACAGAAGCTGCCAGAACAAGGATAATTTCTTCGAATTCGGCGCCTGGCATCCTCAAAGAGAGATTCCCGGTCAAGTTGAATATCGTGGCAAACTAAACACCGATAAATTATATTGGACCGATAAGAGGCTGCATAAAACAGAAAATGTCGAGCCGGTGTTGCGCGAACTGGATAAAATCATCCGCCTGCCGCTTGAACTGGAAGTTCCCGCAGATATAAAATATCAGGTTTACCAGGCGGATAACCGTCATATCATTCACTTTCTGCCTGCCGGGATGACTCCGGTTTATCATCCGACAATAAGAAATCAATATGCGGGTGACCGGTTGGTTGAAAAGGTTAATTATCCGCTCCTGAGCGGCAGGATTGCCGTAAAAGGCAATTTTGTCAGCGCAAAATTATATTCCGCGGATTTGGCGGAGACGAAAACATTACCCGTTACTAACGGGGAAATAAATTTTGAACTGAAAGATATTAAAAGGTTTTTTACGATCGAGGTCATTAACGGCCAGGCAACACGGTAAAACTGTATTGACTATATTTTAAAGGAATTTCAGAATCATGGCTACTCAGAAAAAAGTAAAAATTTCGCAACAAAGCCTTTGTTTGCCTACCAGTGTTTTAGGTGAACACAATCCTAATCCTTTATTTGAAACTTATCAGGGAAGGCCTTATCCGTTCAAGGAAAATCTTTCGGACGAGGAATCCGTTCGCGCTGACAGTTGGAACGGGCATAATCCCTATCCTTATCCTTATGCCTACATGGATGCCGACCGCAAATTGCAGGATCGCACTTATCTGCTGCTGGTTCTGGAAAATGAATTTCTGCGGGTGGAGATTCTACCCCATTTGGGTTCCAGAATTCATCGTATTTTTGACAAAACCACGAAGCAGGATTTAATACACCATGCCCAGCAGGCGGTAATGCAATATCTGCCGGGAACTTCGGGCGGAACTTATGTCGGAGTCGGCATGGAGTTAAGCATTCCGGACCATCATTCCCTGACCAATTCCCGTGAGCGCGAATATCAAACCTTCAGCCATAAAGACGGTTCCGCGAGTGTTGTCGTGGGGGAATTGGATTTACGCTATAAGATGCGCTGGAGCATGGAGTTCAGCCTGAAACCCGGTGACGCCAAACTTTATCAAAAAGTCACTATCCAAAACTTGTCGGAATATAATGGCCGCTTCCGTTATTGGTCAAATCCCGGCATTGCCGTGCATGACCGTAATCTGGAAATTATTTTTCCGGAAAAAGCGGGCTGGGAGCACGGCGGTGAATTTCAATCCATTTCCTGGCCGCTTTGGGACGGAATTGATTTAAGTTATCATCATAATGCCCCTAATACTCTGGGCGTCGAGGCCAAAGATGTGGAAGACGGATTTTTTGCTTATTATGACCATCAGCATCAATACGGCATGGTCCATTGGGCGGACCCGGCGGATGTCAAGGGCAAGAAATATTGGGCATGGAACAAAGATGACCATCAACCGGCGTTTCGTTTAAGTGACGGACAGGACTTCATGGAACTGCAATCCGGCAGGGACGAGGACCAGGAGCGTTTTGAATTGGTTACCCCCGGAGTGACGGTTACCTGGGATGAAGTATGGTATGGCGTGGGAGAACTGGGTACGGTTTCGGCCGCCACGGAAACGCTGGCGGTGGCGATTGCGGATAAAACCTTAAAAATCCAATCCACCATTAATGACGAAGTGGAAGCGGTTCATCTTGACACCGGAAAAACCCTGGGCTCTTTTAAATTAACGCCGGGCGTGGTGAATAAATGTTCAATAGCTAAACTGACGGCTGGCAAAATCGGCATTAAACGTCAACAAAAGTTAATCGCCGTCGTCACTTTAAATGTGACGGAAAATAAAGACGCCTACATCGAGCGGATTGCCGGCGACTGGCCGACTCCGGAACCGGAAAGCACGGATGTCATCATGAAGCAGATCCGTCATTTCCTGCGTTACGGCCCCAGGTGCAAGAGCGTCTCCGTTGAAGGATTGATAAATAAACTTTTAACTCTCGACCCTAAACATGCGGAAGGGTTAAAATTACGCGGAATCAGTTATGCGGAGCGGGAATTTTATTCTGAAGCATTAGTCTGCCTGAAACAATCCCTGGAACGCAACGAATTCGATCCGGAAACCTATTATTATATCGGTTTGTGCCATGAACGGCTGAATGAAACGGTCAGCGCGGATATGGCTTATGGCTATGCGGCAAAATATGGTTATCATCATGTGGCCTGGTATCGCCGCGGCCTCTTGGCGATGCGCAATCAGGATTATATTACGGCTCAGGGCTTGTTTCAAAAAGCTACCTTATATAATGGATTTCACGTGCCGTCACGCGCTTATTATGCCTGGTGCCTGCATCGCGCCGGCCAGGCCGCAAAAGCTCAAGAACAACTGAATGCCGCCGCGGCAATTCAAGTGTCCAATCCGTTAACTGAAGCGATGCGGCATTTAATTAAATTCGGCAGTTTTAAAGGTTTTGCCAAATTTGCCGATTCAACCCCGCTGGTTGCTCAACTTCACGGGGATGTTCAAACTTATTTGCAGTTGGTCTGTGATATTTCCGCGTTGGGGGAACACGTTTTCACGGCTGAAATCGCGGACGAAGTTGCTGAACTGACCAAACAGTCGCGCGGCCGGGGAATGGTGCCGTACTACCAGTATTATTTCAAGAGTCTGGCTAAACTGCCGGCACGCAAACCCAAGTGCGATTTAGCGAGTTTAAAGTACAGTTTTCCATTCCGGTTTGAGGAAGTCGCAATCACTGAATTTGCGCTTAAACAGGATAAAAATGACAGTTTCGCCCGCTATTACCGCGGAATGCTTTATGCCGGGAAAATTCGCTACAAAGAAGCCTTTGAATACATCAAGTCGGCTTTTGACGCCGGATTGAAGACGCCGGAAGTGGCTAATATACTAGGCAAAATCAGCGGCAATACCCTGGATGATCTTGAGCTTAGTCAAAAATATTATGAAACTTCACTTAAGCTGGACCCGGACAACCTTTTCACTTTGAATTTTGCGTCGGAATTGTATGTCAAGCGAGGCAACGAGGAAGCGCTGAAGGAACTGTTTGAACATCCGGCGACTTTGACCAATATGGATTTATTCATCAAATATCTTGGCTATTTGCGCAAGCATGGCAGAGTGGATAAAGCCATTGAAGCCTATGAAAAGGTTGATTTCTCGGAAATGGACCAGGCATTATGCTCCATTTATTTTGAATTATTAATCCAGCGCGGCCTGATGAAGATGGACCGCAAAGACTACCGCGGGGCATTGGCGGATTTTAATAAAACCAAGGTGCCGCCGAAGAATTTAGGCAAGGCCCAGGTACATCGCAAACGCCGCAATATTCAAGCGGATTACTTTGCCGGCAAGGCATTGATAAAGCTGGGCAAACAAGCCGAAGCTCATCGTCTCTGGGAAGACGCCATAAATTATCGCGAACAAACCCAGGATTGGAAGATGAGCGGAGCGTGGAATTACGGCTTTTTGACGGATCGATTCTATCAGGGGTGGATGCTTAAAGATTTGGGCAGAACCAGTGAAGCAGTCACCTATTTTGACGGTCTGCGTTCCGAAGCCGCCCATAAATTCCGCCATTACTACAGCCCCGCGCAGCGGCGCGATTTGTTGCAACTGGCCTATAACGGCTTGAATGATAAACAAATTTATACCAAAGCAACCGATACATCGTATTTAAATAAAGAATAAACCAGGAGAATTCATTATGCCTTACGTCGGAGCAGTGGAAGATTTTCGCACTATTCGTCGGCTGGGAACCCCTAAACAGGTGCCTTGTGTCGCTCAAAGTGAAGAGTTTGACGTTAAGTGGTATGACAAATATTGTTATGAAGAATTTTGTCAATCCGGAGATAAAATTGCCGAAGTCTGGGCGGCCGCGATCCAGGAGTTTGACTACGATTGGGCGTGGGTGCAGATTGATGATTGTTTTGAATTCGAGCCGCTGGGCATTAAGTGCATCGGCCAGAAGAATATTTTGCGGGCGACGCATGGAACTTTGCCGGAAGGGCAAGGGTTGGATTTGCTCAAGAAGCTGGATCCGCTTACTGCCGGCAGGATGCCGGAAAAACTCAAGGCCATCCGGAAATTGCGGGAAAAATTTGGCGATACGGTATTGATTACCGGCAGTTGCGCGGCGCCGTTTTCGGCAATCGGGTTGATGTGGGGCATTCAGGAATCAATGATGATGATTTATGATAACCCTGAACTCCTTCGTGAAAGCATGCTCGTCTGGAAAGATTTTTATAAGCGCTATCTGAAGGCCCAGAAAGAAGCCGGCGCTCATGCCATCTGGTTTGGCGATTGCAATGCCTTCAGCGGATTGTTGTCGGTAGCCCAATATGAAGAGCATATCCTGGAAATTACCCGTGAACTGGTTCAATACGCTGAAAAAGAGCTGGACTTGATGATGTGGATGCACAATAGTGAAATTCAAGTCAAGCACGTATTGAGTCATCTCCCGCTTGGCGTAAGCTTTGAATCGATCGGACCTGCCGCGAATATTGCGGAGATCCGCCAGGCAACCAAAGGCAAGCAAGCGATCAGCGGCAACCTTGACCCGATTGAAGTGCTGTGGCGCGGCACCCCGGAAAGTATCGCGGCGGAAGTCAAACGCATCATGTCGATATGCAAAGACGGCGGCGGCTATATTTTCGCCCCCGGCGAGATGAACCCCTATCAGGTGCCTGCTGAAAATATGCACGCGATGATGCAGACCGCTAAATCATTGGCAAAATATTAAGGCGGGCTTTGCCCGCAACCCAAAAGCAGGAATTCAGAATTCAGGAGTCAGAATGGAAACCATAAATTCAAAAAAACAAGGGAACAGTTGCGATGGCGGATAACCCGATGGAGGGTTGTGCTCCGTCACAACCGTCTTTCGATCCCGGTCACTCCATTAACGCAACTACTTGATAAACAGGCCGTTTAGTATGACAATTTTAAAAACGTTTAAAACATAGAAGTCTAAAACAAAGATACTAAAGTACATAAGCGGAAAGGTTGTCTCTTTGCTTGAAGACAACCATCCGCAAAGGAAATTTAACACAATGAAAAAAGTTCGCTTAGTGGGAAAACTTATAGATTTAGACAAATCCTCCATTTTACATGAGTTCAAAAGCTTTAATGCGGATGATTGGATAACCGTGGGCAAACCCAAATGGGAAGTTGCCGGGTCTTCAATTATCGGCGGTCCGGAACCGGATACGCACGGGCAAATTTTTTACAAAACGCCTCATTCCGGGGACGTGGTTATGGAGTTTGACGCGAGGGTGATTGCGCCATCGGACCATGATATCGTCTGGTGGTACCAGACCAGCCTGGAGAGCAAACCCTGGGGCAGAGGTTATTTAGCGGCGCTGGGCGGGTGGTATCGCAATTTAGCCGGCATCGAGTCCGTGCCGGATTTCGCGCTTTCCTCCACCAGCAATTCATATCCGATAAAGTCGGATCAATGGTATCATATTGTCAGCGGCGCGGTTGCCAATCATCATTTTATCGAGGCGGACAATTCAGTGGTCTTTGAATTGGTTGCCCCCGACCCGTTACCCGCTAATCATAGCGGACATTTCGGGTTTGGCATTTTCCAGTCCCATGTGGAATACCGTAATCTGGTGGTCTATTCGCCGAAATGGCAAAGGGTGGATGAGAAATATTAAAACAGACGGCATGGATATGCCGCCAGTTTGTGCTAATCACGACACTTGGAAAAGATGAAATAATGAGCTTTAACTTCCGGGGGAAAAATTGAGTTCTGCAGCAACTAAAACTTATCATTGTGGAACTTTGACTTACACCAAAGCGGGGTTGGTCGCGATTCTGGCCTGGCTGCTTTGGGGGGATTTCTGCTTTACTTTGATGGAAATAGTGGTTCCCACGGTGTTGCCGCTTAAGCTGTCCGCACTGGGAGCTCCTAATTGGGTAATGGCAGTAATCTTGACTACGATTCCGTCCATCTTGAATATGACCATCTGCCCTTATGTCAGCTTCAAAAGCGACCGTTACCGCAGTAAATGGGGCAGGCGTTTGCCGTTTATTACCTTGACCATGCCTTTTCTCTGTTTAAGTTTAGCATTAATCGGCTGGAGTGACTCCATTGCCGTCTTTTTAAAAATACATGCCACCCCGCTGTATGCGGTGGCGCCGGCGACGGTAACGATTGTATTAATTGCGATTTTCATGATAATGTTTCAATTTTTTAATATGTTTGTCGGATCGGTATTCTGGTATCTGTTTAATGATGTGGTGCCGGCTCAATTCTTATCAAGATTCATTAGCGCATTCCGCATCATTGGCTCGCTTGCGGGCGCGACCTTTAACTGGTTTATATTTAAATATGCCGAATCGCACATGAAAGAGATCATGATGGGGGCGGCGCTGATCTACCTTGTGGGTTTCGGCCTTATGTGTCTGTTTATCAAGGAGGGAGAATATCCTCCGGTGGAAGCTGAAGATCTCAGGGAATCCAAAGGGCTGGGAGTGATCAAAGTATTTTTCAAAGAGTGTTTTGTCGATAAATTATACTAGCTGTTTTTCTTATATACCTCGTTTGCGTCGGTGATTACGGTTACCTCGGTATTTAATGTTTTTTTCTTTCGCGAAATGAACTTGGATTTGGCAAAAATCGGCAAGTTCAGCGCTATTGCGGGAATGGCGGGCATGCCGGCATTGTATTTTGCCGCAATTTTTGCCGATCGCTGGCATCCCTTGAGAGTGAATGTGCAACTGCGGGTTTTTCTGGTCGTGATGTATGTGTCTTCGACGGTATGGATATTTGTGACTTTGCCCGGCGAGGTATTTTTCTATTTATACATGGCAACTTCGATGCTTGCAGTTTTTCAGAATGCCATGCTGGGGGTATGTGAATTGCCGATGTACATGCGATTGTTGCCAAAGTCCAGGTATGGGCAATTTTGTTCGGCACAGGCTTTGCTGCGTTCCTTTTGCGTGATGGTTGGCGGGACGTTAGCGGGCGCGTTTATTGACGGGATGAAGATACTTCATCATGGCTCGAATTTTGCTTACCGGTATATCTCGGTATGGGGCAGTCTTTTCAGTATAATCACTGCAATGCTGGGGATTTATCTTTATCTTCATTGGCGGCGGCTTGGCGGGGATGAAAAATATCATCCGCCCGCGCCATGGAGCCCGACTGGCATAGAAGAGGCCGAGGAGGTATCGTCGGTCGGCCCGCAGCGGAAGTACCTGAATATAGCGTTAAATTTGTTCAGCACGATTATGGCTGTTTCGGTGTCGGGAGTATCCTTTTTGCTTTTTTGGATGCATATGAACGGCGCCGCGGTGTTGTTCAACTGGTATCTTTCGGTGATTCTGCCGTCAGCCATTATTATATTCGTGCTGTGGAAATTTGTTGAAAAGGGTATTCGCCGGGATATGGCGCGCAGCCTCAAAGGGGAGAAGCTCAAAAACGGCATCCCGCATCACGGCGTATTTATTGTGGTGTCAGCGACGTTTATACTGATGTCGGGAGTATGGATTGGCCAGGTTGTTTATACGGTTAATATGAATATGGTAACGAATGCCATCGCCTTTGGTTTTTGCAATATCGTGACCAATTTTCTTTTGACCCTGGCCGTCTGGGTATTATGGCGGGTTGAGCGGGGATATTCAGAAAATATGTATATCAATAACTCCGCGTGCAAGTCTTTTTGATGTAAAAAAGCCGGGCGGATTGTCCGCCCGGCGGGGTTTTTAAGTTCAAGAAGGCTTCAACAGGAGAAAATCTTTTCCAGATCAAATGTTGAATGCGCCTGCAGGGAGATTAACGTCTTGGTGTGAGAAATGCCTTTGATGTCATGGGCCATTTTATTGGCAACTACTTCAGAGAGTTCATTGTTAGATTTTACCCGGACCATTACGACGAGATCATACTCGCCGGCCACAGTAAAAACTTCCGTAACCCCTTTGATTTTCATGACCTCCGCGATGACGCCTCTCAGCATCGGACGTTCGACATTTACTAAAACGATTCCTGTAACCATGTTTACCCTTTCTCTGCTTTGATTAGTTGGACTTCATAGAATTAGGAACCCATTATCTAACAATATGGAAGCGGAGGAATAATTGCAAATCGCACAAAGAAAAAAAACGCAAAATATCTGATTATGCTGTTCAACCCCCTGAAAAATATGGCATAAACACACTAAAGTCATTTATGTAAAGCAACTTACAACTATTTTTAATGGTTGAAGCGGCCAATTGCAAAGTCTGTCAATGCAAAATAATTGGAAAAACAAAAAAAATGATATTGGAAAGTTAAAATAGATGCGTTATTTTTTACAAACTTAAGAACTTATTCAGAGAAAATCTATGTCCTCTAAAAGACGTTTATGCAACAGCCGCAAAATGGACGACGCAATCGAAGGGGTTGCAGACGCAATCATCGCCGAGTTTTCCCGGAAAAATGAGATGGATTTCGCCTTCATCGGCATTCAGCAGCGGGGAGTGCCGTTTGCCCGCCGGCTGATTGAAAAAATCACGCGGAAGACCGGTTTTAAGCCGCAGTTTGCCATGCTCGACACCTCAATGTACCGCGATGATATCGGCATGCGGGCGACGTTGCCGGTAATCCGGGAAACAGATATTCCGTTCGATATGAATGATCAGGCGGTAATCCTGACCGATGATGTGCTTTCCTCCGGGCGGACAATCCGCGCGGCGCTGGATGCGATTACCTGCTACGGCAGGCCGTCGCTGATCCGGCTTGCCGTCGTCGTGGACCGGGGCAACCGTGAATTTCCGATCCGGGCCGATTATGCGGGAATGAAGATCATCCCGGAAGACGGCAAAAAGATTCTCGTTGAATTTAAAGAAACTGACGGTTCTGACGGTATTTACGAAATTGACTGGTCAAACCCAACAAAAGGCGAATGAGATGGAAGTAAACTGGACAAGAAAAGATTTATTGAGCCTCTATGACCTGGATCCGGAAGAAATAGTATTGATTCTGGACACGGCCGAGGAGTTCAAGAAAGTTTCGGAGCGGAACCTTAAAAAGGTGCCTGCGCTGCGCGGCAAAACCGTGGTGAATTTTTTTGTCGAACCCAGCACCCGCACCAGAGTCTCTTTTGAGCTGGCGGAACAGCGCCTGAGCGCTGATATCATCAACATGACCGCCAGTTCCAGCAGTCTTCAGAAAGGCGAGACGCTGCTGGACACCGCCAGGAACATCGAAGCGCTTCAGGCTGACCTGATTGTAATGCGTCACTCATGCGCCGGCGCACAAAATTTCATAGCTAAAAATATCAGCAGCGGCGTCATCAATGCCGGGGACGGCGCGCACGGCCACCCCACCCAGGCGCTGCTGGACCTGTTCACCATCCGCCAGAAAAAAGGGCGCATCGCCGGGCTGAACGTTTCGATTGTCGGCGATATTCTGCACAGCCGCGTCGCCCGCAGCGATATCTGGGGGCTGATCAAACTCGGAGCAAATGTGACCATTGCCGGTCCGTCCACCCTGGTTCCGCGTGATTTTGAGCAGATCGGGGTTCGCGTCTGCCATAATCTGAAAGACGCCATGGAGGGGGCCGATGTAATCAATCTGCTCCGGATTCAGCACGAACGGCAGCGCGCCGGATTCTTTCCCAGCACCAACGAGTATGCCCGTTTCTTCGGGCTGAATAAGGAGAATGCCAGATATCTGAACCCGGATGCCATGATTATGCATCCGGGGCCGATTAATCGTGACGTTGAGCTGGATTCGGCATTGGCCGACGGCCCTCAATCCGTGATTCTTGAACAGGTTACCAACGGGCTTGCCGTCCGCATGGCGGTATTGTTCCTTGTATCGGGGTGTTTAAAAAAATGACAGAAAAAAACAGTTACATATTAAAAGGCGGCCGCGTCGTTGATCCGGCGAGAGGCATCGACACGGTCATGGATATCGGCGTCAGCAACGGCAAAATAGTCGATCCCGCCAAAATTAAAAATCCGGAAGTGATCAAGGTGAAAAAACTGGTTGTGGCTCCGGGATTCACGGACATGCATGTCCATTTGCGTCAGCCCGGAAACACCACGGCGGAGACGATTGCCACCGGCACCATGGCGGCTGCCGCCGGCGGATTTGCCGGTATTGTCGCCATGCCTAATACCAGTCCGCCCGCCGACAGCGCCGGAACGATTGAATATATCCGCCGCCATACTGAATTGTATGCCGTCGTCAGGGTTTATCCCACCGGCTGCATGACGAAAGAACTCAAAGGCGAAGAAATGGCCGGAATCGGCAGTCTGAAAAACGCCGGCGTAGTTGCGGTCAGCGATGACGGCAAATGCATTCAGAACCATGAACTCATGCGGCATGTCGTTGAATATTCCAAATCTTTCGGCCTGCCGATTCTTGACCACTGCGAAGACGCTTTTCTGAAAGGCGAAGGCGTCATGCATGAAGGCAAGTGGTCAACTCTCCTCGGAATGCGCGGCATTTCCTCCGCATCGGAAGAGTTGATGATTGCCCGCGACATCATTCTTTCCAGAATGATCGGCTGGAAGATCCATATTCAGCATGTCAGCGCCAAAGAGAGCGTGGAGCTGATCCGGAACGCAAGAAAACGGGGTATTATGATCAGCGCGGAAGCCACCCCCCATCATATTTCGCTGACCGACGATTACATTAAGAAATTTGACACTAATTACAAAATGAATCCGCCGTTGCGGTCCGAACAGGATCGGCTGGCGGTCATCGAGGGACTGCGGGACGGAACAATTACAGTAATCGCGACAGACCATGCGCCCCATACCGCCACCGACAAGCTGGTCGAATTCGACTATGCCCCGTTCGGGATTATCGGGCTGGAAACGGCGATTCCGGTCTGCCTGACCGAACTGTACCATGAAAAAATCCTTTCCTTAAGTGACTTTGTTTCTAAGTTTACGGTGGGCCCGGCGGCAATACTGGGCATGGATTTCGGAACGCTGGAAGAAGGCAAGCCGGCCGATATAACCATTATTGATACGGAGAAGAAGTTCTGCGTTGATGCGTCGAAATTCCGTTCCAAGTCCCGTAATACTCCTTTCAACGGCATGGAATTTCGCGGCAAGGCGGCGGCAACGATTGTCGCCGGCCGGTTTGTTTTTGACGAAATCGGCAAATAAGCAGGATTGGTGCGCCATGTCATTTAAAAAGAAGATTTTTGAGGTGACGGATAAAATCCTGCCGGAAATTATCAGCGTCCGGCATAATATTCACCGTTATCCGGAATTGGCCGGGCAGGAGGTCCAGACTTCCAGACTGGTCAGGAATATCCTCAGCTTTACGGACATTAAACTGCTTAAACCGTTCATCGGCACCGATGTGGTGGGAATTTTGCGCGGCGCCAAATCCGGCAGGAACGTCACGCTGCGGGCAGATATGGATGCGCTGCCGCTGGACGAAATCAATGAACTGCCTTACCGGTCGGAATTCCCCGGCAAAATGCATGCCTGCGGCCATGACGGCCATACCGCCATGCTGCTCGGCGCGGCATTGGCGCTTAATGAATTCAAGGAAGATATTTCCGGCTCGGTGCGGTTCGTTTTTCAGCCTGGCGAAGAAATCGCCGCCATGGGCAAGGCCCTGGTTGAATCCGGCGCGCTGCTTAATCCGGAACCTGATGCGGTTTTTGCGCTGCATGGAGCTTCCGATCTTCCAGTCGGCATGATTGCTTCCCGGCCGGGAACGATTATGGCCGCCGCCGGTTTTTTCAAAATCGTCATAACCGGCAGAGGCGGTCACGGCAGCCGGCCGGAGCTTACGATAGACCCGATCATCGTTGCGTGTAAAGTGGTTGACGCCTTGCAGACGATATGTTCCCGCAACATCGCGCCTCAGGATGCGGCGGTGGTCAGCGTATGCCGGTTCGAGGGCGGCAAGAATGCCAACGTCATTCCGGAAACCGTGATTCTTGAAGGCACGATCCGCTTCCTCGAACCTGAAGTCGGAGAACGGCTGCCGGGGTTGATTGAACGCACGGTCAAAGGTATTTGCGAAGCGCTTGGAGCCTTTTATGAATTTGAATATTCGCTGCCTTATATTCCAACTGTAAACAATCCGAAAATTTACGAGTTTGCCAAAAAAGTATCGCAGGAATATTTTGGCAAAAACAACTGGTTTGAACTGCCCAGGTCTTCAATGGGCGGTGAAGACTTTTCGTATTATCTGGAGCGCTATCCCGGAGTATTCTGCAACATCGGCATGGGGGAAAACTCTCCCGGAATTCATAACATGAATTTTAATTTCAATGATGACGCGCTGCGCAATGGAATTGCGTTCATGGCCGGGGCGGCAATCGAATTTTTAGCTAAAGATTGAAAGACATGACCTTCGCGCGAGCAATTACAAAATTCGGTTTTTCTGAAGATGAAACAGCGCTGATTGCTCCGGACCGGGACGCTGCTGAAAAGTATTTTTCCGCTGCCGGAGAACTCTTTTTCCTCAAGGATGAATTTATCCGCCAATATGCCGTTTGGGCGGCTATCAAGCCGGAGCATCTGGAGGAAATTTTGCAGGCTAAGGCAATTCTTGAGTCGGATGCGGACATCGTCAGGCTGCTTGGGTATTACTATCATCTGCTTTACCGGGCGGAAAAAAAACTTGCTCCGCACCAACTGCCCGCGGTAAAGCGTCTGGCGGCGGCGGAATCCGGATGTTTCTATTTTCTGCTGGCCCTGGCTGCATATCCCGATGCAATAGCTTTGTATCAACGCAAAGGCTATCCGGAAAACGTGTTGCAAGATACTCTTTCCGATGTGTCGGTATGGGTTGAACACTACAAAAATCAATTGGGATTTGCCGGGCTTACCGTGCGGATACTCGGTTGGCTGCAAGGCCATATTCTCGGTGAAACTTTCCGCCTGGGCCGCCTCCAGTTCAAGCCGCATTTGAAATTCTTTGATCGCGTGGAAGTTTACCGCAACGTTAACACCGGCAGGACTGTTGCCCTGTCCGCCGCCGGAATCAGGTATAACCGGCAGGGGCTGCTTTACGAACCGGGGATTGACCAGGGCGAAAACGGAACCTGGATTTCCGCCCTTCAGCATACGGCTTCATCAGTGACCGGGAATCCGGTTGCTCCGGAAGGGTATGCGAAGAGCGAACAGATTACGTTCGACACCGCAGAGTGGAAAAAAGTGCTGGCCGGGGGTGATCCCGTAATAGACATTCACATTCCGGCAATCGGTCCGATGACGGTTGAAGCCTGTGCTGATTCTGCCGGACGCGCGGCTGATTTCATGAAAAAGTTTTTCCCGGAACTGAAACATCGGGCTTTTTCCTGTGAATCCTGGCTGCTGGACAACCAGTTTGAACAAATTCTTCCCCCGGCATCCAATATTCTGTTGTTTCAGCGCGCCGGATATCTCTATCCGTTTCCACATAAATCCGAAGCGGTTTCACGGATTTTCGGCGAAAATGCGGAAACTCCCGGACTTGATTCGCTGCCGCAAAAGAGTTCAATGCAGAAAGCCGCGGCCGATTTTCTGATTAAAGGCGGAACGTTTCGCAACGGCGCGATGTTTCTGTTGATGGAAGACCTGCCTTGGGGCAGTAACCCGTATCGCAAATAACCTTCCGAAAGCAAAATTTATTTTGCAACGGCGCCGGTAGAAACTTTGCCGGTTGAATCATCGTTTTTAACGGTAACGGGGGTTGTTTCTTTTTCGTCCGGTTTTGTTGTGCCGCTGCCGGTATCCGGCTTTTTCTCCGCGGCCACATCACTTTTTTTAGGTTCTTCTTTTGCGGTGTCGTCACTCTTTTTTAATTCGGCCGCTTTCGCTTTATCTTTATCTTGTTTTTCCGCCAATTTGTCAAGGTATTCGTCTATGGGATTTTTTAGTTCGCTCTTTTTTTTCTCTTTGTCCGCAGTCTTCTTTACTGCGGTATCCGCCGGTTGCGGCTGGTTGACCGGTTGCGGCTGGGAGCTCGGACTATATTTAAAATAAAGTTTTTTAACTTGAGGAGAACTTTCTCTGGAACGGACAAAGTCCTGCAAGTTTGTTCTATATTGTTCCGGGGTCAACTCTCCGCTGTTAAGGCTTTCGAGTTTCTCCATCTGATCGCCGATGCGAGTGCGGGAACGCGCGGAATCACCACCCGCTGTAGTAAGACCGCTGAGGTTGGGAATAAACTGGTTCCCCATATAGGGATCATAACGGGTCAGGTCCTTCAGCAGCGCTTTATCTTCTCTTGCGCTCTGGCTGCTTGCGCCGACTCTGCTTTGATAAATTATGTCTCCGGAACTCCTGTAATTACTGGCGGCGTCAGCCGGAATGAAAGGCAAAAAAATTACTCCTGTCAAAATAAACAGCCCGTCAAGTATTTTCATAATTCATCCTCCGCTCATATTTTTATACAGAAAGCGTATAATTATAATATAACACCATAAAATCAAAAAACACTTTCCAGCTTTCGTCGAACATGCGGTGACAAGCTACTGCATGAGAATTTCCGATTTAAATGCCCAGGTTCGTTTCGCCCTTCCGCGTAATAATTTGAATATTGGATATTTACTTAAGATCAAAAAAAAGAGCGGGCCGTAAGACCCGCTCTCTGGATTAACCGTGAAATGCCCGGATCAATCAAACGCATGTCCGGCAGAGCCGAGGACGTTGATGTTTTTGTGAATATAGAGCTTCTTGAGGGCGTCGCGCGCCGGTCCGAGATACTTTCTCGGATCGAATTCTTCCGGATGCTCATTGAAGACTTTGCGGATGGCGGCGGTCATCGCCAGACGGCCGTCTGAGTCAATATTAATCTTGCAGACTGCCGATTTGGCGGCTTCGCGGAGCTGATCTTCGCCGATGCCGATAGCATCTTTGAGGTGTCCGCCGTTTTCATTGATAACCTTGACCAGTTCCTGCGGCACGGAAGATGAACCGTGAAGAACAATCGGGAATCCGGGAATGCGCTTTTCAATTTCATGCAGAATGTCGAGCCTGATTTTCGGATCGGAACCCGGCTTGAACTTGAAGGCTCCGTGAGAGGTGCCGATTGCGATTGCCAGACTGTCAACGCCGGTGCGTTTTACGAATTCTTCAACTTCTTCCGGCTGGGTATAGACATGCTCGGCGGCATGAACATCGTCTTCAACGCCGGCGAGAACGCCGAGTTCGCCTTCAACTGTAACGTCATGGGCGTGAGCGTATTCAACGACTTTTTTAGTTTCAGCGCAATTTTCATCAAAAGAAAGATGCGAACCGTCAATCATAACCGATGAAAAGCCGTAATCAATGCAGCTTTTGCAGGTTTCGAAATCAGGACCGTGATCGAGATGCAGAACAATCGGAATAGACTTCCCTTTGCCGAGTTCCTTGGCGTATTCCACCGCGCCCTGGGCCATATAACGCAGCAGCGTCTGATTGGCATAGCTGCGCGCGCCTTTGGAGACCTGGAGAATCAGCGGAGACTGGGTCTCCGTACAGGCCATGATAATCGCCTGCAACTGTTCCATGTTGTTAAAATTATAAGCGGGGATAGCATATCCGCCCTTTACTGCCTTGGCAAACAACGCTCTGGAGTTTACCAGCCCGAGATCCTTAAAACTGACTGCCATTATTTCCACCTTTCTATAAAAAAGTTTATTAAACAAAATCAGCGAGCTATAATATTGTCGGCAAAAATGAAAAAATCAAATGAAAAACAGCTTTTTACCTGTTATACTCTATAAGGCTGAAAATTTAAAATAGACGAGTCGGATTGTGGATTGGATTTTTTCGATCCGACTGATTGGCGATATGAATATCGCCTGAAGGAGGAACGGAAAAATACGGCCGCAAGACACTCGTCCCGCGCCTGCGGGATTACGATCTTTTGAATTTGGATTCGCACTCTTCGAGGCCTTCGATACCCCGGTATCGGCAGCCTCTCAGAATACGAACCAATTCTCAAAATCTTCGCAATCTATTTTAAATTTTCAGCATTATAGAGTATGAACTGTAGTTGATTACGCTAAAGTAACAAAGTATTTTAAATCAATCTCCGGGCGTTACGGAGTCTAATGGGAAAATCCGGGAATATAAAGATAATGCAAATATCCGCGCTGTTTCAGCGTCCTGTTGCCGTAAAAGTGTTTAATGTAATCTGCGGCGCATTGACCGGCTATGCCGTCTATGTGAATTTTTACCGGATTGCGCTGATGGACATGATTTTATACAAAGCCGTTGTCATTCCTCCGTTGTCGCCGTGGTCACTTCTGGCGTTTTTCATTCTGCCGGCGATTGCGGGTATGTTCCTGCTGGAGAAATTTTACCGCAAAAAATGCGGAACCAACTTAAGCGCGGAATACTGCCGGGTTATGCTTCCCTTGTCGGGTCTGGTTGTTTTTCTGTTTATGCCGGTAAATTTCCCGGGTCCGCTTATTTTTGTCTTTATTGCCGGGATCGTGGTTTTCAGATACGCCGAGGCCTGTCTGGCGGCGGCGGATTCTCACAGCCAACTGAAGGTTAAAATAGTCCGCAATCTCCGTTTTTATCTGATTGTCCTTGCGCTTGGCATGGTTGCCACCGGTTTTTACATGCAATATTTCGGATTGGATGTCCTGTATTTGTTATATTATGACTGGGGAATTTATCTCAGCGTTGCGGAAAATGTATTGAAAGGCAAGGGTTTTATCTCCAATGAAGCCGGAACATCATTTCTCGGCAGCCATTTTTCGCCGGCCTCGATTTTAATGCTGGTACCGTATATTTGGCTGTTTTATTCCAAATATGCCATTTTTCTATTGAATTCACTATTGTTATATAGTTGTGCGCCAATGATTTACTGTTTTGCCAGAAGCAAAAAAATCCCGGAAATTCAGGCCTTGCTGCTGGCGGGATGCATAATTTTTTCGCCGTCCCTGGCCAATATGAATCTGTCCCTGTTTTACGGTTTTCATGACATTTACTTTTTTATGCCGCTGCTGATCTTGTTTTTCATCTTTTACGAGAAAGGCAGATATGTTCCGGCCTTTGCCGTGTTCGGGTTTACTTTGCTGATAAAGGAAACAGTTCCGGCCTTCTGGGTCGGCATGGGTATTGCCTTTATCCTGTATGGCAGGCGCAAGGCCGGATTATGGATGATTCTTGCCGGAGTCATATACTGGCTGGCGGTAGTCAAACTGGTAATCCCGTGGATTTCCGGGCAGGCGGTGTATGACTACGCCGGACGGTTTGATTATCTTGGAAGTTCGCTGGGAGACATTGCCTTGTCGCCGCTGCTCAAGCCGGGGCTTTTCTGGGGATATCTGTTTCGTCCGCAGTGCATCTTTTTTGGCATATTGCTGTTATTGCCGTTTTTTCTGCTTTGCCTGAGCCGCCCCCTCCTGCTGGTCGGAGGAATTGTTTCCTTTGTTTTTATCTGTCTCCAAAGCAGCAATCAATTGCAGAATATTTGTATGCAGTACCAGGCGGAAATCTTGACGCTGATCTTCGTCAACAGTGTTTTCGCGCTGGAGAAACTCAATCGCGCCGATGAACGGAAGATGCCGTTCATCAAATTCCTGGCGGCATCGCCGGGCGGGTCCAGCCTTGCCGCCGCCGCGCTGGCGGGAACCGTCGCGACGTCGTTGCTGGCATTTTATTTCTTCGGACAAAGCGTTATCAGCAAAAATTCATATGGGCCGATCCTGGACAGAAGAAGCTGGGGCAGGGAAATTGCCCAAATCAAGACACTTGTTCCGGAAAAAGTTCCGCTCAACGCGACCATGGATCTGGCGGGACATTTTATTCTTCGAAACGACGTTTATCCGCAATTCACGCCGCTGCAGAATTATGTGCTGATGGACTTGAACTCAAAGTTTGCCGATAAAAAAGAAATGGACCAGTTGCGGCGGAAAATGCTGGCCGGCGGCTACAAGGTTATATATTCGAAAGCCGAGCAGGGCAAACACCTTGTATTGTATTCAAAAACCGCGCCAACGAGCCTGTCGGATGACATTTTCACCTTGAAAAACGAGGAGGAATGGAATCAGTGCGGTAATTCCGAGGAGATTGCCAACCCGGATTTCAAGGTGAAAACAAGCTATCAAGGCAGGATATTTAAGTTATATGTCCGTCCGGCGGCACGGCTGAAATACGACGTGAATATTATTTTTACGCTAGGCAACCAGGAAGAGTTCGCATCGTTTAATAATACTTTCGGCAACGGAGTCACTCCGGCATTTAACTGCGGACCGGACCAGGTGTTTGTCATGACGGAAAAGTTTCCCGAAGACTGGGATACTTTTGATAAATATCAGGTTAAAATTATTCCCAGGCCGACTCTGGACGAGCATTAAAAATCATCCAATTAAGCATAAGAAATCATGTTTGACATATTAAAACAATTTGCCGGGTTGATTGTTGATTCTGTTCTGCGGCTGCCGGCCGGCTGTAACTGTTCCAGCGGACTGCAATTTTTCATTGAAGAGACGATTAAGATCTTTCTGCTGCTGACGGTAATGATCTATGTGATCGCCTGGCTGCGCGCCTCGCTGAATGTGGAAAAGGTGCGCGACTATCTGAAAGGGAAAAATCGCTTTTTCGGATATGTGACGGCCGCAAGCTTTGGGGCGGTTACGCCGTTCTGTTCCTGTTCCAGCATTCCGCTCTTTCTCGGATTTACCTCTGCCCGGATCCCGGTTGGAATTACCATGTCGTTTTTGATAACTTCCCCGATGATCAATGAAGCCGTCGTTGTGATGCTGGGCGGACTGCTGGGCGTCAAACTGACCATGATTTATGTGATTTTCGGCATGCTCGCCGGAATTATCGGGGGGATCTTTTTCGATATAATTAAAGCGGAACGATTTTTGACGTTTAAAGTTGAGCCGCTTCCGGCGTCGGACGCTGGCGCAGCCACCGCCGCTTCCTCCAAATTATCGCTTCGCGACCGGCACCGTTTTGCCGTCGGTGAACTCAAAGATATCATGAAACGGGTTTGGCTGTGGATTTTTATCGGCGTTGGCATCGGAGCCTTTATTCACGGATTTGTTCCGCAGGCTTATATTGTGGAACATCTTGGCGGCGGACAGTGGTGGAGTGTGCCTGCCGCGGTCGGTCTGGGTATTCCGCTTTATTCCAATGCCACCGGCATGATTCCCGTTATTGACGTCCTGATCCGGAAAGGCTTGCCGGCGGGTACCGCGCTGGCATTTATGATGAGCACGGTTGCCGTAAGTCTTCCTGAATTCGTCATGCTTAAACAAGTTATGAAAACCCGGATGCTGATCTATTTCTTTGTTTACCTGCTGATTTTTTTCACCTTGTGCGGGTGGGTTTTAAATTTAGTTTGTAACAACCAATTATAATAAGGTTATATCTATGAAAGTACAGATACTGGGCACCGGTTGCCCGAAGTGTAAAGCGCTGGCGGAACTGGCCGAAAAAACATTGCATGAAAACGGATTCGAATTTGAACTGGAAAAAGTCACGGATGCGTTTCAAATAATGAAATTCAGCGTGATGTCAACGCCGGCGCTGGTTATTAACGGAAAAGTGAAAGTATCGGGCAGGCTTCCCTCGCCCGAAGAAATCATAAAATTTGCAAAGGACGCGGAAAATGAATAGAATTCGCAGAATTGCCATAACCTTCCTGCTCGTAATCTCCCTGGCCGTGATTATTCATTTTACCTCTGATAAATCCACGAAAGAACCTGCCGCGATTAAAACAATTGAAGTCGCTCCGCCGCTTGACGGGCCGGAATTGAAAGCCGCCACGCCGGATGCCGCGCAAATTAAAAAAATTCTGACGGTGTACTGTTTCCCTGACGGTCACAATAGTTACGAATCATTTGTCAGAGAAGCGGTTGAACGTGATTTCGCCGCGGAATTGAAAAGCGGCGTTATAATGATAAAAGAGGTTGATGCGGATTCCGCCGAAAAACAACAATTGATGCAGGAGTTCAAGCCGGTTCCTCCGGCGGCAATTCTCGCGGTAACCATCAACGGCAAAACCTTTGATTGGGAAAAGTTGCCGCCCGGCAACGGCGAAAATGACCGCGAAAATATCTTAAAAGCAGTCCGGGCCTTTCTTGTAAAACATTTTTCACAGTAAATATTAACTCTTATTAATAAGAGGCATTATATGCGTAAAATCCGTCTTGGCGTAAGCGCCTGTCTGCTGGGACAGAAAGTCCGTTACGACGGGCAGCATAAATTTGATCATTATATTGCTGACGTCCTCGGTCAGTTTGCTGAGTTTGTGCCGGTTTGCCCGGAGGTGGAATGCGGCCTGCCGATACCGCGGGAGGCCATGCATCTGGCCGGCGAAATCAACTCTCCCCGCCTGGTCACCATTCATACCGGCATTGACCACACGGAAAAAATGAAATCATGGATGGCGGATAAACTCGATGACCTGGAAAAAGAGAAGCTTTGCGGGTTCATTTTTAAAAGCAAATCCCCCAGTTCCGGCAGATTTAATGTAAAAGTCTTCGGCGCGGACGGCATTCCCGTTCACAAAGGCGTCGGGCTTTTTGCCCGGGCATTTGCGGAGCGCTTTCCCCTGCTGCCGGTTGAAGAGGAGGGACGGCTGAACGACAGTGCGCTGCGTGAAAATTTCATTGACAAGATCATGGTTTTCAGCCGCTGGCGGGAATATGAAGAAAACGACGGTTCGGCGCAAGGGCTGGTGGAGTTTCACAGCCGCCACAAATATATGCTGATGGCGCATTCTTCGGACAGCGTTAAAACGCTGGGACAAATTGTTGCCGCGCAGCATCGCAAAAATATGACGGAAACCCAAAACCGGTATCTGGCGGCTTTGATGAACGCGCTGGATTATAAAGTCACCCCGAAGAAAAACCGCAATGTGATGATGCACATCATGGGTTATTTTAAAAAGAATCTTTCCGCTGATGAAAAACAGGAATTGCTGGATTTGATCAACGGCTATGTTGACGGCCTGTTTCCGATGTTGTCCCCGCTGACGCTGCTTCGACATTATGCCCGCAAATACAGCAGCGAATTTCTGCTTCAGCAGTATTATTTGAACCCGTCCGCTGAAGAACTCCAGTTGAAATATCATGTGTAATAAGAGATTTAATGCTTTACCAATAAATGGCTTATAAAAATAACGGATAAATGACGGAGGGATTTTATGAAAGTAGTCGCATTTAACGGAAGCCCGCGAAAAAATTGGAATACCGCCACACTGCTGAATCATGCGCTTGAAGGCGCGGCTTCACAAGGCGCGGAAACGGAAATGGTTCATCTCTATGATCTTAATTATAAAGGCTGCATCAGTTGCTTTGCCTGTAAATTGAAAAACGGCCCAAGCTATGGCCGGTGCGCCATGATTGATGATTTGACGCCAATTCTGCAAAAAGTTGAAGACGCTGACGCCATTATAATTGGTTCGCCGATTTATTTTGGCGCGGCAACCGGCATGTTGAGATCTTTACTCGAACGGCTGATGTTTCAATATCTGGTATATGACGAAAACTATTCCTCGCTTTTTAAAAAGAAAATGCCGACGGGTTTTATTTATACGATGAATGTGACCTGGCACCAGGCGATGGAATTCGGGTATGAACAGAATCTCAGCGCCATAACAAGAGCAATGACGAGAACTTTCGGAACATCAGAATCGCAGTTCGTGACTGATACCTGTCAATTTGACGATTATTCCAAATATGTCGCGCCAAAGTTTAATGCGGAAGAAAAAGCCAAAAGACACCAGGAGGAGTTCCCGAATGATTGCCGGAAAGCCTTCGAGATGGGAAAGAGATTTTCCTTGCAAATAAAAGACTTACAAAAATGACGGATAAATGACGGAGGTGTTTTATGAAATTTGTCGGAGCCCATGTCAGTACGGCCGGCGGGGTGCATAAAGCCCCGGAGAACGCCGCGGAAATCGGCGCAAAAGGGTTTGCCCTGTTTACTAAAAACCAGCGTCAGTGGAAAGCGCCGCCGCTTGCCGCGGACGAAATCAAGGCGTTTAAAGACAACTGCGCCAAATACGGTTATCTGCCGGAACATATCCTGCCGCATGACAGCTATTTGATCAATCTCGGACAACCTGACGACGCCAAACACCGGGCGGCGACGGACGCTTTTATTGACGAAATGGTCCGCTGCCAGCAGCTCGGGCTGATTTTGTTGAACTTCCATCCCGGCAGCCATTTAGGTGAAATCAGCGAGGCGGAATGCCTGGCCCGGATTGCCGCCGCGATCAACCGCGCATTGACGGAAACGGATTCCGTTACCGCCGTCATTGAAAATACCGCCGGACAGGGTACGAATGTCGGCTATACTTTTGAGCAGGTCGCCGCCATCATTGCCGGAGTCAAGGACAAAAGCCGCGTCGGCGTCTGTATCGACACCTGTCATACTTTTGCCGCCGGATACGATCTTTCGACGGATGACGGCTTTGACTGGACGTTTTCGCAGTTTGAACGCCATATCGGGTTTAAATACTTGCGCGGCATGCATGTAAATGATGCCAAGTCCGCGCTCGGCAGCCATGTTGACCGTCACGAAAGCCTTGGGAAAGGCAATCTTGGCGAGAATTTTTTCCGGCGGCTGATGCAGGACCCGAGGTTTGACGGCATTCCTCTGGTCTTGGAAACGATTGACCCGTCGCTCTGGCCGGAGGAAATCGCCTGGCTTTACAGTCTGCAGAGCGCCAATCCCAAAGCGATGAAGAAGGCTTCATCAAAGCCGCATAAAACGGACAAGTCAGACGGCGAGCTGTTTTGACATTCAATTTTTCTCATTTCACCCAAAGAGAAATTAATCGCATTTATGCGCAAATTTTGCGCACTTGACAGATATGTTCGCGCATATTTCACCCATAATGAAATCTTCATATGGGTTTTTAGCTCATTATATGATGTGGCATGGAATCTGCTGTACCCAATATCGGAATTGTTTTGTAAACAGAAAAATTAAACCATCTCAAATGGAGAAAGAAAAAATGAGCAAAGAAATTATCCGGATTGGAGCAATGTGTATTGCCGCGGTTCTGGCCGCCAATACTTTCGCGGCAGACGCGCCGGCGGCAGCGCCCGCCCAACCAGTTGTCGCCCCAAGTCAAGGGGGGGACGAAGGTCACCACGGCATGAGAGGAATCATGCACCAGATTATGAGTAAAGCCGATAAAGACGGTGGCGCTACGTTTGAAGAAGTTATTGCTATCGACAAAAACTTTACCAAAGAAAAATTCGACCAGTTGGACGCCAATAAAGACGGCAAGCTGGATAAAGCGGAGCTTGTGGCCTTGTTCAGGAAGAACAGGGGAGAACGCTCCTTCGCCGGAAATGACGAAAGAGGCAATATGCGCCGCGGCATGTATGGTCATCACATGGGCGGCATGGACGGACACCAAATGCATCATGGCATGTACGGTCATCATCACATGCAGTATTGCATGAATGGACGGCATATGGGCCGCGGCATGTATGGTCATTACATGGACGGTATGGGCGGACATCATATGGGTATGTACGGTCATCACATGGGCTGGATGCATCGCGGCATGTACGGTCACCACATGGGCGGCATGGACGGCTTGGGCATGATCCTCAAAAATGCTGACTTGAAAGACAGCAAAGTCATAACCAAAGATGAATTTGTCGCGGCTGCGGCCAAACTGTTTGCCTCGCTTGATAAAAAGAATGAAGGAAAAATCGCCCTTGACGCAGTTTCCGCCGAAGGGCCGTCTGACATGAAGGGTAAATTCCATAAATTTGGCAAAGACCGTCATGGCGGGCATGGTTCCGATGCTCCGGCCGCCGATGCTAAAGTTGAAAAGAAAGAATAAATAGAATAAGCGTTCTCTCTCTCTGTAAAACGCCCCGGCTGAATACAGTCCGGGGCGTACTTTATTTAACAGACAGCCTGCGATACCCCGGTATCGGCAGGCTCTCAGAATACGAACCAATTCTCAAAATCTTCGCAATCTATTTTAAATTTTCAACCTTTATAGAGTATTAAACAATATTTTCAAATCGGCTATGTTTTTTCCCGACTTGACGCTACATTAATTTTGCATTAAAAGTTGTTAAGAAATAAACTTGTCAAGGTTATTTTTTAAACGGCTCCTTTAGACAAAGGCGTACCGGATCATGAGACAAAAATGGGTTTACTTAACTTATCTGATCTTTGCCGGCTTGTGGCTGGGGGTCGGATTCTGGCAGTATCAGGAACATAAATCCGTCATTGACAACGCCAGACAGGAACTGAAGAATAAAGCGAAAGAAATCTCCCGTGCGCTGTCAATTGTAATCCGTTCACAAAATTTCTCGCGAATGATGTACCGCGCCAGGCTGGAAGGCGCCCTGAAGGAATTAATCGAGTCCACTGAAATAGAATCCGTGCTGTTGCTGAATTCCTCCGGTGAAGTCAGCGCCGCGTTCGGCAAACCGATAACCATCAGCATTCCGGTATTACTTAAAAAGAACGAATTTTGGCTTGGCAATGATGCTATTTTTGTAAATCTGGTGGCGCTGGGCGAACAGGATGACAAGCAGGCTCCGGTTCCGGAACTCGCCCAGGGGCGGAACGGCAGAGGCCGCTTCCCGCATAGTTTACATGGACATTTGCCCGAGTTCTATTGGCAGGAGGTATTAAAGCCGGAAGAATTGGACAATATCAGCCGTTTTATTGACAACAAACCGCTCAACGCCGAACGCGTTGACGCATTTATATCCTGTTTTAAGCCGGGAGCGCTTACCCCTCAGTACCTGGCTGCGCTTAAACAGTCGCTGGCGGACAAGCCGCTGACCGTGCAGAAGTTGAGTGAAGTCGTCAGCCTGGCTTGTATTATGAACCGGAACCGGGACAGCGTGGAGCAGCAAAATTTTAACCGGACCGAATACAAGGAATTGTTGAAAAAACACGGGATTCACTGGTTTATCGAGATGATGCCGGCGGACAGTATTCAAAAGACCGCCAACAAAGACATTCAACTGCGGTTTATGATTATGCTGATTGCGCTGGCGGCATGTGTGGCCGCCGGCTTTGCATTCCGCACCATCGCCCGTTCCCTGGCGCTGCGGCTCAAACTGGTCCGCGCCCAGGCGGCGGCGGGGTATCTCAGGGATCAGAATATGGCGGCGGCGGGACTGGTCCATGAAACCAGAAACCCGCTGAATATCATCCGGGGATTAACCCAGATGATCGGAAAAGAATCGGAAAATCATCAGAAAATTGAAAAAACCGCAAATGAAATAATTGAGGAAGTTGACAGAATTACCGGGCGCTTAAACCAGTTTCTCGCTTATTCAAAACCGCGGGAGGCTGTTCCGGCGCCGGTAAAACTGCATCCGCTGGTGAGTGATATTTTCAACTTGCTGGAATGTGACCGCGAAGAGAAAAAAGCCGTTTTCAGTTGGAATGGCGGGGAAATAACCATCAAGGCCGACTATGATATGTTGCGGCAAATGTGCTTCAATCTTATCCTGAATTCGGTACAGGCCGTGGCGGATTCGGGAAAAATATCGGTCAGCGCCGGAATTGAAGAAGGAAAAGCTTTTATTGAAATAAATGACAACGGACCGGGCATTCCCGATGAGCTGCGGGAAGAAGTTTTCCGCCCGTACTTTACCCGTTCCGCAAATGGAACCGGGCTTGGCCTTACAATCGTTAAACAAATCGTATCAGCTCATGGTTGGGATCTGAAAATTGTAACTTCCAGCCCCGGAGCTACGACTTTTAGAATAGGCGGAATTGAATTATGTCCGGAAGCTTAAGCAAAAACATAACGATATGACTATGAATAAAAAAATTCTTATTGTTGATGACGATCCCGGCCAGCGCAGTTTGTTTGAATCCTTCCTGAAACTGGAAGGATATCAGGTGCTTACCGCGAGTTCCGGAACGGACGCTTTGGCGGTGGTTGAAAAAAGCGGTCCGGAACTGCTCCTTTCCGATGTGAGGATGCCGGGCATGAGCGGACTGGAACTTCAGCAGGAACTGCGTCGGCGCGGCATTGGCACGCCGATACTGCTGATAACCGCCTATGCCGATATCCGTGAGGCTGTTGCGGCAATACGCGACGGCGCGGTTGACTATCTGGAGAAGCCGGTGGACCTTAACGAACTGCTGAAGCAGATTAAAGCCATCCTTGGTGAAAATCCGGATGCCGGGCGGAAAAGAACGACGATTCCGCCGCTGCCCGACGGCGTTATTGCCGGCAGCAAAGTCATGAAAGATGTGTTAAAAGAAGTGGCGATTGTCGCTCCCTCTGACTCCAGGGCGCTGATTTACGGGGAAAGCGGCACCGGCAAGGAAGTCATTGCCGATGTCATTCACCGGTGGAGCGCCCGCAAAAATAAACCTTTTGTCAAAGTCAATTGCGCCGCGATTCCGGAAAACCTGCTTGAAAGCGAATTATTCGGTCACGAAAAAGGCTCCTTTACCGGAGCGGCGTCCTCCCGGATTGGAAAATTCGAACAAGCCGACGGCGGAACTATTTTACTTGATGAAATGGCCGAAATGTCGCCAAATTTGCAGGTAAAACTGCTCCGGATCACCCAGAACGGCTCCTTCTGCAAAGTCGGCTCCAATGTTGAACAGCGAGTTGACGTCAGAATCCTGACTACCACCAATCGCGACCTGGAAAAAGAAGTTATCGCCGGCCATTTCCGGGAAGACCTGTTCTACCGGCTGAATGTGTTTGACATTTATCTGCCGCCTTTGCGCGACCGCAAAGCGGATATTCTCCCGCTGGCAATCAGTTGCAGCCGGGAATTCGGACAAAGCAAACCGCGATTTTCGCCGGTCGCGGTCTGTTTGCTTGAAAACTATAACTGGCCGGGGAATGTCCGGGAATTGCGCAACGCGATTGAGCGGGCAATACTGCTGGCCAGAGGCGACGTAATCCTGCCGGAACACTTGCCCAAACGGCTTCAGCAAACTTCTGAAACCAGTTCCGCGAACGATGAAATTTCGGCTTCCGGCAATATGGAGGAAATCGAGAGAAAAGCCATCCTGAGGAGCTTGCGCGAGCATAACTTCAACCGTTCGGAAGCCGCCCGGGCGCTGGGGCTCAGCCGCCGCAAAATGAGTTACAAACTTCAGACCTATCGCGAACAGGGCTTTAATGTTGATGAATAGCCGGCGGAAAAGTAAAACATCGCAAGAGCTTTCTCTTTGCGTTTCAATTTTCAGCCGTGCAGAGTATAACAAGCTCCCTATGCTGCTTTTTTGGTTTTTTCGGGATTTTTAGTGTAACTTTTTAGTTATCACAGTCACTATAATAGTGACAGATGAATTTTGGAAGCAGGTGTTAACATAAATACGTATAGACATGAAGATGCCGCGATTGCCAGGGCGATACTTCAGGGGGATGTTGAACGGTACGGCGAGTTGCTCGAAAAATATCAGGATGCAGTATACGCAATAGTTGCCCGGCGGGTTCCGGCGGATGCGGTTGCCATGGTGTCTCAGGATACTTTTGTCCGGGCTTATCAGTCGCTGTCGGGTTATGCCGGGAACGCGTCGTTCGGCAGTTGGGTGTCGCGGATTGCGATCCGTTCCTGTTGCGCTTTCTGGCGGGAACAAATGCGCCATCGTGCGCGGTTGGTCAGCATGTCGCCGACGCAAAGTCAGTGGCAGTGGATTGAACAGGCCGCCGCCTGTAGAAAGCTGGATGAGGCGGATTATCTGGTCAAGCATGCGGAAGCGAATGGAATATTGGAATGGCTGCTTGGTCAATTATCGGCGGAAGACCGTACCCTGATCGAATCGGCTTATATCGACGGGATGTTGTTAAGAGAAGTGGCGGCTTCTTTGGAGTGGAGTCTAATTAAAACGAAAGTCAGAGCAATAAGGGCCAGACGCAAAATGCGGCAGTTGCTCGAATCAATCGGAGAGTCATTATGAAACAACAAAACATCAATCATTTGGAAGTAATCCTGTCGGCAGTTTTCCGGATAGGCAAAGATGTTCACCCGACACCGGAGTGGCAGGCAGGAGTTATGGAAGCAGTCCGGCGTTGCCATGCCGCTGGAAATACAGCCGTAATTTCTGCAATGATCCCGGTCAGGCTGATGTGGCGCC
The DNA here is from genome assembly GCA_903831825.1 of uncultured Lentisphaeria bacterium. GTDB lineage: Bacteria > Verrucomicrobiota > Lentisphaeria > Victivallales > Victivallaceae > CAIPAT01. The sequence goes on along the minus strand of CAIKZE010000056.1, from coordinate 15,686 downwards.
TGGCTGTCGGGTCGGCGGTTGCCGCGTTGCTTTGCATCATGTTGTATATGGCGTTTCCAGCACAAAAATCCTCGGTGATTGAAGTTCCGCTGGACAGTTTTGAAAGCGCCGTAACCATAGTTACGCAAATATAGGAGAATCGGTTGTGATGAAGGATAACAATATATGGATGATAACGCTATGGGCGGGAACTCTGTTTTTTTCCGGAGTCATTGCCGGCTTTTTTGTGAGTCACTTGATTGTGCCGCCGCCGCCGTGGCACATTCGGCCAGGCAATCCGCCGCCGCCGCCGTCTCCGGAAAAAATTAAGGAGATGATAAGCGACCGTACTTTTACCAGGCTTAAACTGATGCCGGAACAGCGGCAATTGGTCATGCCGGCAATAGATCGCTGGGTTGAACGCATGGAACAGTTGCGACAGAAACATTCCCCGGAATATCTGGCGGTTTTCATGGAATTTTTTGACCGGCTGGTTCCAGTACTGAAGTCGGAACAGAGGCTGGAGCTGGAAAAAATGCGGCAGGAAGTTATTGAACAGCACAGTGATAACGGGAAGAAAAATTCGGAAAGACCGGATCGCAGAAACGATCATTTTTAATAAGGATTACGCAAGGTGCAAGTTTTTTTGATGAAAAACATTATAACTCCGAAACTTTCGGATATGGAAGCGTTGGACGGGATAAGCAGAACATGCTTCCTGACGAGGCAGTAAGAGTTTTTTCAATGCCTAAACAACACGAGATGAATAGTGGATAAGGTTATCGGAAAATTATTAACTTAAAAATTTGCACACAACGTGAATGAATTAATCTTCAAAGGTTATTTATGGAAAAATTCGGCACATATTTAAAAATATTGTTATGGAATAAAGATGTCCGTGCTGTTGAGCTTGCCAAAGCGATCAGTATGTCGCCGTCAACTTTGACCAAGTACTTCAAGCAATCTTCGGTTCCGGATCGCGAGACGTTCGGCAAGATACTGGATTATCTCCGCGCGTTCCTTAATTCTGAAGAGGAAATGCGACTGCTTGATCTTTTTATTGAGGAAAAATCCGGATTCGACATGGAACTGGAGGAAAATGCAATAATGGTTTCAGATCCCTTGGACCGCGCAGTCCTTGGAGAATTAAAAAAATTAAAAAGAAGAGAGAAAGAAGCATTGATTGAGCATCTCAGAAAAAACAATATGCGCACATTGCGAAAAGATTATTTTAACGGAAAGCGGCTTCATAGATCAATGTGTAATAAATGTAAAAATTTCACATTAGTGGAACTCCTGACGGTGATAGCGATCATCGCGATCCTCGCCGGGCTGCTGTTTCCGGTCATGGGGAAAATACGCAATCAGGCCAAGCTTACCCAATGCGTGAACAACTTGCGGCAGGCGGGAGTTGGCTTTTCATCTTATATGGTAACTTCACGGGATACTTTTCCGGTCGCGGCAATGAAGCCGACGGTGAACACTTCCGACCCGCGCATCGCGGACGTCTTGAAAAGCTGCGTCGGCGACAACCGCAAAGTTTTTCAATGCCCGGCCGATATCCTGCCGGAAAAATCCTATCCCGGAAATACCGGGGATAAAACATTTTTTGAATCTGAAGGTTGCAGTTATGAATATGCCAGTATGCTTGGCGGACGCAAACTTGGCGAAAAAATGGGGCGGGACAATATGTCTTCATCTGACCGGATAGTCATGTTCGATTATGAATGTTTTCACCGGACTTCAAGCATCCTGAGCATCAACCAGGATGAAGGCGATACCGCGGCGCAACTTAATGTTTCCAGCAAAGGCGGAGCAAAAAATTATCTTTTCGCTGACTGGCATGTCAGTGACAAATTGTAATATCAGGAATTTATTTAAAATGAAATTAAAAAAGATAAGCAGAAAAAATAAAATCATATTGGTGGTCGGAATTGCTTCGTTATTGGTATTTCCGCTTTACGAACTATGCTTTCTGCTGTTTCATGCACATGCGCCTGCCCCCGATCCCGGCAAGATGAATCAAAAAGAGGCTGTCAAATATCTGGCGTCCAAACAGTTTGCGGCGCTGCCGGAATCAGAGCAGGAAAGCTATATGAAAAGTTTGCGGAAAGACAAGGACGGCCCTCCCGTTCCACTCTCTAATGATTTGAGCCAGGAGGAGCGGGCCGCCGTTTTCAAAAATACCAGAAAACTGATGCAGAAAGAAATGAAGGAACGCATGAAGACTTTTTTTGCCATGAGCAAGGAAGAACAGAATAAATTTCTGGATAAAATGGTTAAAGAAATGGAAGTGCGGAGGCAGAATGGAATGGCTCCTCCTCCCGGCGGCCCCGGCGGCCCGGGTAAAGCGATGATACAGAATATGCTGGAAAATACCGATTCCACAACCCGCGCCCAAATGATGGAATTTCGAAAGCGAATGGAACAAAGAATGCAGCCGCCGCTATGAATGCAGGAACATTCATTAATAAACCCAAAGGAGAAATATCATAACGTTGAATGATTTTTGAACAAGCGTATTAATTGTTTTTCACAACATTCAGGAGATAAAAATGAACAAGCTCATGGTATTGGTTGCCGCCGGTATGTTTGGACTGGGAACTTCCGCCGCTTTCGCACAGGACGCGGCAACGTCAGACCAGCCGGCGAAGAAAGAAGTGAAAGAAAGAGGCGGGCGCGGCGGCCCTGACCGGGACATTAATGAATTGTTCGGACTCGGCGGCGGCCCGGGCCGGGAAATGGCCAGACCAGGTGGAAATAATCAGCCCGCCCCCGCCCCCGGCGGCAGAGATGCGGCCAGACCGGGCGGAGATACCTCGCGCATGATGACTGATCGCCTGCTCATGAAATATCCGAAAGAAATGGAAGAAATTAAAAAGTTGAGAGAAACCGATCCGGAAGCCGCCATGGGCAAACTTCAGGAACTTTCCAAAAAAGCCCGCGAAGATATGAAAGCCGAGCGCGAAAAAATGCAGGCTGAACGCGAAAAATTTGTTGAAATGGTTAAGACGTACCAGAAAGACAAAGATCCGAAACAGCTTGAACAGATCAAGGCAAAAGTAACCGAACTTTATACGCAACGCCTTGAAGAGATGAAGAAAAAAATAGAAATGGATGAAAACAACCTCAAAGAAAGAAAAGCCAAATACGAGGAATCCATTACCGGCAAAGACCAGGAAATAACCAAAAAACTGGAAAGAATCACCAATCCCCCGAAGATGGACTAACTCCCTTTTCCCATCTTTTGCGATCCCGGCAGTTCCAGAGCTGACACAGCTCCGGAACTGCCTCTTTTTTTGAGAGGCGCATTAAAAAAAGTGATATTTAAGGATTGTAATCCTTAAAAAGCATGATATTTTAGGATTGTAATCCTTAAAAAGAATAATTTATTAGAATTGCATACAATAGTAAACAGATTGGATTGACCGCTATGATAATTAAACGCGAACTCGAAGATTCGATCAGGCTGCGGCTGTTTAAGGGCAAGGCAATTATAATCTACGGTCCGCGCCAGAGCGGCAAAACTACGCTGGTTGAGCAACTGACCAGAGACTATTCAGATACAACATTATTTCTGAGCGGCGATGACCAGGATGTGCGTGATTTGCTGTCCAAAGCCACATCAACCCGCCTGCGGACATTTTTCGGTACGAAGCGGCTGGTGGTGATTGACGAGGCCCAGCGAATTCCCGGCATCGGTCTGACAATGAAACTTATTACCGACCAGTTAAAGAATATCCAGCTTATAGCCACGGGTTCTTCCGCGTTTGAACTAGCCGATAAGACCAGCGAACCGCTGACCGGGCGGAAGTATGAATTTCATCTCTACCCGCTGTCATTCGGCGAAATGGTCGGGGAGTCTAATCTCCTGGAGGAACGGCGGTTGCTCAAGCATCGGCTGATATTCGGGATGTATCCGGAAATTGTGACCCATCCCGGCGAAGAGCAGGAATTGCTGCAGCTGCTGGCCGGCAGTTATCTCTATAAGGACTTGCTGATGCTCGAAGACATTAAAAAACCGGCACTGCTGGAAAAGATCGCCCGCGCCCTGGCGCTGCAACTCGGCTCGGAAGTATCGTATAACGAAATCAGCCAACTGGTCGGAGCAGACAACAAGACCGTGGAAAAGTATATTGACCTGCTGGAAAAAGCCTATGTGGTTTTTGTGCTGCCGGCATTCAGCGGCAACGCGCGGAACGAAATCAGAAAAGGGCGCAAAATCTACTTCTACGACAATGGAATCCGCAATGCGGTTGTCAACAATTTCTGTCAGGTCGAATCCCGCGCCGATACCGGCGCATTGTGGGAAAATTACCTGATAACCGAACGGCTTAAATATCTGTCCAATCACAGTAAATTTCCGCGACGTTATTTCTGGCGCACCAAAACTCAGCAGGAAATTGATTATCTGGAAGAGGCCGACGGCCGGCTCGATGCCTGGGAATTCAAATGGAGCACCAAACACAAACTGCATATTCCGAAGTCTTTCAATACCGCCTATCCTGAAGCTAAAATGAGCTTGATAACGCCCGATAACTATGACGAATTGCTGATGTGATAAATTCAATAATTATCCGTATCGGAAATTTGCTTCTATGATTGCGCGGCAATCTATTAGTTCTATTTCTGCATAACCGCGAGAGCTTCAATTTTTCATTTCGGCCATTTTCACCAGAGGCTCAACGGCATCCTGCAATAAGCGCTGTCCGGCTATTTTCAACTGATCCATCTTTAGCGGTTGGGATGCAAGCAGGCCATATATGCAAGTATGATATGCTTCATCCAAATCGGATTCACTCTGAAGCAACTGTCGTATTCCTGAATCCGCGGACTGAGCAAGATTTCGCCAGTCATCAGGAAAGAGCTTCTTCAAAGCTGTTCGCCAGAGGCCGGGCCACTCCATCATAATGTCCTCATTTTTTGCTGTACTTAGACAGGCTATTGCAAGCACGCGCCCCAAATCCTTATTGCTGCGTTTAATTTTGCGGTCATGGATCATTCCCGACATCAAAACAGTACTTATTGAAGGATGTTCGAGCATATTGGCGAGCGCCATCATTTCGGGTCTGGCGATGCGAATCCCCAGCTCCGTTTCCAATGGCTCAAAATCAGTCAACGATAAAAACCCAAAACTCGGAAGTCCGAAATAGCCGCGGCTGGTTTTCAATGAAATCCATTTTCTGGCACGATCTTTCTGAGATTCGGGAACGGTGAGAAGTTCGATAAACCAGCCTTTGCCGCCTGGAGGCGTCAAGCGAACGGCCGGCAGTTGATCCGGCGGCGTGCTTTCATTGCCGGGCTTGCCCCAGTTCCCGCTTTCGGCTTGAAGCCAGCCTGAGTCAAAAAGCTTTTCGGCGATTTCCATCCCGGCGGGAACGGCTTTAATGCGCGGCGAAAGAAGACAGTCGGCATCTTTCGTGCGTATTGCCATAGATTCGTTTTCCACGAAAAAGTGATACCCGACAGCCAGACTTCCGATTATTGTCATATACTTTTTACAGTCATCAGGAATTGCCTCGGCAATTTCACTCAAGACCTGCCTCGGATAAACTGATTTCATTGCATCTTCCATTTCACTCATGAATTATATTTTCCGGTTTTAAGAAAATTGAGAAACTCCAGCGCCTGCGGCTCCAGGCGCATCTCATGAAGATCAAGCAGACATTCAACGGGATCGGCCCAGGCAATACCCAAAGGATTGGTTTCGAAGAAGGAGTCTTTCCTGCGGATGAAATGTAAAACAATGGATGCCGGCTCGTCAGGATCCTCCTCCTGTTTCAGAGCAGGGTCAAGTTTTTCAATAAAATCAATATTCAGATATTTTTCCGGACAATGCACTGCAAGATCAAGTCTTGGTATGCCGGTTAAATCAACATCAGGATAATAATGCCTCGCTCCCGGAATGCCGGCGACAGCGATATTTTTGAGTTTCATCCTGTCCAGTCGCTTAAGCAGCGATTCAATCGAACGCGGCTGCCCCGAACAATCTGAATATCTTCTTGTCAACCGCGATTTGCGGGAATTTACAAGGAGCCATTCCCATGCCTCTTCAGGAAAATATTTAAGTTCAACGCTTCTGCTGGAAGACCGGATAATTGCATTTCCCATCCACTCCAGCGTATTTGCCAGCGTCCGGTAATTGCATCCTGCGGTTTTAGCCAGCGAATCCAGCGTCAACGGGCCGTTCCGGTTTAACCATTGATAAACGAGAATCTTAAGAATCTCCGACTTGAAGTCAGATCTTGGCAATGGAGTTTGTTTGCCGGACAGTTCTTCTTTACATATTTCCCTTAGATCATCAAGAAATTCAGGTGGAGGTCCATCTGGAATGCCGGAAAACGCTCCGCCCTTAAAGATAACAATCTTTATGCGCTTCAATATCTCGGAACGGAAAGTCATTTGCATATTCCGCCATTCATCATTAAGCCGCGATTCGGTTATGTGTGGTTCTATGAGCAGCAGAAATGCGCGCAGTCCAGGTTGTTCGGCCATTGCATAAGACAATAGAAGAATATCTTCCCTTACAGCAAAAATGGCCCGAAGATTTGTTTTTACTTCAATCCAGATATTATCAGCTACCCAATCTGGCTGATAACCTCCAGAGCGCCTTTGCAATTTTGTTTTTATAAACTTCATAACTCTACTATACAATATACAAATTGTAGTTTCAAGTCAACAATGTAGTTATAATGCAATTTTGCAGTTATAATGCAATATGTATCCAATTTTTTAGCGCTGAACTTCAATTGAGGTAAGGCGGTAACTGATACATCGGGCGCTCCGTTCGGGAGAGCCGACTTGTCCGCCACCGGCGGCTGTCAATTTTAAGGCTCTCTCAAACTGGCATAATCGGCGGTTTCCATTATAATAAATCTGCTTGCGGCTCAGGCGTTTGCGCCGACCTGGAAAAATTGCGAAAAAACGGAGAATAAAGGCTGATTTCAGCTTGTCAAAACCGCTAAAAGGTGTAGATTATCAAAATGTATTTATAACGTCCTCCTCCGGGGGATCAGCATGGAGACAAGACAAAGACTATGAATGAACTTGAATCAAGGGATTTTCCTGTAAATATTGAAGATATCATGCATACTGCATATTTGCAGTATTCGTTGAGCGTGAATGTAGGCCGTGCCATCCCGGACGTCCGCGACGGGCTGAAGCCGGTGAACCGGCGCATCCTGTACGCCATGTACATGCTCGGACTCTCCAAATCCCACGCCTATACCAAAAGCGCGAAAGTCGTCGGCGAAGTGATCGGTAAATACCATCCGCACGGCGACTCCTCGGTTTACGACGCCATGGTGCGTCTGGCCCAGGACTTTTCGATGCGCGCCCCGCTGATTGACGGGCAGGGGAACTTCGGCAGTATTGACGGCGACTCCGCCGCGGCATACCGTTATACCGAGTGCCGCATGGAACGCCTGTCTGAAGAGCTGCTGGCCGACATTGACAAAGACACCGTTGATATGACGCTTACCTTCGACGAGTCTTCGCTGGAACCGACGGTCATGCCGGCGCGTTTCCCGCAACTGCTGGTCAACGGCACGACCGGTATCGGGGTCGGCATGGCAACCAGCATCCCGCCGCACAACTTGGGTGAAGTAATCAATGCCACAATCTGCGTGATGGAAAACCCGACGGCGACAATTGACGAACTGATGCAGCATCTGCCGGGTCCGGACTTTCCGACCGGCGCCATTCTGCGCGGCAAAAACGAAGTCCGCAAATTCTACGCCACCGGCCGAGGAACTTTCAGAGTCCGCGCCAAGGCGGAAATAATCGAAACCAACGGCAAAGAACAAATTATCATCACCGAAATCCCATATGCCTTGAACAAGGAAAATATGGTGAAGAAGATTGCCGAACTGGTCAATGACAAGAGGATCACCGGGATTTCCGGTCTGCGCGACGAGACCAGCCGCCGGGTGGGCATCCGCGTGGTGATTGACATTAAACGCGGGGCGATGGGCAGTGTGGTGCTGAATCAGCTTTACGCCCATACCCAGCTTGAATCGGTGTATGGTTCAATCATGCTGGTGGTTGACCACAACCGGCCGCGCGTGATGAATCTGCCGCAGGTATTGCAGGCATATATTGACCACCGCATGGAAGTGGTGGTCCGCAGAACAATATTTGAACTCAAGAAAGCTGAAGCCAGGGCGCACATCCTGGAAGGATTGCTGAAAGCGCTGGCGAATATTGATGAAGTTGTAAAAATCATCCGCGATTCCAGAAACCGCGAAGCCGCCGCCGAGGGCCTGATTGCGCGCTTCGAGTTCTCCAAGGAACAGGTCGGCGCCATCCTGGAAATGCGCCTGCATCAGTTGACCGGACTGGCCATCGAGGATGTCCAGACCGAATACGAAGAACTGACCAAGCTCATCGCTTATTTGAAATCCCTGCTTGCCAGCCGTGAAATGCGCCTGGAAGTGATTAAAACTGAATTAATCGAAGTCAGAGATAAATATTCCAATCCGCGCCGCACCGAAATCACTTTTGACGACAGCGATTTGAATATTGCCGACCTGATCGCCAGACATTCCTGCGTGATAACGGTTTCCAACACCGGCTACATCAAGCGGGTGCCGTCCGACACGTACCGCACCCAGCATCGCGGCGGCGTCGGCATCATGGGCATGGAAACCAAGGACGAGGACTTTGTCGAGCATCTGTTCAACGCGGACAGCCATGACCTGATCTTCTTCTTTACGGATAAAGGTTTCATGTACTGGCTGAACGTTTATGAAATTCCGGAAGCGTCCAGAGTCTCCAAGGGCAAAGCCATTGTCAATATGATCAAGATCGAGCCCGGCGAAAAAATCAAAGCCATGCTGACGGTCAGTCCGGACGATATGGAAGACGAAAGTAAATATATTATCATGGCGGCCCGCAGCGGTTACATTAAAAAGACTGCGCTGCCGGCGTTTAAGAATCTGCGCCGTACCGGCATCCGCGCCCTGACCATCGAAGAAAACGATGACTTGATCGCGGCGGATATCACCACCATCGGCAATGATATTATTCTTTCCACCGCGCTCGGCATGGCCTGCAGATTTGACCAGGGCCAGGTGCGCGCTATGGGCCGTGCCGCCCGCGGCGTAACCGGCATCCGGTTCAAACTGGCGAACGATTATCTGGTCGGCATGGAAGTAATCAAGGAAGAAGTCGGCGAAGTCGAGGAAGGCCAGGAGGAAAACGCCACCGGGCCGGAACTGCTGGTGGTAACTTCCCGCGGCATGGGCAAACGCAGTTTTGTCAGCACTTACCGCAAGACCAAGCGCGGCGCCAAAGGCGTAACCAACATCCGGTTCCGTGAAACTGAAGATCTTGTCATCGCCGCAATCCAGGTGGAAAAAGGCGATGAACTCGTGCTGACCACCGAACGCGGACAACTGGTGCGCATTCCCACGGACGAAATCAGGACTATCGGCAGAGCGTCAAAGGGCGTGAAAATCATGAACCTGCGCGAAAACGACCGCATCACCGGCGCGGCAAAAATAGTCAAAGTCGAAGGCGAAGAAAGCAGCATCAAAATAGAGAGTGTTGTCGAAACCGAACCTGTCGCTGACATTGAAGACGTTCCCGAGATTGACGACAATCCCGTTGAGCCGGAAATTCCTGACACTGACGAAGAGGATGACGACGAAGACACCGTTTAATTTTTATACGGATTTGCATAGATTAATGGTCCTTTGTTTCAAAAACAGGCAATTGGATCTTTCCGGCGTAAGCCGTTTGATGGGAATCGTCAACGTTACGCCGGATTCATTCAGCGACGGCGGCAGATGTTTTAATTCTGAAACTGCCGTTGCGCACGGATTGAAATTGCTTGAAGAAGGGGCCGACATCATTGATATCGGCGGCGAGTCCACGCGTCCCGGCGCGGCCGCAGTCTGCCCGGAGGAGGAAATCTCCCGGATTGTGCCGGTAATCCGGGAACTGAAGCGTAAACATCCAGATTGCATTATCAGCGCCGACACCAGAAAGGCCGCCGTGGCGAAAGCCGCCGCCGAAGCCGGCGCCGATATTATTAATGATGTTGCCGGATTGCAGTATTCTCCCGCGATTGCCGCGATTGCCGCGGAATATGATACCGGTCTGATATTGATGCACATGCGGGGAACTCCGGAAACCATGCAGTCGGCTGAAAACCTCAAATATGGCGATGTGGTTAAAGAAGTTTCGGAATTTTTATTGCAGGCCGTCGAAAAAGCCCTTGAATACGGCGTGAAACGGGAAAATATTGTAATTGACCCGGGAATCGGATTTTCAAAGACTCCGGAACAGAACCTGGAGCTGATCGGCAGAATCGGAGAAATTAAAGCGCTTGGATTCCCAGTCCTGGCCGGACATTCCCGCAAGTCGTTTATCGGTACGGTGCTCGGGCGTAAAACTCCGGAAGACCGCCTCTGGGGCACCGCCGGGGTGACCGCGTTTCTGGCCATGCGCCGGGCGGAAATCATCAGGGTGCATGATGTCAGGGCAATGAAGGATGTGGTGACGATGTTCAGCCGCTGCGCTGAACACATAAAATAAGGGACTGGAAAAATGGCAAATTATATGATCTATATGCAACAGGCCTGGACGTATTTGAGGCCGGCCCTGGAAATCGCCATTCTGACGTTTCTGATTTATAAAGTATTGTATTATCTGCGCGGCACCAGAGGGTCGAACATCCTGGCGGGAATCTTAATCATGCTGATGCTGCTGACGGCGGTCTGCGACCTGATTAAACTCGAAGTCCTCAATTGGATTCTGACCGGCGTCTGGACCGTCCTGGCCACCGCGATCATCGTTATTTTCCAGCCGGAACTCAGGCGTGCCTTCGCCCAGCTCGGCAGCGCGTCGTTTCTGCATTCCAACCGCAAAAAAGAAGCCATTACCGAGGTTGTAACCGCGGTATTGAATATGTCCAAACGCCGGATCGGCGCGATTATCGTCATTGAACGCAGCATCGGCATGCGGGCAATCGTCGAAGATTCCGTCAAGCTGGACATAAAGTTGAATTCCCTGATTATCGAATCAATCTTCTTCCCCAATTCTCCGCTGCACGACGGGGCGATTATCATTAAAAACGATAAAATCATTGCCGCCCATTCCATCCTGCCGCTTTCGCGCGACGAATCCCTGACCAGATCGCTTGGAACCCGCCATCGCGCGGCAATCGGGATTACGGAGGAATCGGACGCGGTGGTGGTTGTGGTTTCGGAGGAAACCGGCAAGATCAGCATTGCCTGCCGCGGCAGTCTCCGGCAGGACATCAAAGCGGATAAACTGCTGAAGTACCTAACCGGGCTGCTGATCTCCAACGAAGCCGATTCGTTCTCGAGTTTGTTCGGCACCATGGAGGAAAATGAACAATTGACCGGCTTTACCAGCGGCGAGGACGGATCATAATGGACTATCGTTTAGACAATCATGAAAAAGCAAGGTTAAGATGGATCCCGGCGATTATCCGCAATGATTTTTTCCGGAAAATTCTCGCTTTATTTTTTGCGGTGCTGGTGTACCTGATGGTCGCCAATAAAATCGGGACCGAAGAGAAAATTTCGAATGTGCCGGTGGATATCGAACTGCCGGGCGCCCTGGTCAATCTGGACGCCAGAAAACCGTCCATTAACGTGACCGTGCGCGGCAGCAAACAAAATCTTTCCGGCATCGGCGCGATGGATATCAAGGTCAAGGCGGAAGTGGTGGAAAATAAATATATCGCCGGGTTCCCTTATCTGCTTAAACTGAGCATGGACAACATAAAAACCCCCTTCGGCGTAAGCGCCATAAATTTTGACCCGAAAGAGATTCCGCTCTCGCTGGAGCGCAATGATTCAAAAAAGGTGCCGGTCGAGGAAAAATTTGATTTAATCCAGAATTTGCCGAAGGATTACGCGGTCGGCAAAATAAAAATCAACCCGGCGGAAGTGCTGATCATCGGCCCGCAGAGCATCATCAAAGAAATTAAATCAATACAGACCCGGCCGATCCCGCTGGACAGCCAGACGATAGAGAGCTTCGAATATCAAGCTCCGTTATCAGCCCCTGACTCGATAAAAGTCTCGCCGGTCAAAGTGACGGTTCAGGTGGAAATCGTCCGTAATTTTATCACCAGGACCTTCAAATCGGTGCCGATTCGCCTGCTGCAGGCCCCGGATGAGCCGGAATCCATGAAAGTCGAACTGCTTTCCACGCCCAACGCCGATATCACGGTTTACGGCCCGCAAAGCAAAGTGGCTCTGCTGAAGGCGGAAGAGATCAAATCTTATATCGATGTTTCTGCCTTGCAGGAGTCCGGCTCTTTCAGTTCGGAAGTTTACTGCTGGACCAGCGATCCGGAAATAAAGGTCAATAACATTTATCCGGAAAAAGTGAAACTGAAGCTGACCCGCATCAAAAAATAGCGGATAAATTGACCTGTGCGTAATTCTGATTTGTTGAGCGGGGAATTATCTCGCACAAAGACGCAAAGGCACAAAGAAGATTTTAAAGAGTTGGCCGCCGGAATGGATTTTTGTTTTAAACTTTTGAAACTCAATTTTTTCCTTTGAAAACCTTTTCAAATTCCTGAGAGTTCCTTATTTGCTAAAACTGCGGGAACCGCAGTCCGCCGCTGAATTGAAACTCTGTGCCTCTGTGGTTAATAGCGGATAAATAGATTGCCCCTCCGGGAACGCCGGTCTCCGTACCGGCCTCTTCGATGCCGGCGGCATCGAACGTTTATAGCTTATCATGTTATGAATTGTACGACCCCGGCGGGGTCGCAGAGATTTTTGCTAATTTTCTATAAACCTTTTATCCCTTCGGGATAATAAATCCCCGCTTTAATGCATATGATAAAAAAAGTATTCTTTGTGTCTTTGTGTCTCTATGGTTAATTGTATTTTCGTTCAGCTCAAAAATCAAATAATCCGGGTTGGACATATTCTTCTGCATCGGGGTTTTGCGATTTTTTCGCTCGCGGTTTGGCTTTTTCCCCGGCTTTAGCTTTGGGTTTCGGTTTGGGTCTGTTTTTAGCAACAGCCGGCTTGCTCCATTTTTTCTCCACGCTTTCCAGATATTCCATTTCATATTTCAGGCTGAGCAACTCGTGGGTAAATTCCTGTTCCAGCTTGCGCATCGCGGCTTTGCGCTCTTTGTCCGTCCATGCCAGAAAACGCCAGGAAGATTCCTGTTTGGCGTCGCGGACCAGCGCCCGGACCGAACGCAAGCCGTTTTTGAAATCGTCGATAACCGCTAAAATTTGAGTGCATGAGATGTGGCCGGACATTGGATCCTGTTTCATGTCCAGCGAGGCTTGAATCGCCATCAGGCGGTCCAGGTCGTCATTTTGATAAGCGTCCTGGATCTGATGCCACAACCGGCTGTTTTCGGCATTGAAATCGCAACCGGTGTCCGGGTGGAGCTTGAAACACAACTTGCGGTAAATCTCCCGGATTCTGGCTTGGAGGCTTTTGGCTTCCGGATTATCGCGGCGGATTTTCTTTTTATCGTCGAAAACATCTTCAAAATCCTCGAAGATTTTGTCGAATTCATCTTTAAAATCGCCATCTTCTTCTTCGTCAAAGATACTTTCGAATTCATCGTCGTCGTCGTCCTCAAACTCTTTGTCAATGTCAGCGTTAAATTCGTTGACGTATTCGACCAGGGCGTCATGCAGTGACATGCCGCCTTTGGTTTTTTTCAGTAATTCCAGATATATTTTGCGGGCGGATTTCCCGGACAAATCGCTCAGGCATTCCACCTGCTCGACAAACCAGCCTTTACGGTGTATCTGGTCCCGGAGTTCCCGCAGTTCGGTCAGGCGGTTGCCGAAAGTCGCGTGCATCCATTTTTCATACGCCGGGCGGTCTTCATTGCAGTAGGCGTCCCACTCTTTCTGTTGTTTTTCGAAATCGCGTTCCGCTTTTTTCCACTTCCGCAATAATTCCTTTTTCACGGAGGAGATGTCTAATCGAATCAGCGCGTAAAAACCGAACGGCTTCGGCTTGACGGCTGTCTTGCCGGTATATACCCACGTTTTTCGACGAGTTTGTTTTTTCTGGTATGCCATGCTGGAATTACGCTTTTTTGAAGTCAATATATCCGCGTTCGATATCCGTGCGGACTAATTGCACGCGGAGCCGGTTGCCGACGTCCTGGCCTTCAAAACCGCTAACCAGCCGACCTTCGACCGGCGGCTCCATCAGACGGACCCAGGTGCCTTTGTCGGCGGCCCCGGTGACGATGGCGTCGAACTGCTCGCCGGTTCTGGATTCCAGCAGCATCGCGGCGGCGGATTTTTCGACCAGCCGTTCAACCTTTTTCGCATCGTCTTCTTTTTCGGTGCAATGCCTGGCGAGCGCCTGCAATTCATCGTTCTGATACGGCATGGGGCGTCCCGCGATTGCCGCCTTCAGCAGCCGCTGGGTGATCAGATCCGGGAAACGGCGGTTCGGCGCGGTGGAGTGAGTATAATCCTTGACCGCCAGCCCGAAGTGGCCGGCGGCGCTTTCGCCCGGCAGTTCAACCACATATTCGCCTTTGCCCATCAGCTTGATGATGCTGAGCGAGAGATCGGGAAAACGCAGCGGGTCCGCGCTTTTTTCAGCCAGCAGAAACTGTTCCAGCGCCTTGGAGTCCGGGTCCGCGGGCAGATTCGTGCCGCGCTCGGCGGCCAGCTCGACAATCCGGTCCCAGCGTTTGGGAATGCGGACGATGCGCCGTATCGACGGAAAATTCTTGGACGCCAGATAGCGCGCGGTAACGCCGTTGGCCGCAACCATAAAGTCTTCAATGATATCTGTTGCCGTGTTCGATCTTTCGGCTTCCAGATCTTTGAGTTCGTCGCCTTCAAATACCGGACGCGCCTGGATGGTTTCAAAGTCCAGCGCGCCGTGCTGAACGCGGAGCGCTTTCAGCTTTTTCGCGGCGCTGCTCTGGAGGCGGATATTCTCTTCGAGCCCGCCGACCGTAGTGACCGCCGGCAATTCCGGCCCTTTTCCGTCCAGCCATGCGGCGGTGCTGTTATAAGCCAGTTTGGCGCGGTTGCGGACCAGCGCGCGGTAAACATCCGAACTCTGGAGCGATCCGTCGCCGGCAAGCGTCATTTCAATGACCACGGCCATGCGGTCCGAGTCATAATTGAGCGAAGTAAGGTCGGTGGAAAGTTTCTCCGGCAGCATCGGGAAAATTTCGGCGGCGGTGTAAACGGAAGTGGTATTCTGCCGGGCATAATTGTCAATGGCCGAACGTTTTTGGACGACGGCGTCCACGTCGGCAATGGCGACCAGCACCTTGATGGAGCCCCCGCCCAGGTCTTCGGCCACCGTGAGCTGGTCCAGGTCCAGCGAATCATCATTGTCGATGGAGCACCACAGCAGATGTGTGAGATCCCGCGCCGTTTCCCCGGGGTTTGCCGCGGGGTCGTTGATGCGGTCGAGTTCGGCTGACACTTCCGGCGGAAAATCCGGAATCATCCCTCTTTCCAGCATCGCCCGGTGGGCAATGCTCTGCAACCAGGAACGGTTTCGCGTATCGTTATTATTCATGATAAAATTACCTTATAAACATTATTTTAATGCGGAATCAAACAAATTCAGACTTCCTGATCCGCTCTTTCTGCTGATTATGCACAAATAGCTTGCCTGCAATCGCTTAATCTCTGCTTTTACATAATCTTTGTATTTTGACAGTGGAAAAAAGGGATGTACCTTTTCTTAAAACGTATGCGC
>CAIKZE010000055.1 GCA_903831825.1 uncultured Lentisphaeria bacterium | reverse complement strand
TGGTGGAAACATCATCGGCGTGTCCCGGTCCACATTCACAAACTTCGCTCCCATCGTAAATCCTTTTTGATCGTAATATATCACTACACAATTTTCATGCTATATGGCCTTTGAAAAAAAAGTCCGACAGGCTGCTAGGTTTATTGATAAATTCAGAAACAACGATAAGGTTAGGTATATCTTTCCGCCGTCCGAAAAAGGGGTTTATCATCCGAAAGTTTATCTGTTCGAAAACGGTAATGGAGCTTGGGAGTGCATCATTGGAAGTCCTAATTTCACTCGTTTTGCTTTTGAAAAAAATCGAGAAACCGCTGTTTTGATATCCAGCGATGACAATAATGCGATGGATGCATACTCAACTATTGATAGGATTATAACCGCTGATTGGAATAATGGCAAGCAAATTGATGAAGTTGCATTTGAAGAATATAAAAAGAATCGAGAGAATAGACCTAACTCAACACAAGAACCATCGGATCAACAAGATTCTCAAAGGGCAGAAATATTCGACATCTTGTATATTTCATGGCCCAAATACTATCAGCTAATAACCACAGAAGATAAAAGCCTTAAAGAAAGATTAGAAGTGCTTAAATTTGCACAAAAACGATTTCTTCAAGAAATACCTTTTAATAAATTAGATACCCTAGAAAAAAAGAGAATAGCAGGGCTAATCAAAGACGATGAGGCCGACTGGAAATTTTTCGGCAGCACGGGAAGTTCAGGATTATTCGCACATGCAATAATTGTCAATAACCAGAACATATCTGAAGCTTTGGACAAGATACCAATAAAAGGTGAAGTCTATAAAAAAGACTATGAGAACTACATTCAAGAATTTAGCCAAGTGAAAGGGGGTGGCCTAGCAACAGCGACAAGGCTTTTGGCAATGAAGCGTCCCGACTATTTCTTATGTGTGAACGGCAAGAATAAAAATGAACTGTGTGAAGACTTTGATATTCCTAAAAATATTACTGTCGAAAATTATTGGGGCAGAGTGGTTGAAAAAGTCAAGCATTGCGCATGGTGGCAAGCCGAAAAACCGAAAGACCTGGAGGGGCTATCTGTATGGGAATCCCGTACAGCTTTATTGGACGTGTTGTATTATAGACCTTAATTTCTTTACAGAATAAAAAAATTTATTCCTTTGGTCGGGCACTTTCATTGTTTTGTAAACCATTTATTCATTTAGAGTTTTCAATACTTGCACATCAGGCAACGGAACTATTTTTAACAGGGATGAACAGGATGGACAAGATTTAAAGTAACTCAAGCCTTGGTCGCCTGTGGTGCCGCCTCCGGCGAGTAAACTTCCAGCGTGAACAGGTTTCAGCGGAAAATCACAAGCAGGGATGCTTGTGGTACTTTTATGTTGAGTTTTTCAGCCGTGCAGAGTATGTATCAATTCTCCAGCATGATTGAACGGAATGTTTCAAGTTCTTTTTGGGTAATGCCGCCGTCGAGCAGATAGCGTTCGACTTTTACCGAATATGGTTCCTGGGGAGCGCCAAGTTTATCCAAACCATTAATCAAATGGTCAAACGTGCTCTTGTGAGTAAAGTAGTTCCCGCGATTATTGAAGATCGTTATTTCCCAATCCCGAATGAGCTCCGCATCAGAAACGCCCAATGCGGCATTTAAAATAAAGGCGAGAGTTCCGGTCCGGTCAGCTCCCGCAATGCAATGAAAATTGACAGGATAATTTTTAACATCGCAGAAAAGACGGAACTCCTTTATAAAAATGTCTTTGCCGTCTTTGGTGTGCGCGCCGTCGTAAGGGAAGGTCGAAATATTGATCCATTTGACCTGATCCCCTAATGGTGAACCCGTCATGTCGGCGACTTCTTTTTGACTTCTGAGATCCAATTCCGTCTTGAGTTTCAGGATATTCAGCGAGACATCCCTGCCCGCGGCAGTGACGCGGTCGCAACCGCGGACGATTCCGTCTTTACTGTTCTCGTTGAACGCGGTACTGCGGAAGATCATATTCTGACGAACCCGTTTGCCGCCCAACCCTTTGCGTCCGCCAATGTCGCGAAAATTGGTGACATTGGGAACATCGAGCAGGCGCGGGGCCTGGTCTTCCGTAACAAATGAATATACATTGGAAGCAGCTTCCTTGCCGTCCGCCGCGACGGTAATTACTTTCCAGTAATATTTCCGGTTGATCTTGAAATTTTCAACATTGATCTTATTCTGATCGGTCGAGATCGTGACGGCATCCGAAAAATCGGCATTCTCCGCAATTTTCACGGTGAATGCCGCCGCCTTTTTACCGTCCCATTTCCACTCGAAATCAACCGGCTTGGGCAGCGTTCCCTTACCGGGTTCATGGATGACTTTATCCCGATATTTTTCGTCTGCGACGAGGGCTCTTCTCTCTCCCTCATTTTTCTGCAAAAAGTCCTTCTGATTCTCCCATAGTTGGGAAACAACCGCATTGTTTTCCGGTTTCGTCAGCGACAAGCTTTCGGCAAAAACCGGGATCACGCTCAGCATGAACAGCGCAACAAAAACCCATTTAAACATTTTTTCATCCTTTTTTTGAAATCAATCAAGTACATTAAATCAATGACTAAACCCAATTTGCTATTCTGCCATTCCTTTAAATTCATTTAACTCTTTAACCAGCTCCTGTTTAAGTTCTTCTTCTGTTGGGAGATATAGCATATATTTTGCGACAAAAAGTTTTTTACTGTCCTGCAACACTGAGTATTTTGCCACTGTTTCATTATTTTCCGCACACAGAATAAGGCCGATTGTCGGGTTATCATCATCTACAGTAAAAAGGTCGTCATACATACGGACATAGCTGTCCATCTGCCCTATATCCTTATGGGTTAATTTTCCGATTTTAAGATCAATCAGCAGATAGCATTTGAGAATACAGTTGTAAAATACCAGGTCCACATAAAAAAACTCATCATCATATTGAAGCCTTTTCTGTCTGGCGACAAATGCGAACCCCTTTCCCAGCTCCAGAATAAACGATTGCAGATTGTCAATAATCGCCTGTTCAATATCTGACTCAAGAAACTCTTTTGAATGATTTAGTCCAAGGAAATCGAGCACATATGGATTTTTTATCGTATCTTCCGGCTTTTGAATCTCTTGTCCCTTTTTTGCCAGTTCCAGGACACCTGATTTATTTTTGCTTTTTAAAAGTCTCGCAAAAAGGAAAGAATGTATCTGACGTTCCAAAACCTGAACACTCCACCTCTCCTTTTCAGCTTCGATTTCATAGAATAATCGTTCGTTTATATTTTCAACCTTGCTCAGAGTTCGATAATGAGACCAACTCAATGTTGATGAAAAACCTTCAATCAAAGAATTCTTGTCAACTGCAAAATTCATGTCTTCCAAAACTCCACAAGGCTTGTGGAGTTTCTCATCTGTCTTAGATTCTCCACAAAGCGTGTGGAGAATTACTGGTTTGCGATCCGAATAAACAAGATAAAACTGCCTGAAATACCAAAGATTTGTGGTAGAAAAACCTTTCCCATACTTTTTATTAAGATTTCCGGATAATTCTTCAATAATTTTTTTTCCATACTCTGCCCGTTCTTCGCCGCCCTGAAGTTCTTCAACAAGCGATTTTCCAATAAGCCAGTACGCAATAACCATATTGTTATTAACAACTCTGACAACATTTGATCTTGCCTGCTCTAAAATGGAAACAATTTTGTCGAACAGTTTTTCTACGTCCGGCAGAGTAATCATGGCTGACTGTTCTTTCTTATTCATTTCTTCATCCTATTTTTAGCATCGCCGGTCTCATCACGCCGTTATTATTTTTCCTGCCAGTAGGGGGAATAGGATCTCAGTTCGGCGATGATCGGGGGCAGGGTCTTGATTGCGAAATCCACTTCTTCCGCGGTGTTGAAACGGGACAGGCTGAAACGGATGGTGCCGTGGGCGGAGGTGTAGGGAATGCCCATTGCCCTCAGCACATGGGACGGTTCCAGGCTGCCGGTGGTGCAGGCGCTGCCGCTTGACGCGCAGATGCCGAACTGGTCCAGGCGGAGCAGAATCGCTTCGCCTTCAATATACTGAAAACTTATCGAGGCGGTGTTGGGCAGACGGCTGTCCAGATCGCCGTTAATCATGGTCGAGGGAATGGATTCCAGAATGCCTTTTTCCAGACGGTCGCGCAAGGCTTTGACCTGGGTATTTTCAATTTCCATATTCTGCATGGCCAGTTCGCAGGCTTTGCCGAGGGCGACAATGGCGGCGGTATTTTCGGTGCCGCCGCGCCGGCCTTTTTCCTGATGTCCGCCGAGGATAAACGGACGGAAACGGATGCCGCGCCGGACGTACAGCACACCAATGCCTTTCGGGGCATGCAGTTTATGGCCGGAAAGACTCAACATGTCAATCTGTGAATTTTGCAGATTTACCGGCACTTTGCCGACAGCCTGCACTGCGTCCGTATGGAACAATGCGCCGTAATTATGCGCTATGGCGGCGATCTTTTCCACCGGATAGATATTGCCGGTTTCGTTGTTGGCCCACATCACGGAAACGATGGCGGTATTTTCGTCAATCAGCTCTTCCAGGCGCTGCAAATCAATCCGGCCTCTGGCGTCAACCGGCGCGTACGCCACTTTATAGCCGCGGCGCTCCAGGTCTTTGCCGACATTCAGCACGGCGGGATGTTCGATTTTCGACATCACGACTTTTCTTCTTCTGGGGCAGCTTTCCACGGCGCTGTAAATAGCGGCGTTGTCGCTTTCGGTGCCGCAACTGGTGAAAATGACTTCCGTGAAATTGCCGTGTTCGTCCTGATGGTCCGCGCCGAGCAGCGCGGCAACCTGGGCGCGGGCTTTTTTGATTTCGGCGGCGACGTTGCCGCCGAACGTGTAAATGCTCGAAGGATTGCCGTAGCGTTCGGAGAAAAACGGCTTCATCACTTCGAAAACTGCCGGATCCACCGGGGTGGTCGCGTTATTGTCAAAATAGATTATTTTTTTCTGCATTTTTCCACCTATTCTTGTTTTCTGAATTTCCGGTTCCCGTTCTGACTCCCGGCTGTTCCATGTTGGTTATTGGAAATTCCTTGTTGGATATTGGTTATTGAATATTGGTTTCTGGTTTTAAGTTTTATTCTGACTTCTGACTCCTGACTTCCCTGTCTTTCGGGTTGCGGACAAAGCCGGCCTTAGATGCTTTCCACGACAATTTCTCTGGAAATAAATTCCCGGAGCTGGTCTTCCACCGTGTGTTTGAGCGTGACATGCGAAGTCGGACAGACCGCGCAGCGGCCTTGCAGCCGGACGATCACGACATTGTCCCTGATGTCCACCAGTTCAATACTGCCGCCGTCGCTTTCCAGCATCGGTTTGATGGTCTTGTCAATCACTTCCTGAACCTTGATTACTTTCTGCACCACGGACATGCCGGCGAAAGCGGATTTTTCAGGTTCATGAGCGGTTTCGGCTTTTTCTTTCCACAAGCCTTCGAGGATTTCCTGAATGCTGTCCAGACAGGCGCCGCAAGCGCCGCCGGCTTTGCAGTAATTGGTAATGTCTTCAGTTTTGTGCAGATTGTTTTCCAGGGCGACTTTCCGGATTTTAGTGTCGGTGACGCCGAAACATTTGCAGACGATCCGTCCTTCGTGATCGGCGTCTCCCTCAAACGGGCTTTTTTCGCCTTTATAATTGGCGATTGCCGCCTGAAGCGCTTCCATGCCCATCACCGAACAATGCAACTTTTCTTCGGGCAGTTCGCCGAGCACGTCAACAATATCGCGGTTGGTCACTTTCGCGGCCTCTTCCAGGGTCATGCCCTTGACGATTTCCGTCAGCGCGGAAGACGAAGCAATCGCGCTGGCGCAGCCGAAAGTTTTGAATTTAACTTCTTCAATCCTGCCGTCCGCGCCGATTTTCAAGGTAAGTTTCAGCGCATCGCCGCAGGTGATATTGCCGACGTCGCCGGTGGCGTCCGCATTTTCAACTTCGCCCACATTTCTCGGATGGAGAAAGTGGTCCATCACTTTATCATTATAGTCCCACATGAGGCACCTCGTGTTTAAACTTTATAGTTTACTAAATCAACCAAATAGTTTACAAATCAACCAAATAGTTTACAAATCAACCGAAATGGTTTACAAATCAACTAAAATGGTTTACATCTTAAATATAGCACTTTTCAATAAAAGTTTACTATAACAGTAGAATTTTTCTTAAAATTTTTGAAATGGCAAGAGAGTTTATTGTGTCGGGGACGGTGTTTACATGGAGGGTCACGCTCTGTCGTGACCAAGTTCGGAAACCCGGTTATGACGGAGCATAACCCCATCGCTGTCAAGCTAAGGATTTTTGAACTGAATATCCAATAACGAACAAGGAATATCCAATGTCCAAGTTAATTCCAGTCCTTCACCGGTTGGAAATTGAGTGTTGGATATTGGGTGTTCAAATGAGTTCATCTTGGGTTAGCTTGATAGCTATGAGCATAACCCTCCAGAAACTCGAACTAAATTACGCCTCGTATTTTTTAAATTCTTCCGCAATTACCGCGCTGACTCTGGCGGGAACGTCGGCAATGCTGATCAGTTCCGCGTCTTTTTCGCCGCGCCGTTTGAATTCGACCTGTCCGTTAACCAGGGTTTTCGGCGACAGGACGATACGGAACGGAATCCCCAGCAAATCGGCGTCGCTGAACATGAATCCGGCTTTTTCGCCGCGATCATCGTACAGGGTTTCAATGCCCGCGGTTTTCAGCGCTTCGTACAGGCTGTCGGCGGCGGCTTCGACGTTGTCCACTTTCGGGTTCAGCGAACAGAGCTGGACATGATAGGGGGCAATGGTTACCGGCCAGATGGGGCCCCATTGATCGTAGGACTGCTCAATCACGGAAGCCATGGTCCGGCCGACGCCGATGCCGTAACAGCCCATAATCATCGGATGGGTTTTGCCGTTCTGGTCGAGATAATTGCAGTTCATCGCCGTGGTATATTTGGTTCCGAGCTGGAAGATGTTGCCGACTTCAATGCCGCGCTCAAGCTTGAGCGGCTGTCCGGTCAGCGGACACGGATCGCCTTCGCGGACGCTGGCGATATCGGTGACGCTGATGCCGGCGACACCGGCCAGATCGCGGTCGAAGTTGAAATTCTTATAGTGATGATGCGGTTCATTGGCGCCGACCACCAGATTGGAGGATTCCGCCACGGAGCGGTCAATGATGATCTTCACTTTTTTCGGATCGATCAGCAGCGGCGACGCATAACCGGGTTCGCAGCCGGCGGCGCGGATCGCTTCGTCATTGGCAAACTTGATTTCATGGGCCATGGCAAAGTTCTGGAGTTTGGCTTCATTAACCTCGAAATCGCCGCGGATCATCGCGAAGATCAGACGGCCTTCGCCATCCTGATAAAAGACGGCTTTGCCGGTATTTTCCGGTTTCAGGCCGAGAAAAGCGGCGACGTCTTCAATGCTTTTCTTGTCGGGAGTATGCACTTTTTCCAGCGCCAGCGGGGCGGATTTGTCGAATTTCCAGGCGGCCACCGCCACTTCGCGGTTGGCGCGGTAGCTTTGGTCCGGGGAAACGAAAATGGTATCTTCGCCAAACTCGGAGATCGCCATGAATTCATGGGAGACTTTGCCGCCCATCATGCCGGAGTTGGACTCGATGGACAAAACATTCTT
The DNA here is from genome assembly GCA_903831825.1 of uncultured Lentisphaeria bacterium. Classification (GTDB taxonomy): domain Bacteria; phylum Verrucomicrobiota; class Lentisphaeria; order Victivallales; family Victivallaceae; genus CAIPAT01. The sequence continues at coordinate 13,199 of CAIKZE010000055.1, read as the reverse complement.
CATGCCGACACGCTTGAAAATCCGGACATACGCTTCATGGGCGCGTTTGTAATAAGCCTCCAGGCATTCCTGGCTGGTATGGAAGGAATAGGCGTCCTTCATCGTAAATTCGCGCACCCGGATCAAGCCGCCGCGGGCGCGGGCCTCGTCGCGGTATTTGGTCTGAATCTGGTACAGCATCGCCGGAAGCTGTTTGTAGCTGGTGATTTCAGTGCGGGCCAGATGCACGACCGCCTCTTCATGAGTCATGGCCAGCAGCATTTCCTTGCCGTTGCGGTCTTTGAACCGGAGCAATTCCTGTCCGACAGTCTGGTAGCGCCCGGATTCTTCCCACAGTTCCGCGGGCAGCACCACCGGCATCAGGACTTCCTGGCCTTCAATCGCGTTCATTTCCTCGCGAATGATCTTTTCGATTTTGGTGACGATGCGCTTGGCGACCGGCAGCAGCGAGTAAATGCCGGTGCAGACCGGGCGGACATAGCCGCCGCGAATCAGAAATTTATGACTGACAGTCTTGGCGTCCTTGGGATCTTCCTTGATCCGGCGCCCGACGAGTTTGCTCATTCTCATAGTCCAACACTCCGTGAATTATATTTATTAATACTGAAATTTATGTAATTAAAATCCGCGGTTACAGCCGGTTGCAAATATCCGCGAACTAATACCGATTCGCAATAGTTATTTGCTTTAAGCTTGCGATTCGGTATTGATAAGGTAGCGGAGAAAAGCTTTTTTACAACTTTCCGCCTTGAATAATGCAACCTAAAATTAACCACAGAGACACAGAGGCACAGAGAAAACCTTCTTTCATATGGCACGAATATCCAATATCCAACTGATGAAAGAAAGGCGAAATACAAAAGCCAATCACAGAGATTTGGATCTATTAATATCGCAGGCAAACGTTATTTCTTGAGCATTCCTTGCCAATATCGCTAGAAATAAAATGTCTTGACTATATTTTAAAACAGTTGCTTTGGGCAGAATGAATTTACACGAATAATTGACGATTAAAGCAGTCGGGAATTTATGAGAAATGCTAAGTTGCGGAATAACGCATTATATCCATTGCTGCTGATTGCGTTGCCGATACTGTTGTTTGCCGAGGCTATGAAGTTCGGTTTTATCAACAATTGGGATGACGGACAATATGTGCTGCAAAATCAGCGCCTTAAGTTCACGTTGAGCAATGTCCTGTACTGGTTCCGGGAACCATGCGTGGATATTTACATGCCGTTGACCATGATGTCGTATATGTTGGATTACGCCGTTTCCGGACTGTCGCCAATGATGTTTCATCTGCAAAGTCTCTTTTGGCATCTGATTTCAGCGCTGACAATTTATTTCAGCTTCCGCAAGCTAAAAATACGGGCAGGCGTTGCTTTATTCTGCGCACTCGCCTGGGCAATTCATCCGCAGCGAATTGAGTCAGTCGCCTGGGTTGCCGAACGGAAGGATGTGCTTTGCGGAGCAATGTTTTTTCTGTCGATATTATTTTACTTGTACAAGCGTCATGGCAAGTTTTTTTGGTGGAGTTCGATAATTTTGTTTGCACTGGCAATGATGGCCAAGCCGATGGCCGTAAGCCTGCCGTTGATTCTGGTGATTTATGAATATTCCAGAAGTAAAAAAATCGAATTCGGATATTATTTTGCCCGGCTGTGGCCGTATCTGACCATCGGCGGTCTGCTTACGGTGAGAATCATGTTTTTTGCCGGCCAGACACCGTTCAAACTGCCGGCAGACTGGTTACGAACGGCGGCAACGGCCTTTTACAGTTTGGCCTGGTACTTCCGGCAGACATTGCTGCCGGTTGATTTGTGTCCGATTTATCCATTGATTAAAATTTCGCCGGTATTGCTGGTGGAACTGGGTGCAACCTCGCTGGGGGTTTTAATCCTGGCGTGGATCGTTTACCGCGAAAAGAGGAGTTTTTTTTATCGAATAGCGCTGCCGCTGGTTTTGTGTTTCATCGTGTCCCTGCTTCCTGTGCTCGGATCCCGCTACAATGCCAGCGATTTTTCCGACCGCTATAGTTACATTCCTTCCGTATTTATCTGGCTTGCCGCCGCCAGTCTCTATGGGAGTTTTATGACAAAACGCTCCATTAAGGCAAACATCCCGGCAACATCAGCAGCAGCCGTTTACCTCGTGATACTACTCTTTTCCAGCTATAACTATCTTGGAATATGGCGGAATGAGCACTCTCTTTTTGCCTTTGCGTCCGACCGCAGTCCGGCAAATTTCAGGGCAAAAGTGTATTATGCGATGCAACTGCTGGATGAAAACAATTTTGACCAGGCGATGGCTGAAGTTACCGACCTGGAAGATAAAAATGTGCCTCTCGACGCCCAGGAAGCTGATTTTGCCCGTATCGCCAGAACCTATGTGCAATTCATGATTTTAAAGAAAAACGGCGACCAGGTACATGCAGTTCGCCTTCTGGAATCATTTTCCAATTGGGATTTGTTGGTTGTCAAGACCAATATTGATCCGGATGTTTCCAGCAATGCTTTGGCGTTTGCGTCAAGCTGTGCTCTCCGGCAGCACAATCTTGCGGAAGCATTGCGCTGGCTGGAAAACGCCCGTAAGTTCAGCGCGGGACCCGGCCAGTCATATTTCTACCAGGGACTGCATGAATATCTCAACCGCGATTACCGGAAAGCAGTGTACTATTTCACCAAATCTCACGAGCTTCTTCCTGATGATCAAATAATTTCGGCCAATCTTAAGCAGGCCATCATCAAACAGACAGAGAAATGAAGCCTGTTCTGAAAAAGCGAATCCGGTTATTCACCCGGGAAACTACCCGCAAATTCGGGAAAAGAGACAAAATCATTCATCGATCAGGGCATGTTCGTTGAACTCAATGATGAAATCCGCCAGCCATTGCAGCAGCGTCCAGATCAGCAGAATCACAAACACGAAGGCAAAGATGAAGGGATTTCCCGTAAAAAACAGAATCATGAACACAAACGCAAAGCACATCAGCCGGATATTTTTATAGAAAGACAAGGTAATCAGCAACGCAACTGCCGGAACGGCATAATTTAAAAAATGGGCAACGCCAATGCCCCAGGAATATTCCTGAATATCCCACGGCAACTGGTAATCCCACAGATACGCGCTCGGGCAAACCAGCAGCAGACTGACGGCCAGCATGGCGATCAGCCGCGCTTTTTCGCTGCCGCTGGTTTTATTCCAGATATCGGCACAGACAAATGCCGCCAGGAGCGCGCTATAGGAAGACATGATGAAACGGTGTGAATCGCAGTAGGTATAGATATGACCGAAGAAAAACAGGATTACCGGAACCGCCCACAAAATCAGGGTTATCCGCAGTTTGCGGTCTGAAACAAAAAAGATGCCGGCCGTGCCCAGCGCCCAGTAAGCAAGATTCGCCGCTCCGAGAAATCGTATGCCCTGATTTACAAAAGCCCGGTTGAAGCCGGTTTCGACGCCATGCATCACATAAGGAAACGTAAAGAAATGACCGAGCTGTATTTTGTTGATAGCCAACTGCCAGCCGAACGTCAGCATAAAGACTCCGACCGCGGTCAGCAGCGCCCTCACCAGGAACTTCCATTCCAGCAGCCGGACATTGAAGCGGCACCAGAACAGCCAGGCGATCAGCGGGGCAAAGAAAATATTGTTGATTCTGAGCAGGCAGGCAAAACCATACACAAACGCGATCAGCGCGATACTCCTGATTTTCGCCGGCATAAACAAACACAGCAGAATGCACAACAGAATGAAGAAAGTCGAAGGCGTGTCGCTCATCGCATTGAAACCCATGGTAATAATATTCCGGTAAAATCTGAAGCAAAATGTCATTTCCGGAAACACAAAGAAAGACTTGATCACTTTCGCGTCCCATAATTCCAGATGGCTGTAAAAGAACGGAATAACCGTCCAAAGCAAAGCCGTAAAAAAACCTTTATACTGCGAACCGGTCAATTTCCGGATAATCAGATAAGACATGACTATGCTCGCCGGCATCAGCACGAACCCGGCAAACCAGGCGAACTGCACCGCAATGTCATAAAATTGCGTGGCATTGAGCGCCAGAATGAACGGGATATAGAGAAACCCGAGCCCGATGGTAAAACTCCACGGCCCGTGTAAATCCCCTTTTACAAAACCGATTGCGGTCTCGAAATAACCAGCATCATCCGAAACTCCGGCGATAATATTATAGCCGCCCATAATTAGAATCAGCAGCAGCAGCCAGCGCAGCAAAACCAGAAAGCCGATGCTTAAGCCGATGGTTGCCGCAGTCGGCAGCGGCGGTCGTTTTTTTCGATTGATTATGCGATATCCACAGAATCCGCTTATCGCCAGCAGCGCGGCGGCGACCAGTGCGAATGCGGTTTTGCGCAGCGGGGAATTAACATATTTAGCCGCCATTTTCGGCTTTCCATTCTCGAAAGAAACCTGGAATTCAGGGCATGCCCAGGCCGTTTTATCGGCGCTTATCGGTATTTCATAAAATTTGTAATATCTGGCCAGCGGATGCTTGGTAAAAAAATAATCTTTCTCTGACAGCGGTTCTATTTCAATCTGTTTGTTAATGATGAACAAAAATTTTGCATTCTGATCGGGCCGTTCAAAAACCGGGGTGCCGGGGTCGAGAATAACACTGCCGCAGACAAAAAACGGTAAAAAAAATAAAAACAATCCCAACGCAGCCAGTTTTTTCATTTTTCCCTCAAAACGGTTTTCGACATACCAGATAGCATGACAAGCCCGGAATTATAATTTTAAATTTTCGAAGACATCGCGTAATCAAGGTATCTGTTTTAAGGCAGAATACAACAATTGCCGTAATTGCCGGGCCACTATTCCATGCGCCGACGGCGGAAACAGATTCACTCTCCCGATGAGGAAAGATTTTCTCACATATTTTCTGCAGTATCCGGATAAACAACAATGAAGCAAAAAAATAACCGTAATCCATGATCTCCGCCCCATTTTCTCCGGCCAGCCGGCAAAGCTGACCGACGGTGTAACGGCGGTAATGTCCAAGCTTGCGGTCGTGATTGGAAAAAAGCCGGGAAAATACCGGAGCCGTGATGATGAAAACCGCGCCCGGACTTATTTTATCACTGTTCAGCAATTCACGGAATACCGTGCAATCGTGTTCGATATGTTCGATCACATCCAGCAGCATGACCGTATCAAAAGCCGAATCCATGACAGCTTCAAAACTTGAGAAAAGCTCTATTTGCCGGCCGGCAAGCTGTTCACGCAATTTTGCAAGCAGCTCAGGGGTGAACATGTTGTCAACGGCGGTTACTTGAATCCGGGAGTTTTTTGTCAGGCTGCTTGCGATAAAACAATTGCCGCAACCGATATCCAGAACGTTCCTGGCATCGGGATTATATTGATGCAGCAGTTTTTCAACAAATGCCAGGCGGACAGTCTCCCAGGGATGAACCTTGTTATAAATAAAAAAATTTTCTCTGTTTTCTCTTAAATCCATAACCAGAGCTGTTTCCCGACTAAATTATTGCTCTGCTAATATACACGGCCTTTAATCGCGTGTCCACCGGGTAAATTTTAAATATTACAGTTCATTTTGTTTGACGAATGGCATGTAGGATTGTATGGCTTATTTATAAATCTTAATCATGACAACTCGATTAAAAAGCCTTGTTTTCCGCATCGCCGGATATATATTTTAAGGATTTTTATTTAAAACTAATATTCCAGAGAGGATTTTAAAATGTCTAAAACAACTGATATCCGGCCTGTTTCCGCGGAACTTTATTTTCTGCCCGCGCCAATGCGGGTTCCGCTGAAATTCGGCTCTGAAACCTTGAATTCAGTCACTTGCGGCAGGGCCAAAGTAGGGGTTAAGGACGCCAGCGGCAAAACCGCTTTCGGTTGGGGAGAAACCCCGTTGAGCGTCGGCTGGGTCTGGCCGAGCAGCCTTTCTTTTGAATACCGCGAGAAAGCCATGATGGATTTCTGCGTGAAGCTGGCTGCCGCCTGGGCGAAATTCGATGTGTCCGGACACCCGATCGAAGTCGGTCATGCATTCATGGAAAAACAGCTTTCAAAGTTGCTTGAAGAATTCAACCGCACGCTGGAATCCCCGATGCCGCACCTGGGCGCGCTGGTCTGTTGTTCGCTGTTCGACATCGCGCTGCACGACGCCTACGGCAACCTGCTCGGCAAGCCGGTCTACGAGACTTACAACAGCGCCTACATGTCGCATGACTTGAGTTGTTATCTTACTCCGGCGGAAGGCGCGGCGGTTTCTTTCAAGGGGAAATACCCCTGCGATTTCTTTGTCAAAAACGTTCCGTCGAAAATGCCGGTCTGGCATCTGGTCGGCGGCAAAGATTTTATCGCGGTTTCCGAGCTGTCCGATAATGATCCGAAAGACGGCTATCCGGTATTGCTGGCCGACTGGATCATGATGGACGGGCTGAACTGCCTGAAAGTAAAACTGCGCGGCAACGATCAGGCCTGGGATTACCAGCGGCTCGTTGATATCGGCAGGCTCGCAGTTAAACACGACGTGGACTGGCTCTCCACCGATTTCAACTGCATGGTGACCGCGCCGTCCTATGTCAACGAGATTCTTGACCGGCTGGTGGAGGAAGAACCGCGGATTTACGGCAAAATTCTTTATGTGGAACAACCTTTCCCGTACGATCTGGAAGAAAACCAGATCGACGTGCACAGCGTTTCCGCCCGCAAGCCGCTGTTCATGGACGAAAGCGCCCATGACTGGCATCTGATTAAGCTCGGACGGTCGCTCGGCTGGACCGGCGTCGCGCTGAAGACCTGCAAAACCCAGACCGGCGCGCTGCTCAGCATGTGCTGGGCCAAAGCTCACGGCATGACCCTGATGGTTCAAGATTTGACCAATCCGATGCTGGCAATCGCGCCGCATGTCCTGCTGGCGGCTCACGCCGGAACCATTATGGGCGTGGAATGCAACGCGATGCAGTTCTATCCGGACGCCTCTCTCCCCGAAGAGAAAGTACATCCCGGACTGTATAAGCGCCGCAACGGCTCAATTGATATTTCGACCCTGAAAGGCCCCGGCTTCGGCTACTGTCTGGACAAAATCCAGCGGATGCTCCCGGCTCCGGCTTTCAAATCATAAAAAATCACAGAAGGAAGAAAACATGTACACACTGGTAATTATTAATCCCGGACATTTCCATGCGGGGCTGGTCCTGCGGGAAATGCACCCTGAAATCAGCAAGGACGTTTATATTTACTCCGAACCCGGCATTGACCTGGACAACTATATGAAACTGGTCCAGTCGTTCAATAACCGCGCCCAGCATCCGACCTCCTGGAATTTTCACGTCTACGCCGCCGCGGATTTCATGGAAAAGGCCGTAGCGGAGAAGAAGGGCGACATCGCCATTCTCGCGGGCAAAAACAACCTGAAAATCCATTATATCAAAGGTCTCCATGATGCCGGATTCAGTGTGCTCAGCGATAAGCCGCTGACCATCAACTGCGACGGCGTCAAAGTGCTTAAAGAAGTGCTGGCGAGCAAACCGATCCTGATGGACATCATGACCGAACGGCATGAAATCACCTCCCTGCTTCAGCGCGACCTGGTAAAAAACAAAAACCTGTTCGGCGACTTCAGGATTGAAAAAGATTCCCCGTCAATCATTAAAGAGAGCGTTCATCACCTCTATAAAACGGTTAACGGCGCGCCGCTGGTCCGTCCGGGCTGGTATTTCGATGTGAAGGTTCAGGGCGAAGGCATTGTGGATGTCACCACTCACCTGGTTGACCTTATCCAATGGATGCTTTTCGACGACGCGAGCGTTGATTACGCGAAAGACGTTGAGCTTTATGAGGCCCGCCGCTGGAGTACCGATGTTCCGCTGGACAAATATAAACTGGTCACCAAAGTGGAACAGTTCCCGGCAAGCCTGGCGGAAAATGTCTGCGGCGATACGCTGAAATTGTTCAGCAACGGCGATTTCAGTTACCGGATCAAAGGCATCCCGGTTAAGCTCTCCGTCATCTGGGCACTGCAGGCTCCGGAAGGCGGCGGCGACACCCATAAGTCCATCATGAAAGGCACGGTTTCCGACCTGATTATTGACCAGGGGCCGCAGACCGGCAACAAACCGGAACTGTTCGTCCAGCCGCACGGCAATGTCGATCAGTTCGAAATCGCTTTGAAAAAAGCCGTTGCCGCGCTGAATTATAATGGCGTGTCCGTGGTGAAAGAGGGCGGCAGGTTCCGGATAGATATTCCGGCGGCGCTGAGGATTACCCATGAAGAGCATTTTTCCATTGTCCGTGACGAGTTTCTGGAAATTCTCAAGAGCGGCAAAGAACCGGCCAATCTCCGCGCCAATCTGCTCTCCAAGTATTCCCTGTTATCCGCCGCGCAGGCAATGTCAAAAAGCTGAAAAGCGTTTTTCAATAAGCAGTTGGAGAGGTTCCTGAAGGGTGTGCTGATGATATGATGTCATTGCTTTTGCATTATGATTGCGCGCAATCTTTGGAGTGCGGCGACCCTGCGCCGCTTTGTCTTTCTGCCCTGCTTTTGTATCTCTACCCGCTGTTTGGATTTTATCCTGAATCCAAAGCGGCACGGGAGCGCCGCAGTCCAAAGTCAGGCTTTCGCCTGACAAGAAGAAAAACTGCTCCGAAGTCTGTACAACAGTCAAAACAAGCTCCGGAGGAGCGATACATATTGTAGCACCGGACTTTAGTCCGGTGAACTATGATAATTAAAATTTGGAGTTCCGTAGGAACGAAACATATAAGGATTGATATGATTCGAGCCTACGGCTCTCAAATTGTGCGGGGGGATGGCGGACTACAACATGATTCGAGCCTACGGCTCTCAATGGCGGCATCTCAAAAAGAGTCAACTATCTCTAACCCTTTTTGAAACATGTCCAATTTTAAAGGTAAAAAATACCGCTATCGATCCGGCCTTTTTTTTGGCAATATCTCTTATGAATTGGCTTTTGTATTTAGCCTTTCATTCATCAGTTGGATATTCTCCCGCGACTGCGGGACGGATATTGGATATTCAAATTATTGAGTCGGTCAAAAATGGTTATCCGGCAAATGACTATTTCCAGACCATAACCAGGGTTCCGGCGGTGATCAAGCCGCCGGCCAGCATGGTTTTAAAGCTTAACTGTTCTCCCAGAATAACAAAAGACAAAATCAGGGTCAGCACGATGCTGCATTTGTCGATCTGCGCGACTTTCGACACGTCGCCGATAGAAATTGCCTTGTAATAGAACAGCCAGGACACCCCTGTCGCCAGTCCGGATAAAATCAGAAAGGTCCAGTTGACTCTGGTCAATTTGCTGATGCCGTATTGACCGCCTTGAGCAAAAACAATTCCCCATGTCAAAAGAATAACCACCACGGTGCGGATTGCGGTTGCCAGATTGGAATCCACGTCTTTGATCCCGATTTTGGCAAAAATAGCGGTTAGCGCGGCGAATAAAGCTGCCAGGAGTGCAAATAGCTGCCACATGATTTTAACCTTTCTGAACTGATTTTTTTGAAACTAATTCCCTAACAAGCCGGACAGGCGATATTAAGCAAACATCAAAAAAGCAAAATATGCCTTTAAGCATTTTCCTGCTTGGCCGTACCGAATAAAAGCAAATCTGGGTCAGATTTTCCATAATCACCCATGCTAACTCCCGGTTTTGTCTCCCGCTGCCATTTTTTCGTAAAGATCGAATAGAAACTCCATGCGTTTGGCTTCGGTGGTAAATGGTTGCGGTCGATATGCCAGATCAACCGCCTTGTCTAATTCATTGTGGGCTTTTACCAATACAGGCGGCATTGTCAAAGGATCGTATAAGTCAGCCAATGAACTATCAGGAAATTCCGCTCTTGCGTCTAATACTTTTTGAGCGGCTGTTTCTATTGCCTTGACTTGTTTGCCATTAAGGTTTACGGGGAATGGATAGCTGTTATAAACAGACGGAGAATAACTATAGTCAGATTTTAACCTGCCGCAAACTGTTTTTGTCCAAGCCATGTGCATTTCAGACATTAAGACTCCAAAAAGATATAACGAAGCATCAGGAATTATTTGAAGTTTATTACTGCATATAGTGTCGGAATTTAAAAAACCAATAGGAATATATCTCCTGTTTTCAGAACTGACTTCAGGGAATGCCAGATAGGATGAAGCCGGCTGCCTGTCTTGAGTAAATAATGCCGGATATTTACTAAATTCGCGAACACTTTTTGTTTTGCTGGAAAGACGTGATTTGCTAACTTCTTCTAACCTTTTTATAACTAAAGGCATACTTCTCAAAGTCTCAGGCGGGCAATCTTTTAGCCACAAACAATATCTGATTTCCCCATTCATTAATTCATAACCGCCAATAAAAGGCCTGATCCATTGGGCAGATAACGGCTCATTGGCGATGAAGAACTCTCTTTCGTCAGGAGTTAAAATCAAATGACCTCCATCTGTGGGCTGGCTGCCTTTAAACATATCCGGAAATTCATGTATTGGCTTGCCCCTGGATTCAATGATTATTTCTTTACCCTCTGATAAATAAGGATTGATGTTATTTACTTTTATTTCATGTGGTTCGCCTTTAATATTGTCATATTCAAAAATGGATTTGCCGGATGTGTCGTAACTGGCAAAACCAATAATTACACAATGCACGGCGGCATTTCCTCTGGCTTCATTACTCCAACTAAATGTCCGGTGTGCAAAATGAATTTTGATTTTATAATAATTGAATAACAACGGCCATAATATTCCAGCTTGTTCGCCTTGTGAAATTGAGTTTGTTGAAACAAATGCAACTTTTGTTTTTGTGTTTTGAATTAATTGTGCGGCCTTGAGATACCATGCGGCAACATAATCCAATCTGCCGGCTCTTTTTGCATCTCCGAAAACCGTTTCCATATCACGCATTTGCGGTTCGCTTCTCCACTGGTGCCCAATAAACGGGGGATTGCCCAAAATATAATCGTATGCGCTTTTGCCAACAAAATCAGATTGTATGTCATGGGTTGGATTTATGTTTACTTTGTTTGAATATATATTTAGTGCTTCATAATGCGCCTTTTCCTCCTGAACACTAAATACATTCGTAACATTAGCTGTAAGATCGTAATGTTTTACGCTTTCCAGATTATTCCAGTCAATCCGCAATGCATTGCCATGCACTATATTTGCCGCTTTTTTTAGCGGCAGGCGGACAAAATATTGTCCAAACTCGTTGCTGATTTGCATATTCATCTGGTGATCCATAAGCCACATCGCGACTTCGGCAATTCGCGCCGGAAATTCTTCGTATTCAATTCCGTACATCATATCCACATCAAGCCAGATAATATCTCTGACGTCCAGGAATCCCTGGCCTGTTTTATTTAGCGAACGTAAAATTTCAATTTCCAGTAAGCGTAATTCCCGGTATGTTATTACCAGGAAGTTTCCGCAGCCGCAAGCCGGGTCAAGGAATTTCAGTGAACTTATTTTTTTATGGAATTCTGGAAGCTTGTTTCTGTTGCCTTTTATTGATTCAAATTCCGCCCAGAGATCGTCAAGAAATAACGGCTTGATCAGTTTTAAAATATTTTTTTCACTGGTGTAATGCGCACCGAGATTTCTGCGTTCCACCGGATTCATTACGCTTTGGAACATTGAACCAAAAATTGCGGGCGATATATTACTCCATTCAAGGTAACAGCAATCTAATAATGACTGCCGCATTTTTGTGTCGAAACTTGCCATCGGCAATATTTCTTCAAATAATTTTCCGTTTACATAAGGGAAGTCGGCAAGCTGCTCGTCAATATTTTTAAACCGATTTTCTACTGGAGTATTTAAGACTTGAAATAATTCTTGAAGTTTTGCCGCAAGATCGCTGCCGTCATGACTGGTGCGTTGTTCAATATAATCCTGGAATTGCTGCTTATTGAAAATCGTTGTGTCTTCCGCAAACAAACAGAATAAAAGTCGAACAAGATAGACTTCTAACGGATGTCCCGCATAACCGATTTCTTTTAAACGATCATGCAGCTTTCCCATTAACTCCGCCGCTTTAATATTTACGGGATCCTGCTCTTTGTAAGCCTTCTTCTGATAACCTAAAATATAGCCGAAATGGTGAACATGCTTTACAAGGTCGTTAAGTTTAAATTTTACTGTCTTTCCTTCTTCCTGGTCATAAAGTATAAAGGTTTCAAAATCGGATACAAGAATATACTTCGGCAGTTCGTGTTGTTTAAGTCCGGGCAAATAGTCTTTTGCCTGCCGGTAGGCTCTGTCGAGGTCTTTGCCTCGGCTTTTCATTTCAATTAAAATAGTTCCCTTCCAGAGTAAATCGATGTAGCCCTCGGCCTCATCAAGTTTCTTTACTCTATGTTCAAAGGTTGCTACTTTCCTGCTGCTGATTCCAAAAATATTAAAAAACGCAACCAGAAATTGTTTTGCGTCCGCATTTTCATTGCAAGTACCTGCCCACTCTTTAGAAAAGAGCACAGCCCGGTCTTTTATTTCATTCCAGCTTAATGCCATAATTAACAACAACTGATAGATTTTTTGATTTTCATAAAATAATCCTCAAACAAGTCCTAATGTAAGCTGTAAAAACAAGAAATCAACAGATGGATAATATTCTCCGCGTCTCTTCGCGCATAACTTGGCGTTACTTTGCGGTTAAATTAGCGTTCATTGGCGTGAATTAGCGGTTAATCAAATTTTTGCCGCAAAAAAACACGAGTTTCAAAAATGCATTTTACCGCGTTATTTTAGCTTAAACACTTCGTTTCCGTTGACAAATTTACTATATATAGATAATTGATTGTTAATATTTTTAAATGTACCATTTTGTTTTTTTTGAGTATTTTGTGGACAAACAAGGATTTGGAGAGTATGCCAGTTTCGCCGAAACTGGCAAGCAGGGCGGTTTTGGCAAAACCGCCATACTTAAAAACTGAGGAACTATGAAGACATGGAAATGTCTCGCACGGAGGCACAAAGGCACGGAGGTAAAACCGGTGAATGGTGAAAAACAAAAAGATAAAAAGGATTTCCTTTGTGGCGTTGTGCGAGAAATAAGGATGCGGAAAGTATGCCTGTTTCGCCGAAACTGGCAGGGAAGGCGGTTTTGGCAAAACCGCCATACTCAACGAAAACATGGAAATGTCTCGCACGGAGGTAAAACCAGTGAATGGTGAAAAACAGAAAAATAAAAAGG
>CAIKZE010000054.1 GCA_903831825.1 uncultured Lentisphaeria bacterium | reverse complement strand
TAATTTTCCGGAATAGCGGGATTCGCTGAAAATCTGTTTACAGCCGGTGTCATTGATAATGAAATTCAGCCGCTCCGCCGGAATGTCCGGATCTATCGGCACATAGCACCCGCCGCTTTTAACTGCTGCCAGAATTGCGATTATATAGTTGATTGAGCGGTCAATACAGACTCCGACGGCATCATCCGTCTTGATGCCGTGCGCAATGAGCCCGGCGGCCAGAGAATCAGTGATTTTGTCAAGTTCCCCATAGGAGAGTTCTCGATCGCCCTCGGCCAGCGCAATGCGTTCAGGATACAATTGAGCCTGATCAGCAAAAAGCTGATGCGTGAGTTTACCGGCTGGAAAATTATCATTCGCTTCGAGAAAAAATGGCGCACTATCCATCATTATTCCTTAAGTCCCTCCATCAGTTACTCAGTCCCATGTATACATTCTTACATATATTGAAAACGTGGAACGGTGACGCAAAGATACAAATAAAAGTCTCCCGTATAAATCTAAATCAAAATTAGATTTTTGCAAAAGTGAATAGTCATTTAGCCTAAATTATTCATAAACTTTTATTAATTTGTTGCAAGTATTTTACAGTAAACATGTTATATTATATTTAAAACTTTACAAGGAGTTTTATGTCTGATAAAAAAACTACGAACAGCTTGAGTTCTCTCCGCTGAAGCAATGCCGGATCGAGGCCCGCTTTGACCAGCCGCAAGTCACCACTGATTTCGGCACCATCATTCTCCGCGAACTTGAACGCGATATCGGGCTGATTCCTAAACTTTCCGGCTGTATCCGCGAATGGCGCCATCCGTCTTATGTCGATCATAATCTCAAAGACCTGCTTGCCCAGCGGTTGTATCAGATCTGTCAGGGTTATGAGGATGCCGATGATTGTGATCATCTCCGGCTTGACCCCGCGCTGCAAGCGGCCGTCGGCAGGCATCCCGGCCCAGATTCTGCTCTTGCCTCGCAACCGACTATGACCCGTCTTGAAAATCAGATTACCCGTAAAGACCTGGTCCGGCTCGGTTACGCGCTTGGCGACATTTTTCTCGACTCCTTTGCTGCTCAGCCGGAAGCCATTGTCATCGATATGGATCCGACTGCTGTACACGGTTACGGAGCACAGCAGTTGCTGCTGTTCAACAAGTACGAGGACGAATACTGCCTGATGCCGTTCCATGTCTATGACGGTTTGACCGGCAAACTTATCACCGCCGTAATCCGCCCCGGCAAGACGCCGTCAGCCGGGGAAATCCTTGCCGTGCTCAAACGCATCGTCAAACAGATTCGCGCCCGTTTCCCGAAAACCATGCTCATTTTTCGCGCCGACAGTCACCACTGCAAACCGGAAGTTCATGCATGGTGCGATGCCAATCGCGTAAAATTCATCGTCGGACTCAGTCAAAACAAAGCACTGAACCGTCAGTTTGATTTTGCCGTCGAGCAGGCCAAACTAAAATATCGCCGCCTGCGTTCGCCATGCCGGGTGTTCGCATCCGGATACTATGCGGCCGGTACCTGGGCCAAGCCGCGCCGCGTAATCTGCCGGGTCGTGATCGACGCCGGCGGCAATGTTGACATCCGCTACATCGTCACCTCGTTTGAGCAGACCGGCGCAAAGTACCTGTACGATGAAATCTATTGCGACCGTGGCAACGCCGAACGCTTCATCAAGGAGCATAAAGTCGGACTGAAATCAGACCGCGCCAGTTGTTATAAAGCGACGGCCAACCAGTTCCGGTTGTTCCTGCATTCCGCCGCATATATGCTCATGCACGCATTGCGCGAAAGAATGCTCGCAGGAACAGAACTCGCAGACGCGCAGTTTGACACCATACGCCTGCGGCTGTTAAAATGCGCCGCCAGAGTTGAAGTATCAGTGCGCCGGATCATATTTCATCTGCCGCAGCATTTTCCGCTGAAGAACGTTTACTTGAAACTCGACCAGCTATTCGCATTCATGCGGGCATAGCCCGCAGCAGGCGGTTCCCGCCGCCAGGAAAATAGCGGGGGTAAGGGGGAGTCTGCACGGATTACGGATTTACGGGCTGTAGGACTCAATTTTTTCAAACAACTCGGCTGCCGGACGCAGTCCCGGAAGCCATTTGGCGGCCAAAGCCGCCGGAACACCTGTTTATGAATTATTCAGGTTAGGTTCTCGCTTCTGAATATTAAAGAGACTAAAGCTGATTATCTCTGTTCTTCTGCACTGCAAGAACAATATTTTAC
>CAIKZE010000053.1 GCA_903831825.1 uncultured Lentisphaeria bacterium | reverse complement strand
TAAGCAAGTTATAGCCATAATCAGAACGCTCAAATTGGAAGATATTAATCTCTTTTGCCATTATATTTTTATCTCTCGCATTCATTATCAAATCTCATTATTTTAGCCATTCAAAGGAGATATTTTCAGTTCAAGTTCAGTTTTACAACGACTATACACATAAAGAGCTATTAGTAGTTGTAATATTTTGATAATAATATCGTTTATTGCAACAACCGATCTTGACATTATAAATAAATAAACATATTTTAAAATATCCGAATTGAGAAAATACTGAAAAAATTGACATTAACCAGACGGCAAAGAGGAAAAATGAACATGGCTAAAAAAACAGCAGTTCCGAATAATGGCAATAAAGAATTTGCTAAGGCTGTAATCGTCTCTGAAACAAAATCAGAAAAAATGTATTTGCAAGAGAAAAAAGAAGGGTTGCGTAAGCTCGATGCGGAAGAAAAAAAATCCATCGACAAAGCGAAAAAGAAAAAAATCACCTATGAGAAGATCACTAAATTTATTTGCAAGCATATCAATATAGTGATGGATGTTGCCGAACACTTACACATCATTCGCTATTACAAGCTTTATAGATTGCATTACAATACGTTCGAAGAATATGTAGAAGAAAATTTTAATTATACTCGTAGCCGGGCTTATCAATTGACACGGGCACACGTAATTGCAGAATTCATCAACAATAGGATAGGGAGCAAAGTCCTGACTACAGAACCGCAGTGCAGGGAGCTACTCCGGTTGAGAATATACAAAGACGATGACGATGAAGATGAACAACAGACGCAAGAGGCACAGTTGGCGTTGGTTGGAAAGATATGGAAAGCGCACCAGAAGGTGGTCAAAGCAAGTTTGATTGCCGAAGAAGTGGACAAGGAAATGAACGCTTTTCATGAAAAGCGTGTTCAGTCGAAGTCTGTTGAGAAATACAGCGCTGAAATAAAATCAACTGTCGGCAGGATTCAGAAGAATATCAGTGATGTTCTTTCTTCAAAGACGTTGTCAGCAGAAGAGTTAAACAATATAAAAATCATTGCTAGAGAAGAACTTAAGAAGATATTTGAATCTCTAAAATAAGAGTTCTGCAGTTCGTTTAGGTCACTGTACAATGTGTACAAATTGTACACATTTACGGGTATCGATTCTCTATAATGCGGATATATTATACACATTGTCTCTATGCCTCAACATATCCAGATTTCGCCGATTTAAAATGTTCGAATTTTGCTAACAGGCAATGTTGAGTTATTGAATCAAGTTGCCTGATCTTTATTTTAACTTTCTACACCATAATTTCACTACTGCTATTAATTTGTCAGTGCTATGTCAAATCAGACTAAATTTATCATAAAGACTATTTGGTACTGGATTTAAATATAAGCTTGTTAGATGAATTTTCATGCAACTTTTTCGGCAATAAAAACTCAGCCAACACCATTATAAGAGGGTCGTGGGCAAGGCACTTGCCCGCGACCATTTTAATGATTCTAAGCTCTACGGTAAAACATGATTTAAGATTTTGGAATATGCAAATTGGCGGGCTTGATTTCCCGGATAAGGCCAGGAGTTATTTCGGATAAGAACCTTGACGGAAGCAATGGCATTACTTTAAAATCAACGCCGCCAGCACTCGTCAATAAAAGTCTTTTTTGTGCTCTGGTGAATGCGACATAGGCAAGCCTTCGTTCCTCTTCCATTTCAACTTCGCTGGAAATTTTAGACGACGGGAATTTGCCTTCATTTAGACCGCAAACTATAACGTACGGAAATTCCAAACCCTTGCAGGAATGTATTGTCATCAGTTTTACGCTGTTCGGATGCGTTTCATCCGCCATTTCAGCATAAAGAGCGACCCCTGCCAGGTATCTCTCTATTTCCAATCTACCCCCGGCCGCTTCTTCTTGTCTTGCCACTGACTGCTTCAACTCCATGATATTCTCAATCCGGTCACTGTTCAGATCATATCGCAGTGCTTTCTCGTACCCGGTTTTGTTCAGAATCTCGTCCAGAGCTTGTGCGGTAGATAAGACTTCAAGCCTGGATTTTATGTCATTGAATCGGTTTATGAATTGAACTATCTCCGTATACTTGAACAAAAACTGCCCAGAACATTCGTTCAGAGCGGTTAGTAGTGATACTTTATTATTTTTCGCATACTGCTTCAGTAATTTAATGCGTATCGTACCCATTTTCCGGGATGGTTTATTAATGATTCGAAGAAAAGAAATATCGTCTCCATATGCCAGAAGACGTAAAAACGCCAGCGCATCTTTAATTTCCTGTCGATCATAAAACGCAGTCCCTTTAATAATCAAGTAAGGAATCTGAAATTCAATAAGCGACTCTTCGAGCTGCCGACTGATATAGTTGGAGCGATATAGAATCGCCATGTCTGCGAATTCTGCACTATAATCTTCTTTAAATTTTAAAATTGACGCGGCAATATAATTAGCCTCATCATAGATATTTTTTGCATTATAATGAGCAACCTTATCCTCGCCTATAGTTACTGGAACCAGCGGCTTGTCGATACGATTCTTGTTCCGTTGGATCAGTGAATTGCATACATCAAGGATGCTGGAATTTGACCGGTAATTCGTTGTCAGTAGAAACGTCTGAGTCCCCGGGAATTGCGTTTCAAAATCGTTGATGAAGGATATATTCGACCCGCGCCAGGAGTAAATCGTTTGGTCGGGGTCTCCAACCACAAACAGATTCTTATGCTTGCCTTGAAGCAGGGAAATCAGATCGTATTGAGCCTTGTTAACATCTTGGAATTCATCAACCTGGATATACTGGAACTGGTTTTGCCAGTATTCCAACAGATCGTCGTCATGACTTAGCAAATGTAAAGTAAAATAAAGGAGATCATCGAAATCAAGCCCCATGGCATCTCTTTGTTTTTGCAAATAATAAGCGAATATTTTATTCTTAGGATTATTTAGATTCAGCGGAAGACCGATCAGCGAGGGACATGGGATATAGTCGATCTTACTTTTTATTTCAGAAATATATTCTAACATATCGGCTAATGGGAACGCATGTTTGGAGACATTCTCTTCGGCATACACTTCTCTCAGTACCTTCATCTGGTAATCTGCATCCATAATCAGGAAATGGCTGGGATATTTCAGCAGATGGATGTGGTTCTGAAGAAACCGGTAACAGAATCCGTGAAAGGTGCTGATCGTGGAATCAAGGCGGTAGCCTAACAGCGCAGTTACTCGCTCCCGCATTTCATTCGCGGCTTTATTGGTAAAGGTAACGCAAAGAATCTTCTTCGGGTCAATACCATTGACCTTAACCAGGTAAATTAACCGGCTGGTCAGAACTCTGGTTTTACCTCCGCCTGGACCAGAAAGTGTTCGCACGTAACCTTCCGTGGCAGTCACTGCTTTTTGCTGTTCGTCATTTAAATCATGTAAAATTTCATTTGTTGTCATTTTCTTCTCCTTGGAAGTGATTATTTCTTTTAGTATTTTTTCATTAATTGTTTCGAAAAGGCAAATTATAACCGATGTGAACGCCATGTTTGGCTAACAGGCTTGAATAATAAACCCTCTATGCCGGTAGATACACAGAGGGCATTATATACTCTTAACTTATGGAATTTAAAAGCGCTGCTGGATCAAGGCGAATTGAAACAGCAGCATATGTTACGCCATCTGTTATCTAGCTGATGATATCGAAAATCCTAGGATGTCCGATTTGCATAAGGTTTTCGACTACTCTTTGAGCGCATTTGTCCTGCTGACATTGCTCAAACTCCTGCCCGGTAATCGGCACC
>CAIKZE010000052.1 GCA_903831825.1 uncultured Lentisphaeria bacterium | reverse complement strand
GCCACCGGCGGCTCACCGGGCGTGATCCAACGGCGAGGCGTTGGTCGCCAAAGGCGAAATTCATAAAGCCGCTGCGGAGAGCGGCGTTCCCGGGCTTCCCTTCACTCCCTTCATGTTCTTCATGGTGAGACTGTATTTGTTTTTTTCGTGTTCTTTCGTGCTTTTCGTGGTTAAAGTGTATTTCGCGGTTAAAACATAATGCCGATCAGGAGATCGGCGCTCCCGGGGTAAATCCCGGTTATGACGGAGCATAACCCTCCATAGGGGACAAATCACTGAATATCCAATAACCAACACGGAATATCCAATGTCCAAGTTAATCCAATCCTTCACCGGTTGGAAATTGAGTGTTGGATATTGGGTGTTCGAATGAGTTGATCTTGGGATTACCGCTGGAGGAGTCTGCGCATGGCTTCTCTGGCGTCTTCGTTGCCTTGATCGGCGGATAAGCGGTAACATTCAATGGCTTTGGCTTTATTTTTTTCTGTTCCCCAGCCATTTTCATACATGGTGCCGAGGCTGTTCAACGCCAGGGTGTCGCCGGAGTCGGCGGCTTTGCGATACCAGAACAGGGCCCTGGTATAGTCTTTGGGAACGCCCTCGCCGTTTTCATACATATAGCCGAGGTTATATTGGGCGCGGACATTGCCCTGGTCGGCAGCCTGCTGATACCATTCCATCGCTTTTACGCAATCTTTCTTGACGCCTTCGCCGTTGGAATACATGACCCCGAGGTTGTTCTGGGCGATGTCATAGCCCTGTTCGGCGGCTTTGAGGAAATACTCGACGGCTTTGGCCGGGTCTTTCTTGACGCCGTCGCCGTAGGAATACAAAACCCCGAGCGCAAACTGCGCCTCCATCAATCCCTTATCGGCGGCTTTCTGATACCATTCCGCCGCTTTGAAAAAATTCCGGTTCGTGCCTTCGCCTTTTTCATACAAACTGCCCATGGTGTACTGCGCCATCGGACTGCCCGCGACGGCGGCCTGCTGATATAAATCCATGGCCTTGGAATAATCCCTGGTCACGCCGTTGCCGTTATAGTACATCCGGCCGAGAGCGAACAGCGCCCCGGCGTCGCCTTTGGCGACAGCCCGCTGGTAAAAATCCACGGCCTTGGCAAAATCCCTGGGAACGCCCCGGCCCATCTCATACATGTTGCCGAGCAGCGTCAGCGCTTCAAACGAGCCTTTGCCGGCAGCCTCTAAAAAATATTCCGCCGCTTTGGCATAGTTTTTGGTCACGCCCTCGCCGTTCTGATACATTTTACCGACGCAGCAGAGCGCCTCGACATCGCCTTTTTTCGCGGCCTGTTGAAAATATTCCGCCGCTTTGGCGAAATCTTTATTCACGCCATCGCCTTTAAGATACATTTTACCGATGGCGCACAACGCCTTGATCTGCCCCTGTTTCGCGGCCTGCCGGAAATATCCCGCCGCCCTGGCGCAATCCCTGGGGACACCACCCTCGCCATTGTAATAAATATTACCGAGCAATTCCTGCGCGGCGGCATCGCCCTGCCCCGCGGCCTGCTCCAAATATTTCGCCGCCTGGGCACAGTCCCTGGCAGTGCCGTTGCCGTTATAGTACATCATGGCCAGCGTCTTTTCCGCCGGAATCACGCCAGACTGCGCGGCCTGCTGATAATATTCAAATGCTTTGGCGGGGTCTTTAGCCACGCTGTCGCCGTTGGCATATAATGTTCCGAGCATATATTGAGCCTGCGCGTCACCCTGAGCGGCGGCCCGCTGAAACCATTCAACGGCTTTTTCTTTGTTCTGGTTCACGCCGAAGCCGTTGTAGTATAATTCACCGAGTTTATAGCGGGCGGGCGCATTGCCCTGTTCGGCGGCTTTCTGATAGCATTCCAGCGCCCTGGCATAATCTTTGTTCACGCCTTCGCCGTTGGCGTACATACTGCCCAGCAGATATTGGGCGGACGCGAAGCCTTTGGCCGCGGACGGCTGCAATAATGTCAGCGCCCGGTTGTAATTTTGGGGTACGCCGCAGCCTTTGTAATACATGATTCCCAGCATCAGTTGCGCGCGGGTATCGCCGTTATCGGCGGCTTGAGCGAACAATTCAACCGACTTGGGATAGTTTTGAACAATGCCTTGTTTCATGACGTTCATGACACACAGCGCAGGCAGCACATAGGTATTGCCGTCACTGGCGGCGTCGCGCAAATACTCCAGCAGTTTGTCGTCATTTTTAGGCGATTCTTTAGTTTTGCCGGAGACAACCGCGAGTTTCAACTGCGCCCGCAGATGGCCGTTTTTCGCCGCCTGTTTCAAGTATTCCACCGCTTTAGCGTTGTCCTGAACGATGCCTTCGCCCTTATAGTACATGCAGCCCAGCACGAACAGCGCGTCATTGCTGCCGTTTTTCGCCGCCTGCTGCAAATATTCCACGGCCTTGACGAAGTCCTGAAGGACGCCGTCGCCTTTGAAAGACATGAGCCCCAGTTGGAAAAGCGCCACGGCATGTCCTCTCCTGCCCGCCATCTGAAACCATTGCGCCGCATCGGCCTTGTCCTTGGCGATGCCCTCCCCGTTAAAGCTCATGCAGCCCAGTTCAAACTGTGCTTCAACCAGGCCTTGTTCTGCGGCCTGCTGGTAATATTCCACCGCTTTTTCAACATTGCGGGGCATGCCGAAACCGTTCAGGCACATGATCCCCAGATTATATTTCGCTTCCGCCAGCCCCTTTTCGGCGGCCTGTTTGAAGCATTCCGCCGCCTGTTCATAGTTTCTGGTCACGCCGTAACCGTTAAACAGCATAAATCCCATGGAGCATTGCGCCTCGGTGGAGCCTTTATCGGCGGCCTGCTTGAACAGCTTGAAGGCTTTGGCGTAATCCGGCTTGACGCCGTCGCCCAGCAGATACATATTGCCGGCGGTAAGCTGCGCGTCCGGATTGCCCGCGGCGGCGGCCTGTTCATAATATCCGACCGCCAGGGCCGGATTGCGCGGGAAAAAATCCCCGTAATAATGCATGGCGGCCAGTCTCAACTGCGCGTCCGTCAAGCCTTTTTCCGCCGCCTGTTTGAAACATTCCGCCGCCGTGGCGGCATTTTCAACCACGCCGTTGCCGTCATGATACATCATGCCGAGCGCGAACAACGCCTCGGCATAGCCGCGGGTTGCGGCCAGATTATAATATTCGACCGCTTTTTCGCTGCTCTGGGGAACTCCGTAGCCGCGATGATACATCAAGCCCAGCTTGTACTGTGCGCCGGCATGTTCCTGTTTCGCGGCTTTCTGGAACAATTCAAATGCTTTCCTGTAGTTCTGGGTAACGTCCTCGCCGCCGAAATAGATGGAGCCGAGTTTGTACTGCGCCTCGACACAGCCCTGCTGGGCCGACTTCTGATAGGCTTCAATCGCTTTCGCGGAATCCTGCGTGACGCCGTCGCCGCTTTGATACATCACTCCCAGCTTGTATTGCGCCTTCGGATCGCCTTTTTTGGCCGCCCGCTGGACATCCTCGAAAACGCCGGAATTGACTGTATTCACCGCCAATATCAAAAATATGATCAGACTCAAGTTTCTAAGTTTTATATCGGGAACTGACATTCGCTCTTCCTAAATGTATATGCGAGAGAACTTAACCGGTTGCGCCGGGACTTTATGACCACCGAGACACAGAGACACGGAGAAATCCTTTTTTACCACAAAAAACACAAAAAACACAAAAAACACAAAAAAAAGACAAATATGTTTCACCATGAAGAGCATGAAGGTCCGAACAACAGACGGCGATATTATTTTTAAGCTTCAATTTCTTCATGATCTTCATGGTGAAACGGTTTTTCTTATCCTGTATATCCTGTATATCCCTGTTAAAATACAAATTCCTATGCGAGACCAGTTAATTTTAGCACATTTTCCTTAAAACGCAAAACCTCATTCCCATTCCGGCATACAAAAAACCGAATCTTTGAAAAAAAGCGCCTTCCCGCTGGCAAAAACCGGCATTTCGGGCGATATTTATTGTTTTGCTCAGAGAGCCAAAGACAAAAGATAAAAGTAAAAAGATAAAAGTTTTAATATTTAAAAAGGATTCCACGCCTTCGGCAGGTAAATCTCTGTGCCTCTGTGCCTCTGTGGTTAAAAAGAGTTTCCAGGGTCAGAATAAATTATATTTGGGAGATCAGATGCAGGAATATTTTTGGGCCGGCTTCAGCAGCTATCAGTTGTGGGTGCTGTGCGTATGCGCGTTTATGGTCGGGATCAGCAAAACCGGCGTGCCCGGACTGGGCATCCTGGCAGTCTCGATGATGGCGATGTCGTTTCCCGCCAAAGCCTCAACCGGATTACTGCTGCTGATGCTGGGCGCGGCGGATATTTTCGCGGTCGCCTATTACCGCCGCCACGCGCACTGGCAACTGGTATTGAGACTGCTGCCCTGGGCGCTGGCCGGCATCGGCGTCGGCTCCATCGTCCTCCGCTATCTCAATGACGATCAACTGCGCCCGGTCATCGGCTTTATCATTCTGGCGATGCTGGCGGTAAATTTCTGGCGCTCCCGCCATCCGGCGGACACCGCCGGGCTGCCGCATCACTGGCTGTTCGCCGCCGTCATGGGCTTTACCGCCGGGCTGACCACGCAGATTTCCAATGCCGCCGGTCCGGTCATGGCGATTTATCTGCTGGCCATGCAACTGCCGAAGAACGAATACATCGGCACCGGCGCGTGGTATTTCCTGATATTGAACTGGCTGAAAATCCCGCTTTTCGCCATAGACGGACGCATCACCATGTCGGCGGTGCACGCCGATCTGGCCATGCTTCCCATCCTGGCGCTGGGCGCGGGCATCGGCATCCTGATCCTGCACAAAATTCCCCAGAAATGGTTCGAAATCATGATCCAGGTGTTAGCCATAATCGCGGCGCTCAGGCTCTGCTGGTACATCACCGACTTTTTCTGATTGCGGCAGCCTGACGAGATATTGTTACGGGAAATAATAAAGGTTTTTGAGTTTCATGAATAATCCAGGAGCAAGTTACACCACCGGATCCATCGGCGGCACGATGTTGAAAACCGGAGCGGCCATGATTCCGGCCACCCTGGCCATTTCCGGATATAATATCGCCAATACTTTCTTTGTCGCCAAGCTGGGAACAATACCGCTGGCGGCGATGGGATTCACGTTTCCGATGGTCATGCTGATCGGCTGCATTTACCGCGGCCTCGGCATCGGCGCAATGACTCCCCTGGCCCATGCGCTGGGCCGGAGAAACCTTGTCAAAGCCGCCAAACTCACCAGCGCCGGACTGCTGCTGATTATTTCACTGTCCGCGGTCATCGGGATAATCGGATATTTTTCCATTGACTGGACTTTCCGGCATTTCGGAGCCGGCGGGGAAGTAATGCCGATGGTTCACGACTACATGGCAATCTGGTATCTGGGCAGCGTCACCGGCGCGGTGGCCATGACCTGCAACGACTTCATGATCGCCACCGGCAGCACCAGGACCGCCAGCTCAATGATGCTCGGCGGCATGCTGTTGAATGCGACATTGGACCCGATCTGCATTTTCGGATTGCTGGGGTTTCCGGCCATGGGGATCAAAGGCGCGGCGGCGGCGACAATATTCTCCCAGGCGGTCGTCAGCATTGTGCTGTTTCTGCTGCTGCATTACCGGCATCACCTGCTGAACTGGAAAATTTTCAAATGGCGGCTGCTGAAAAATTCGTGGATGGTGGTGCTGCGGGTTGCGTTTCCGTCCATTATCGGCATCCTGATGATGCCTATCGGCAACGGCATCATCACCCGGATCGTCGCGGAATTCGGCGATGACGCAGTCGCCGCCTGCGCGGCGGCCGGACGCATGGAAATACTGGCGTTCATCGTGCCGATGGCGCTGGGAGTGTCGCTGATGCCGATGGTTGCGCAGAATTTCGGAGCGCGCCAGTACGGGCGGATCGACGAATGCCGGCGTTTTTCCATGCGGTTCGCCGGATTATTCGGACTGTTTATGGCAATCGTGTATCTGGTCGGCTCCCAGTATCTGCCGCCGCTTTTTTCCAGCGATCCGCGCGTTATCTCGATCATGACGCAGTATCTGCTGATTATTTCATGGGGATTCGGCATGATGGAAATCCATCGCTATTGCGGCTTTTTCTACACCGGCTGCAACCGGCCGGCGGTGGCCGCCTGGCTTAACACGCTGCGCATTGTCGTGCTGCTGATTCCGCTTTCGCTGTTAGCGCTGCATTTCCGTTCCATGACCGGGCTGTTCGTCGCGCGCCTGACCGCCGATGTGCTTGCCGGAGCGTTCGGGCTTTGGCTGGTAAGCAGAATGACCCGGAAACTGCTGCACGAAAAAAGCGGCGGCAGACTCAAGCCATGCCTGGAACCGGAATTGAAAACCGTGTCCCTTGACGTGGAATAGCCGCCGTAACTCTTTCACGCGGCGGCATCATTTTACCATACTCCAGTCAAACACGCAACCGAGATGTTTGTCCTTGTTGTAAACCAGATCCTGATAAACCTGCTGACAGTCGGCGGGATTGACCAGACTGATCAGCGGTTCAGGTTGCAGTTTGCCGCGATGCATCAGGTCGGCAAGCTGACGGTAATTGCCGTTATGCGTATCATGCAGATAAGGCTTTTCCGCTACCGGGAAAGCCATTCCGCCCGCCCCCTGAATGCGCAGGCTGTTGCCATTAATCCGGTTAAAAATCGGGGCAACGTCCAGCATTGCCGTTTTACGGTAACCGCCGAGCAGCGTAATGCATCCGTAAACGCGCATGCATTCGACCAGTTCGGCAATCAGGTTCGAGCCCTCAATCGCCAGCACGCACTGATGCAGTTTACGCCCCTGCGTGATTTCTTCAACTATTTCTTTGTAGTTGCGCCCTGCGGGGTTGACCGCCGGAATGCCGCATCGGCGGATGACCGCAAGGCGTTTTTCAGAAATGTCCGCCACCGTCACCAGCGCGCCCGCCGCCGCATAAAGCTGGGCGGCGGCCGAGCCGATAATACCGGCGCCGATTACCAGTGCGTCATCTCCAGGCTTGACCCGGGAATGACGCACTGCCGACATGCTGATCGAGTAGTGATAAATAACCGCCGCATGATGAAGCGGCAGACAATCCGGAACTTTGATCGCCAAACAGAAACCGTTCCAGCCGAATTCGCGCGGAATCTCGCTGAACTTGGCATAGCTGTCATGATTGCACCAACTGATTACTTTATCGCCGGGTTTGACGCTTTTTACCGCGCTGCCGACGGCGATTACTTCTCCGACATTCGAACTGCCGGCCGTAGTCGGCGGCCCGGGAGTGCCGTAACCGGCGTACATCGCGCCCTCGGTGCCGGCGCTGATGCCGGAATAAAGCGTTCTGGAAATAATCTCGTCCGGCCTGAGATTTTCATTCAGTTCGGTTTCCCGCAGTTCCGCTTTGTTCACTTCAACAAAAGTTACCTGCTTGACCTTCATCATGCACCTGATTGAAATTTGATTGCGGTTATTTAGTTTCCACAGCAAATTTTACATTGTCGATTTGCAGCGAACCATCGCCGTCAACCTGGAACAGCGGACGGATTTTGCCGATCTTGCCGTTCACGGGATATTCCTTATCCGGAATTTCCAGCGTAATTTCCTTCAATGTCCAATCCTTCGCGTCAATACTTTCTGTTTCCTGCGCCAACCCGTCGAGCCATATTTCCTTGGCGCTGTAAACGTAAACTCCGGCGCGAATATTGCCTGTTCCCTTTATGTAGTAGGAGATTTTGATTTTGTCGCCGGGTTTGACGTCAGCCATGTTCATGCAGTAAAAATGAACCATTTCAGACGGTGACGTTTTGATCTCCACACAATTTTTACCGTCCTGGGCGCCTTCTGTCAATACCTTTACCTTGCCGAGCTTGCCTTCGGCCTTGAACACATCATTATTGACCCATTTAACCGGCATGCTGTTATTGTCCAGTGATTCGAAACTGCCGTTGATTTGCAGTTCCTTAACGTCGGCGACGGCGAGCATGGCGGTTCCGATTAAGGCGGCGATGGTGATGGACTTTTTCATGTTAGTCATTTCCTCTGCTTATTGGAACGTTTTTCGTAACTATTCCGCTTCCATGAACCGGACATTATCCAGGTCACAGTTGCCGGTCAATTCAATGGCGGGAGCAATCCCGTCATCCGATTCAAATTTTGTTGTTTCAAAGGTGTATTCTTTCCAGTCTTTGGTCAACTCAAAGGTTTCGTACTGTTTGCCGCCGCAAAATTTGCCATCCGCCATTTTGTACTTATAAACCGAAAACCTGACGGCAGGGCCGCAGGCAACTCCATTCTGTTCCAGCGGAGTGCCTCTGGCGAAGAACGTGCATTTGTATTTGCGGTCGCCGGGCAGCGGATCAATGTACGGATTGATATGAACGCTCTGCGGCCCGGCGGCAACCCGGATATAGCGCCTGCCGTCCTGCGCGTCCTGGCCTTCAACCAGCGTTACCTTGCACGGCTGGGTGGAGCAATTGATCAGCCATTGAGCCGGCCAGTCAGCGAGCTTGAAATCCAGGATGAAGCCGGTTTTAATGAGCAGGTCAGCATGAACTTTCAACATGCCGCCGCTTTTTTCAAACGAGCCGTTGACGGTCAGATTGCGTTTGATCTTGTTCTTCAGTTCCTTGACGATGCTTGAGCCCGCCGGGACGGTCACTTCGAAGCTGGTTCCGCCTAATTCCGGGGTTCCGGCCGGGGATGAAATTTTCGTCGTCACCGGTGCGTCGGTCGGATTGTGAATTTCCAGGAACGGGTTGCGAATTTCGGAGATACCGTCTTTGACCAGCGTCAACTTTACAGATTTATTATCGGCGACGAACACATTGCCAACCCAGATATCATTCTTTTTATCAATCGGCTCCTGGAAATAGGCAGTATCTTTCAGCACCGCAATAAATCTGAACCATTGCCGGTTTGAACTGTAGATCGCGGCGCAGCCGTTGTCTTCAATGCCTTCAACCTTGATCGGCAAATCAATGCCGATATCCGGCTGCGGACCGGCGGAGAACACCGCTTCATTGCCGGCGGCCTGAACCGTCAGGAAATAAGTTGAATCAAGCAGTTTGCCGGTCTTGACTTCCAGCGGATAACCGGGGCCTTTGCCGTCGAGATTCATTGCGCGTGACAGTTCAGCCAATTTTTTGCCGTCATTGCCTTTGTCGTCAACAATATTGGCGGCGATGTAAGCATACTTGAGAATTGTTCCGGCTTTTACTTCCTGTCCATTCTTGCCGATGCCGACAGATAATCTGCCGGGAATATTGGCCTGATAGCTCATTTCATAGCCATGCGGCACCAGCACCCCGATATAGCCGATCGGATTATTTACGATCGCAATATAACCGCCGCCGATCTGCCCGGTTTTATTTATAGATTTGCCTTTTTCCTTAATTTCAGTTTTAATGACATCTTTTTCGCCGTCTTTGACGATCAAGGTGTTGCCCCAGCCTTTTTCCAGATTAAACGGCATGGTGATCCAGGCCAGCGGAATCGGCACGCTGCCTTGCAGAACCACATCTTTTTTGAATTTAAAATAACCTTCGTGCCACATGTAGTCGCCCTTGTAGTTCTGAATGCCTTCGGCCAGCCGGCGGAAATTCCAGGCAATGTAGTGGTCCATGCGGTCCATCGGCGAAATCATACGGTCGAAACGTTCAAAATATTCATTGTCTGCTATTTTCCGGCAAATGGAGGCCATTGCAGGAGTGGGCCGGTCTTTATTGTCATATTTCTCCATCAGGTTGTCCATTTTCATATCCACGATCTGAATATTATAACTGGACAACTGGACATCCATGCGTTTGCCCAGAGTTTTCATTCTATCCACAGGAGACGGATATTCACCAACGCCTTTAATGTTTACCCAGTCACAGGGCTGCCCCGCCGGCCCCGGACAGTCCGGGCCGCCGCGATCCCAGCCCTGCACACTGAACAGTTCGGCATTCCTGAAATCTTTATTAAAGAACAAGGACTGATTGCGGTCCGGATGCCAGTACATACCCAGCGGTCCTAAAATATTTAAATTATCGCCGCAACGGAAAAGCCCTTGCTTGTAAGAGTAAATCAGCACGGAATTCGAATAAGACTTAGCCCCGCTGCCGTCGGTGACTTCGACGATCACCCAGTGTTGTTTGTCATGCACCAGTTCAAACGACTGAGCGAATGTTTTGGTTCCGGCGGCAGGGAGAAAGCGGCGGAGAATATCATTATTCGAAGGATCGAGCAGTTTGACTTCCTTGATTCCAACTTCGCTATAAGCGTCAATCTGTACCTTTATCCGCTGGGCGCCGCGGGTAAACTGCCAGTTCTCTTCCATCTGGTTGTTGCAAATCCGCAGCGTTACCGGCGCGTAGCCGCCATAAGTGACAAACGCATTGGCGCTTACGGCTTCAGAATATGATGATGAATAGTTGGCGTTGAGAATTTTAACCACATGGGCCAGGTTCTGCTCCATGGTACCGGTTCCGATTCCGGACAGCGCGGTATGCCTGGCAAGCGTGACATCGTTCGGAGTTTTAATCCGGGTGTAAGGCATGGGAACGAGGAAGCGCAGATCGCGCAGTGACAGTTGCAATTCACGGGTGTTGTCCGCTATCAGCTTGTCGCCGTCATAGGCGTACGGGAAAATATTGTAAAACCACCACATATTTTCCATGCAGGCCCCGACTGAGCCCAATTGTTTGTAATCAATGATGGCGGAGGGGGCATAGCCGCATCTCATAATATATTCGCCATACTGACTGACCACTTTTTTGGCGTCATCCCATATCGGATAAGTGTAGTCCTTCTGTTTTATAGATCCGGACGGCCAGACAACCCTTTCGCCCCAGCATACCCATCTGATTCCAGACCCGTCTGTAAATTCCACGCCGGGACAGGCATAAAAAGTTTTATCTGAATATTTTTTGCAGTCAGCTTTTAATTCGTCAAGTTTTTGCGGAGTCAGCAATTCCAGCGGGTCGGTGAATACGATATAGGCAAGTCCGGCCGCTTTAGCCGCTTTGACGTAGTCCGCCACGGATCCGGACCCGTCGGCATAAGAGGTATGCGCTCCGAGTATTCCGGCGGCCGGCTTTTTCCACCACCCGGCATCCAGTTTCGGGAAAGAATGACTGTCAAACTGGCAGGATTCCGCAAATTGTATGGGTTTGTATTCCGGTATTTGCGCAGTTCCGAACGCCGGATTGTTGATATTACTATCTCCCA
The DNA here is from genome assembly GCA_903831825.1 of uncultured Lentisphaeria bacterium. Lineage (GTDB taxonomy): Bacteria > Verrucomicrobiota > Lentisphaeria > Victivallales > Victivallaceae > CAIPAT01. The sequence goes on along the minus strand of CAIKZE010000052.1, from coordinate 5,310 downwards.
GCCATTTGGCCAGACTGGCGATCAACTGCATACCGTCGCTTTTTTTGCCTGATTTAGGATCGCCGGCGCTTTCGACAATATGCGACCAGAAGGCATTGCCGTAATTCTGTCCGGTATAAATCACATCCAGCGGCAGGCAGACAACCCGGCCTTTTCCCAAATTGCGCACAGCGACGATTGGCGGAGATTCCTTGTAAGTTCCGATTTTGTCAGATGCCGCGACAAGGAGATTTGATACCGGATGGGTCAGAAAGCTCTTCGCGGATTTCTCTCCGCTGACGATGGTTTCCCATTCCGGCCCGTATTTCATTGCCGGAGTTCCGGCGGCCGGATAATAGCTGTGCAGCGGCAGCCACAAGCCGCTGACATTCTCCACCGCCGGATGCTTTTTTATGTTTGCGGTAAAGAAGAATTTATCAGTGCAGGCAGGTTTAATTTCGTTTTCCGCCTGGTTGTCAAGATCAAAAATACCTTCATGAAGAATTTCAACATTAAACGGTTTCAGGATCACGTTCCAATATTTTTCATCCTGGTCATTGGCATATCTGACTGACTGCGGCAGCAGCAGCAGACTGCCGCCATCATCCACATATTGTTTTAAAGTCTGCCCCAGCGCTTCCGCATGTTTTGCAATTTCCGGAGTCATTACCTGCACCCCTTCGCCACGTCCGCGAAGTAATATTACATTATATTTTTTCAGTCCTTCAAGCGAAAGGGGTTTGTCATTAATCAATGCCGATCTGACTCCATGCTCCACCAGGAAAGCCGCGGACTTGCTGTCTTTAACATATTCCGCGTTGTATTTGTCGCCATCAGTCGTGGTAATCCCCATCAATACCGGTTTCGCCGCGCTGCCAACGGCGCTGCACAGCAACATAAGCGATCCCAAAAACATTAACATTTTTCCAAGCAATCCTGGCATCATTTGTCTTCTCCATTTATAAATTTCATTTTAAATTAGGTATACTACAATTTTTACCGCTGAAAAATAATATTCTTAGACTCATGCGGGGCAAGTTCAACTGTTTCCGTTAATTTTTTGAGGAAGGATTCATTTGTGGAAAGAATAACTTTTTTCACTTTATCAGTTGGATTGTATATTTCAAATCTTTGATTGCCGCCTTCCGGATCGTTCAAAGCGATTTTGACTTCCGGATCATCCGCGGTCACCGGATGGCCGGCAAACAGCTTATGCGCGGCAAGATCGGTGTACAGATGGAAATAGAAGTCTTTGCCGTCATTACCCATAAAGCGCCATTTTGCCGAACCGTCAAGCTGCCAGGCGACAAGCCAGTTTGGATTGAACCCGCGAATGCGTAAAGTAATTCCGCAAGGCGAATCATCGACTTTTCTCGTAGCGATGTTAAGCGTGGATTCCGGAGTGACCGTAATCAGCGGCATGACCACTGACTTTTCCAGAGTTCCGCCATTTACCGACTCAATAGCAGGGAATGAGCCGTCAAATCCGAAATGTTTCCACAACCGCTCATAATCGGAAACAGCACCCAATGGAATCGAACCGCCATTGGTGAATAACAGCGCATACTCCAGGACATCGCCCTTTTTAAGCTTTGCAGGAACTTTCAACCTGATCAGTCCCCGCGGAAGTACTCCGTACAAATCGCCTTTAACGGCGAATATTGCCCCTCCCCTTGTCAGGCCGAACGGATATAAGCCGATGTAATCACCGGTATTCATCTTAAACGTTCCCCGGCAATTGGGGTCGGACAGCGCATAGCGCGTAACTTTGCCGTCATTACGGTATTCGACATGAGTGGCGGCAGCCATCTGCGGAAATGCCAAATCGATATATCCATCACTCAATTCAATATCTTCAAGAATATTAATCCTGCCTTCAAGCAGTTGGGCATTCGCCTGACCCTCGCCAATGCGCCCAAACAACGCGTATTTCCGGCACACCGCATTGAAGAAACGCAACGGTTCGGTTAACTGCGGCGGAGCACAGTCGCCAAGATGGGATTTCCCGTTAGGATGAACGCGCCCGACAATGTCATCCACAATCATGATTCCAGGCGCGGATAATACCTGATAATGGTAACTGGCAAGATTGCCCCGACGCTCCTGGCGGTCGGATTTAATTGGAATATCCGGGCCGCTGACCCAGCTTGAGCAGAATATAGGCACAAGTTCGAGTCCGATTGCGCCAATCGCCCAGACCTTTACGGGCGCGTAAACATTGGTAACCGGCGTCCAGCCGCGGTATTTCATCTCAATCGGAGTGCCGGAAACATATACATTGCCTTTTTTATCCGGCAGATAGACATACGGAATTGTGTTCTGGCGATCTCCGCACTGATTGAAAAATGAACCACTCTGCAGCATGACCGCCGAAGAAAGCAGAACCGGCTCGCCATTGCGCTTAACCTCAATTACCGGAGAACGAAGTTTATCATTTGCCCATCTGAATTCAGTGGAGAATTCAGATTTATCCGCCTGCCATTCTCTCAACACCTCCTCCTCGTTCATCAACCTGACCGTGTCGCCGTTTTTTAAACCGGTCAACCTGAAGGCAATCGCGCAGCGGTTTTCTTTTTCTTCGTCCACGCCGAATCCGCCGCTGATCGCTCCATACTGAGCGAGTTTGGGGCCGCGTGTCAAATACCAGCGCTGCGGACGCTCGATATGAAGCGAAGAGTACCCTTTTCCCGAAACATAGCCCTCGAAATCTTTAAGTGATTTCCCGGTATAGATATTAAGCATGGAGTTTTGTGCTGTCTCATTTATAGCTGCCGGGCTGTCACAGATCGCAACCGCAAACGGCAGCATATACTCCTGATTCCATGAACTGCGCAGATAGTGGTTTACCGACTCATCAACCTGTTTGCCGTTTTCATAAGTGAATACTGACATGGCGGAGCACTGGCGCATTTCACACGGCGGAACCGGGTTTTTCCCGGTGTAAGCATAGCCGGTCATGCGCAACCCGAACGTTTTTGCATTCAGAAAATAAGTGTTGTCAATTCTTTTCTTGTCCACGGTCAAGCCGGGAACCGTCGGATAGTCGGCATAGCCGAAGACAAACCAGCGATTGCCAACCTTGTCCAGACCGATCAAGCCGGGGAATGCCATAAATTTATCGTTTGACGCCGCTTTGCATTCCTTCTTCAATGTTCCCCATTTCTCCGCATTCATCTCCTCCAGTTTCTCGGTAAATACCAGGAAATCGAGTCCCGCGGAACTGGCGGCCCTGGACAGTTCCGCAACCGAGTGGCATCCGCCGCTGAACGTGGATTGCGCGCCGACGATTCCTTTAAAATAATTCAATTGCGGCAGGCTGTTCAGTATGGGCGGCATTTTAGACCAGTCGGTATTAGTTCCGCCAAGCACATATTCTTTGTCAGTAACAACCGTGCGGTCAGCAATATATCCTCCAAATCCATTCGCTCTGCCGGACTCGGCCATTTGCTTTGCCGCGTTGATAATGAACGTGCGGTTTTGGGCCAGATTGGGTTCAGTCATGTCATTCTTGTGCCAGAGAATATTTTCAACGACTTCAGGCGAAGCGGTAAGCGCGGCGCTGCTTTGCGCCATAACCAGAAGTTGTCCATTGCCGACGCTGCGCATCGCGATGAACGGCGGATTCGCCGCATAAGTCGCGGGAGCGCTTTTCAATTTAGCGCTGCGTCCGGGTTCCGCGGCGCTGGCGGAATAAGCCGTTTTTTCGCCACGTGCAAGAATTTTCCACGAACTTTTATCCGTAAATATCAATGCCAAGGTTGTCTTCATGGCGTCAGCGCGTACCGCCTGACCGAAATATCCCAGACGGGTTATCCCTTTGGTTAACGGACTATCCGTGGCTATATCAGTCGTATAATTAAATTGCAACCCGCTGGTGGTTTTACCAAGAATATTCTTGGGATCAGTAATTTGTTCTTCCGCAGTGCCGGCGCCATAGGGCAATAAAAAATGTTCAAATGACGGCACTCCGCGATCCCACTCCCCGCCGGCATTAATCAGAATAACGCTCCCCCCGCTCTTCAAATATGCCGCAATAACCTCCTCAAAATTAATCTGTCCGTCGGAAACCTTGTTTTCAATATTGACAGAAGGCAATGAATTAATCACCACCACGCTGAACTTTTTCAATTCTGAAATGTTTTTAATCTTCTCCAGAGGTTTAATGTCAACCTCAAATCCTCCATCCAGCCATTCCTGATAGGTATGCAGATTAGATGCCTTTCCCCACTCTCCGGTTGCAGTGAAAAGTACCGCCGGCCCGGCCTTTTCCGCGCCGGTTACAGCATTGCACAGCAGCATAATTGCGATAAATTCTCCCTGCATGAATTTCAATAATCTTGACATTAAACCTCATCCTTTCTTATTCTTTAATCTTCACTGGGCAAATTCCCCGATTTTCGAGTTCAGCTCGACGCTTTGCTTGGACTTTTATTTTTGAATCTATAGACAGAAGGATATTCGCAATACAAGCCGCGGCGATAACTACCAGTATCTTCCCCAGAAATTATCGCTAAAGATTTTGTAATAAATGACTGACCTGTTTCCGTTCTCCACATGCCCGTCGCAAAAAAGAACGTTTATGGTAGTATTATGGCGAAAATCCAATTTTTGATTAGTATAACTGCTGATATAATACGGGTCTCCGGATTTATAATCAATTCCGTCCCAGGAATCCATCAGCAAGCTGCTCTGTCCGGCAGACCAGCCTGCTTTCAAGGCTATCTGAGTTCTTCGCAAATAATGATATGCGGGAGGAGTGGGATTGGTTATAATCGCATTTATGCCATAACTAATGCCTTGAGCATTCGCAGCGGCAGCCGTGGGGTCCCGCTTATCCTCGGGACACCAGAGGATATGTTTTCTTCCTTCCCTTGAGCCGCCAAGCCCCAAAGCGCCTCTGGCCTGATTGTAAGTACATGGCACATAGTGGTTGTCGCACAATACCTTATACCATTCCCCGCCGCCGGTTGCAGTATAATACATCGGATACCAGTCCTGACTGTCACCGGCATACGATTCAAGCGCGGTGCCAAGTTGCTTTAAGTTGTTAATACAATGGGCTTTACGTGCAGTCATCATAGCTTTGCTCAACGCCGGCAACAACATCGCGGCAAGGATGGCAATGATGGCTACGACAATGAGCAATTCAATGAGTGTGAAAAAACGTTTTCTCATTTCTTAATTCTCCTTTTAGGAGTTGTAAAGAAATAAGTGGTATTTTTATACTGAGGGTATCGGGGAGAAATTTTGGGGTTGCCGGAGAGGAGCAAAGCCGTAGCTTTGTAACGAACCGGCAAAGCCGAAAGTGCCCCCGAGACACCAGTAGAAAGT
>CAIKZE010000051.1 GCA_903831825.1 uncultured Lentisphaeria bacterium | reverse complement strand
TGCTTATGACAAAAACCGCTATATAATTGAATACAGTCAAACGTTCTCCTGCTTCCAGACAATTTCTTTTTTTAATAATTTATATTGTACTTACCGGTGCCCACGTCCAGAGACCACAATTTATTCATATAATCTATGTACGAATAATATCCGACATGCCCGTCCACAAAACAAAAATTAATACCTTTCTCATGGTTAGTCATATTTTCCGTGTTGTTCCTCAACTGGGCACTTCTGTCTTCGTCGGTATTGCTAGCTCCCCAAAGTATATTGTAATTTGAACAAGCCGGCGGAGTCAGATATCTGCCGACATCACAAATCAGAATATAGGATGACGGTTTTTGCAACTGAGTCGCTTTGTGTGGTCGTATTCTGAATCCAGCATCGCTACCAGGATAAAGCGAACCCCCGATTTTCTCATTGTAACCATAACTGATATTGTTATCAGCGCCATAATACGGCCAGTAATCCACTGTCGATACTCTAGTTATATCCGACGGGCAATCAAACTGCTTCACGCCGCCGGTACAATACCCATTTTTGAAATCAGAGCCTGAAAGCATTTGGGATTTAAACGCCGATGTTGCATTAGGCGTTTCTCCAGCCGGATACCAGTCCTGATAGTCACTAGTATAGTAATTAACTGCCAGCCCAATCTGCTTTAAATTATTGGCGCAGGTAGCTTGCTTCCCTTTTGCTCTCGCCTTATTCAGCGCCGGCAGCAGCATTGAGGCCAAAATGGCGATGATTGCGATCACAACCAGGAGTTCTATAAGTGTAAAAATCCTTCTATTTACACGCATCCCGGTTAGTTGTTTCCAATTTTTCATTTATTGTTTCCTCCGTTTTGTTAAGGTTTCGGTTGCCTGATAATTAACTCTGGTTGAATTAATATATCTTGTTCTTGTGTTTCATTCGTCAGCAATTTTACCGCCGCATCGGCGATTTTTTCCTCGTTAATGCAAATGGATGAAAACCCGCATTCTTCTGCATGATGCGTATTATAAAAGCCGATTAGATTAACATCCTTCACCGGCTTCATATTTTTTGATTCAAGCAATGGAATTATCTTACTGCGGATAAAATAATCAGGGTAAGCAAAAATCGCATCCGGGCAATCTTTACTATCCAGCACTTCCCCGACCGTCTTTTCAAATGGCGCACCATGCAGCAGTTTCCAGAAGAGATCCTCTGAGAATCTGACATTTGATGCCTGGCAAACTTCGGCAAAGCCCTGCATAATCATAACCTGCATGGAACTCCAGGAGCCGGGATATTCCTCTTCGTGACTTGCGAGACATGCAAGTTTTTTATAGCCTTTATTAATAAAGTACTGTGCCGCCATCCGTCCGGCAGCCGCAAAATCCACCAGCGCGTATTTGGCGTGCCCGATTCTTTCAGGATGATGATATTTGGTGATGAAAACAATGTTTTCAAATCTGCTGGGGTTTGAAAATAGATGGTCAAACGGAAATCCATAATTACCGTCAATGATCATTCCATAAGGCCGTTGTTCATCGCCGGTCATCTGATCCAGATAAGTTATGACGCAATCCCGATGTCTCTCGACAACGCTTTCGTTAATTAAAACCGGATAAAGTTTCCTGTGCATCAGTCCCTGGGATATTTTCAAGCAGATATCGCTGTAAACATCGCCTTTACTAAACATTACCATGCCGACCGCATTGCTGACAACCTTATTGTTTTCAATGTTTCTTACTACGATAGTACCGCGCCCCGGCGCTCTTTCCAATAAGCCTTCTTTAACCAGAGCATTAAGCCCGGCGGCAATAGTCCGCGCATTGACTTTATATTTCAACGCCAGTTCATCATCGGAGAATAATTTATCACCTTTTTTGAACCGTCCAGACTGAATCTGCTTCCTGACCATATCTGCTATCAGAATATATTTAGGCTTATAATCAAGTATTTGCAAGTTTTCGTTCATTTCTATCTATTGCTAATGTATATTTACTTGTTAATATGTAGTAATTATACATTATGTTTTCTAGAATGTCAATCCCCTTGCACTTAAAATCAGCAAAAAAGAATGAAACTAAAATTTAAAAATTGAAGAAGTCCAACAGCCGTCGTGTCACCAGTTACTCGATGAATAATCCCCGGCGCACGGCGCTTTCCTGCTGCTGCGCTTGTAACGGGGGGATGCGGCTGACCAACCACTGAACGGGTGAATCATGACGAGTTCACTAAACGGATCTGGATATTGCCAATGGCGCCTGGCACGGTCGCCATTCATGCTAATTCATACTGTTCAGCCGGGTGCCGCCATATATCCCGAACAGTACCTTGCCGCTAATCGCCGCAGATTCTGGCCGTGTCCAGCTGCAAGACCCGCCTTTTCAAGGCTTTTCCGGATCTGAACCTGACGCCGGCTCTGGCCGGTATGGCAACAGTTTCTTCCGGATGCTTTGGGTTGCGGCCGACCCGGGCTTTGTGGCTAACCACGTCAAACACGCCGAAGTCGCGCAGTTCGACAGTGCGGCCGGCGGCGACTTCATCCGCCAGGGTGTCCAGTAATTTCTGCACCGCGACAGCCACATCCTGCTGGAGCAGGCCGGTCGCCCTGGCTATCTTTTCCACAAAATCGCGTTTGGTCATTGACATGGTATTAGCCTCATATGGTTTCGTTTTTTCCTCTCTGCAGTCGGGAATTTGTGCCGCTGGAGTTTTTCTTTATGCACAGTCTACACAAGCAGAATACTGTTCTAAAGCAGAATAAAATAGCCGATAGAATTGCTCCTGCCGACTATTAACGCTTGGATATTACTTGAAATTTAGTAGCTTCTGCGATTGCCGCCGCCACTGCAACTGCCTGACGTTGGTAATCGAGGGTTGGTGGATGGAGTTTTATTGTTTGCCGTCTGGCTCCGGCAGGCGCCCGGATTTCTGTTCTAGTTTCTTTTCTTCCGTTTTCACTCGGCGTTCCAGCTTCTTGATGTCTTCCTCCGGCGGCAGCGCTTCGGGCTTAATTCCTCGTTGTCCCAACATTTTACGGACACTGGTGTTGTTCTGGACGTGCTCGTTAGTGATCGCCGGCTCGCCCTGGATGTCGGACTGCTGCACATTGTGGTTCGTCATCTCAGTCGCCAGATTCTTGGCGGCGATGGTCAGCGTAGGCAGGAAATCCGCCAAAGGCCTGGTTTGGGTAATCCCGAACTTGTCCTTCATCGCCTGAGTGGTGTGACCGCCAAACAGGGCAGCATCGCCTTTGGAACGGATGCGCCCAAACCCGGCATCGTCCACACCGCGCTCGAAAATATTGTCTGATAGTGTTTTTTCGGAGGCTCTAAGCTTCTCCCGTGCTTCCAGTCGTCCCAGGAGTTTCATCCGTTCTTCGATCAGCTCCTGCTTGCGCGTCTGGACGGCAAAATAGCTCTGGGCAAACGCAATCGGTTCCTTCCGCGGATCGCCATTTTGGGCTATGAGGTAACAGGCGTAGCGCGTGAGCATAAAGTCATCGATAGGGCGCTGGCCGCCTTTGCCGTGGGTTATCAATTTCGTGACGCCACGAAAATGATCCGCCGCCCGGTATCCCGTGGTTTCACAAGATTCGATGGCACGCTGGATTGCTGTGATAAAGTTCTCCCAGCGGACGTAGCCCAGTGGTTCCTGCAAGTCCCGGGCAAACCAGAATTCAATACTTTCATCATCAGGCATTGACTGGGCGAGCGCGTCAAAGTTGCTCTGCATGCGCTGTATTAATTCCGTGTTCATAAGCCCCTCCATTTTTTCCGGCCATGCTGGCTGGGGATGGATGATGATGTGGCAATGGTGGCGTTAGCAATGATCTCTTTCACATTTACGTCTCCGCCGGCGTTCATATTTTTCTCCTAAATGGTGATATCCAGTTTCTACACATCCACATCCCTGATGCTGGATTTTATATTAGTACCGTTGTGATTCATGCGTTCCATATAATAATGATGATAATATGATACATCCGGAACTTCATTCAAGAAGTTTTTTGCATAAAGGAAACTTTTTAATAGCACGACCGCGCCAATGAGTTCCGGCAACGGTGGAGCGCTGCTGCCGGCGTGGGGGGAGAGAAGGATTCCGCCGGACCGGCGCACTGCTGGTGAATCATTGTCAACCCGAGTCGGCTGCTTTTCGTAACGGGTCTCCACCGCCGGGTGGTCGGCACTCTAAAAAAGGGATAATCTGATGATTAAATTACATGATAAATATGCCGAAAACGCTATTTCGTACACATTTTTCCCTGTTTTTCATGGTGTATTTTGCGAAGTCATAATATGGAATATATTGCTTATTAGTAATTTAAAGCAAATACACCAAAAAGTTTTTTCAGTCGTTTCGAATGATTGAATATTTATTACAACTCAAACCGGGTTTTTTTCTTTTCTTCGGTCCGTTTATGGCGCTGGGCGGTCTCACGTTCTTTGTTCCCGGGGATGCTCCGCCATTTTCTCATGTTCCGCGACTGCTTGATCCGATAGCGTTTGCTATTTTGATATCTTTCCCGGGCTTTGCGTCGAATATCACTGTTCCGTTCAAGTAACCTTAGTTTCTTTAACATTAGCGGCACTGTATATAAATCAGCACTCAGTGTGAGGGTATTAAGAAAAACACCTCCGCTCAAATAAATTGCATCAATCAATTTTTGACGATCTTTTTCGGGGAGCTCTGTGACCCATTGGGCTTTTAGTGTGTCGTTAATAATTTGTGTAAAGATACACTGGAGGGCGGTTTTCATTTCCTGATAATAGATGTTATTTCTTCTCGACATTTTCTCTGTTAATTTTCCTAGATCGTTTTTCATAATTTTTCCTGTTTAAGGCGGGCAGCCGATTAGGACTGCGCCGCCTTGGGTTAATGGTTATTTTACTTTAGAAAGTTGCAGACAAAGAGCTTTTGCTGAAGGTATCTTAGCCAATTTCCTTATAAGGTCTTGGCCCTTTTTCGTAACTTTCAACGTTTCAGAATTGGTTAAATTCCAATAATAATCTTCGTCGAGTGGAATTCTCGTAATGAATAAATTCATTCGTGAAAATGGAGCGTAAACAAAAATTGACCAGAGGAAGTCACTGGTTTCTGATTCGTTTTTCTTCCTACGATGGTAAAGTACCCTTTCGCCATGCAGCCGCCGATATAGCGCAATTGTGGTCATTTTCAATTCCTTTGCAAAATCGCTAAGGCTAGGCAATTTTTCGTACTTTTCATATTCGTGTAACTGCCACTGTTTAAGAGACTTGGCGATGTCATCAGGCGGTGCCGCCGGCTGTACTGCATGGGCATCATCAACATCTATGTTACTCAAAAAAAACCAGTACTTTTCGTTGTCAATTATGGGCGTTGGAGCCCGCTTTGAACCGGATTTGATTGACGCTGTTGAGCTCAATAATTTCGAATAGTTTTTCATCTTTCTTTCCTTATTTTCATTATTTTCAGCGAGTGGTAAATACATTTAATTCATCAATTCTCTACTATCTGCACTACAAACTTGTTTCATAATTCGATCTCCTTTTGTCGGCTGGTTATCAGCCAAACTGTTTCTGTTCTACGCATGCTTAATCACATCTATTTCCTGGTTTAAATCCCCCTGCTGCGCATTCGAGTAATGATGCACAGCAACAATCCATAAAACTTTTTCATCCTGACATTTTATCGTCCTCCTTGTATTAAGTAGTTTTCCCGAGTCTTTCCCGGCAGATGCGGCAGATGCGGCAGATAATCTTCCCTTTATTTATATCTACCAGCTTCTTCTTTGCATTTTTTCTTTAATCTTTTTCAATCTGACTTTCTTCTGCCGCATCTGCCGCTTTGAGCTCAAGCATCTGCCGCATCTTCTGCCGCCGTCTGCCGCAAAGCTAAGCAGAGCACTGCGTAAACACATAACTTGCCCTTGGCCCATGTTTGGCTGTACCGGTATCGGCGTTGATGGTCTTGCTGACGGCAAAGCCGCCAACCTGTACCTGGATCCGGTCGCCGAAGACCATGCCGAGTTTCCGTCCGATCGACATAAACACCTGCTGCCGCTGCGGGTCAAGCAAAGATTGAAAGCTGCCGCCTTCAGCACCCGGCACCGGCATGCCCTGCTGGTCCAGTATGCTGGCAATGTCATTCACCGCCAGCCCCAGACCGACACGACCGGCGGTTCTGACCGCAAGGCAAACTTGACGGAACCACTGTAGATGCGGTATAACGGCTTCCATTCTGACCTGCGCATGCCCATCAAAGAGCGGAGGCAGACAACAGGTCGTTTCGATGATAGCCGACATCGGGCGGCCCCAGTCTTTAAAATCGTGCGGTACATTGTCTGCCTGAGCATATCCGCCATCCCACCAGCATTTCAATATACTGAAAGCCGCGGACTGAAATAGAGGACGGTTCGCCTTTACATATTCCAGAAAAGATTTATCTCCGACCCGCTGAAACTGATAGTCCGCGGGCTGCTTCAAAATATCGATAAATACGGAACGGTTAGCCAAGTCTGCTGTCAGGTTTGCCTGGTTAGACGTAGCACCGACCACGATCCGCCTAGGATCAATTATCATCTCCGACCGCAGAGCACGGGCATGGTATGAATCTTCAGTCTGGAATGACTCAATTTTCTGCGAGTCAACCAGCCCGCGCAGGTTGTCAAGCAATATAGAGAAGAAACCGTTTATGAGCATGCGGTCGAAACTTTCCTCTAAGCCGCCCAGCCCACCAACCTTGGCGTTCACGATTCCAGTTTTGATACCCCAGACCGCGTAAATGAGTTTGCACAGGAAACCTTTGCCCGCCTGTGACAGGTCGGCTCCGACTACAAACATCGGGCAACGCATGGAAATTATCTGTGCCCACACCAGCGCGATTGACAGCAGAAACGCGACAGCGCGGGAGAAATCCGATGGCGTCTGAAAACGGAAGTCACGGAAAAGCATTTTTATCAGCACCATAGACTTTTCAACAGAAGTAAGGCATGGCATTACTCCGTTGGCATAAATTCCGAGTTGCCTGTTGTAGCCAACAAGAAAGTCCATCTTTCCGTTTTGATCAACAATAGGGATAGGGAACGGAGCGAAAAGTTTGATTTCCGGCAGCGCATTCTTGAACTCCCGGCAGCTGCGTATGCTGTCGGCAACGGCTTTGCTGCACGTCACCGACTTAAAACCGGTGCTGTTTTTGCTATCGGGGCGCACCAGCGCCGCCACCCTTTCCAAATCAGACTGTAACGTCACTGAATCGACCGGCTGGGGCTGTCCGTCAGCAGTCAGCGAGACAACCGTTCCGCCGCGCTGGAATAGTTGTTTTTCAACCGGCTGAAGCGCATAAGCCTCGGCCAAATCTTCAGCAGCATCAATAATCCGCTGTCCATCACCTGGAAGGATTACCTGCGGGAGTTGAGTGTCATTTAGTATTTTATTATTTGCAACAGCTTTTTCTGCATCAACTAGTTTATGACGAAGTTCTTGATCGGACCATTGCGGCGTACATTTCGCGTTATAAGTTTTCAGGGCAGTGAACAGATCATCTCCGGTCAACCCCATCCGTGCCAGATCGCAGGCAACTTTGAACGTGGTTGCGTGCCCGTCTTGTCCGGAAATTGCCGGAGGAGCAGTTTCAAGGTACTTATCCACAAAGCTGAGACCGGTCGCGTTGCTTGACTGCACTGGTTGCTGACGTGGTGCTTCCGCTACGGTTTTTTCTGTCAGTGACGGTTGCATGATCGCATAGAAATTATCAGTTACCTGTAGGTCGTGAAAGTCTTCGAAATACGATTGCCGCCAAGGTCTTTCAAGTTCCGGACTGTCTGCCCCCTTGCAGGCAACTGTGCCGATAATTTTCATAATTCTCGCGGGATTTGCGATCTTTGTATCGACATCTGCTGCCGGCGTTGAAAACCTTGCCGATAAATACTTCAGGACTGCGTGCCGCAGTAGCTTTCTCGCTTCGTTAAACTGAGCCTGCGGCAGCAGCACATAAACATGCCAGCCGTTTCCGGAACAGGCCAGCACACTGTCAATGCCGAGTTCCCGGAAGAAACTACGAACATTTTCAGCGACTATCTTTGCAGCGGCCAACTCGGCATCAGTCGCCGAAATATCTTTTGGGTTCCGGATGGCATCGATGTCAACAACGAACAAACGCTCGAAACTGATATCGTCGTCGCAAACCGTAGTGAGCGCTGCTACCTGTTCAGTGGCGATACCGGCCTTCACGGCTTTCCAGTTTCCGCGCATAACATTCTTACCGCGAGCAAGATAAGCCCGCGGAACTGGATTAATCGCCGCGCAGATGGATACACCGGGAGGCATTTGTTGAACGGCCGTCATGGCAGCATCAGTCGAGTCGAAATATCCGGCACTCACATTTCCGGCTTTGTCGAACACACGCACTTCGACGCAAGCGCCTGTCGCAAGGATGAGGCTGAAAAAACTGTGCAAGTTGACAACCGGGTCAAGTTGCGGTAAGTTAATGTTGTCCGATTGCTGAGCCGGATGATGATCGTCCTCGAAAAAATCATCATCATCTGGCTCAGCGCCACCGCTGCCGTAGATTTTCATAAACATTTCTCCTCAGGTCGGTGAGCATTGACAATATATTCCCGTAGATCTGACGCCAAAAACATAATTCGTCGATTAATTCTATAGAAGCGGAGCCCCCGCTTTGTCCAATGATAAATCGTTGTTCTTGAAGCATTTCCAGCAAATTTCTTTGCTGCGCTCAAGTCTAAGAAACTTTCCGGCTGCGCAGCTGCCGTTGTTTGACCAGCCCCCGACAAACAACTTATGGCTGCTTTCAATTGGGGAGGCCCATAATGTGGATCCCATGCTAATTTTGACAGTTCCGCCCGCGATTGATCTTCTTCGACATTCTTTTTCATCTCTCGTTTTCCTTTCATTTGCTGTTCGTTTCAGTACATTTTAAATTGTTCTGGAACGAACGTTTATTTGTTCAGATAATTAAAATCTATCGCGAGTATAATAAGTTACAAATACCTAAAATATAACAACATGCAAATATAATTAGGACGAAATAATATAGTTAGGAAAGGCATGAAATATAATTAGGAAGCGCATGTTGACTTATCTGAAAAAGGCTACAATTATACATACGGAATATTGAGTATAGGGATAACTTATTAGGCGTGGAACGCAATAGTTTTGAGGCAAGCAATGCTACCACATAAATCGATCTTTCAGAAAGCTGTATCAAAAAATATTAAATGGCAGAGGCCATGAGGCGTCAAAAAATCTGCGCCCAATTACAACGCGGGCGTTGGTATCGCGGCGTGGGCCTTTATGATAAAATCTAAGATGGCCTTGCGGTCAGGCAATGCATTTAGTGACAAATTCACTAACGTCGCTTTGAACTCAGCAGAAAGCGTTATGTCAAATATATGCTTTCTGAGCTTTACGTTATTCAGCAATTCACCATTATGTTTTATTGTTGGGTAATGTGCTTCTTTTTCAAATAATTGGTCAGCCAATTTTTCTTGCTTGAATTTATGAACTTGATTACAGTTAGCATCGAGCATATCCATTTCACTACTGAATTGAAGAAAAGGACTAAACATTTCTGGAAGCGCACTGGTTATGCTTTTAACAAAAGAATTACCGGCTATCTTAAACAACATGGACAAGTCTATAACGTTAGGGCCTTCTGTCGGCTGTCCTGCAGGAATGTCTTTTATCAGCAAAACGCTTTGGGGAATTTTTCTGCCTTTGATGTCTTTAAAGACAAAACAATATCCTTGTCTGTCGCCTGCAAGAAAAGCAAGAAAACGCAGTGGTCCTTTATTTAAATTAAGACGCGGTTTTTTAACTTCTCCATTAACTTTATATGTAACCAACATTTTCTTGTCGCATGCTTCAAATGAAATCTTGATTACTTGTTTATTATTATCCGTCGTTGAATGTTCTTCTGTGCCACCTACCGGATTAGATGAAGCAACATTTTTGCTCGCCTTTTTTTTGTAATAATTTTCAGTTTCCTCAGCACCGCACAGTTTCGTCATAAGTTCTTTTTCCCCGTGGGGCCATAACGCTATCCAACTGTTAGCAGTAATTTTATAGGCAAACGAGTGAAGATTGCCCATGCCGTCTCGAATATAATCGCCTTCACTTTCGGCTTTGCCGTTTTGAATCCTTTTTCTGATCGCTATATCTGATGGGTAAGAATTTCCTCCCGGGTCTTCTTCATAGGAAGGGTTCTGCTCTTTTTTTGGGCTTGTTTCGCCGGACCAAAAGGGTGCATCTGGTTGAAATTTAACAGACCAATAGAACGTCCATACCGGCACCTGTAATTTTGATGAATTCTCTGACGCTCCGATAATAAATGGTATCGGAAGCTCATCTGGAGATTCGTTGATAATTATCTGTGCCCTAGGTAGCTCTGCTTGGCCAACCACGAAATCGGAAAGACTCTGATCCGTGTCACAATCATCACTGCCATGGTGCTGCAAATAACTTACCGCACCTAAAAAACATTGGCAAAATCTAAGTAACTTAAAATTTTCTATCGACAAAACAAATGCTACCGAATGATTGCCTCTGAGCACTTTTTTTAAAAGCTCTTTGTAGATATCAGATTTATATAAAAAACTGATTCCGGCATATGGATGGAAGACATGCTGCAAGCTATAGAATTTATAGTTCCCTTTGGCCTGACTATTATTAAAGAAATAGTTGCTAAAGAAGCTTTCAAAAATCTTGGCTGTATAATCTGAATTAATTATAGTCACCTTATGTTTTTCCCACAAAGACTTCTCTAATTGATCTTCGTTAGAAACATCATAGATTAATTCAGACATTTTTCAAAGCCTCCCGCATTGCCAGTATTTCATCGGCACTGATGTCGGCAGACTCAATGCGACGCGACCGCTTAATTCCAAACTTCTTCAGCCACTTCCGGACTGCCGCTTCACTAATATTGTAGACCTTGCCGATGGTTACATTAGAATATTTTTCGACCAACTCCCGCAACGCTTTTTCTGTATTGTTAAGCTCCTTCGGGATCTCCGGCTCCGGCACGACATATTTTAATGCGGAAATTTCCTTTACCAGCTTCAACGCCCGCTTGTCGGAATCGCCACGAGCAGCCTCCAGCATTCGTTCATACACCTTGATCATTTCCGGGCTTTCCCAGCCCATAATATGCATGGCATCCCGCGTTGATACATCCTTGGAAGCCAGCAGACTCATGAAGGTGGTTCTCAAACTATGAAATGAACAAACGCTGATATTCCTTTGGCGGTGTTTGTCTTTTTCTGCCGCTACTATGGTCGCTGCTTTGCCAAGCGCATCTTCAAAAATCTGCTTGCTCTTCTTCGATATATAATAGACGTTCCGCAGATATTGTTCAGCAATGCCTGGTAGCACATACTCACTCTTGTTCCCATCTGCCAGTCGAGTGTCAAGCAGTTTGCGCAAGGTAGGTGAAACCGGAATCCTAGCGGTATTACCAGACTTCTTGGTCTTATGCGGATTGATCTCGATGAATTGCCCAGACAGCGATTTCCAATTTAACAAAGCCGCATCTTTCAGCCGCATTCCAGTCTGACTGCCGAGAATGAACAGGTCACGAAAATCCCTGCCTGCTTTTGCTGCCTGGTTGATTACGGCCTGGAGAGCCTGCGGTTCGAGAGCATGGTGTCCTTCTGTAAGTATTTCGTTGCGACCCACTCGAGCAATCTTCCGGTGATGGAATGGATCACGGTTTGGTAACGGTGCCACTGCATCCAGTGCGCTGAATACCCGGGACAGGTGCTTGAGGTGGCCGTTGTAGGCTTTAACGCCAAGCCCGCTTGCCCATATGGATTTGGAATAACGCATTGCTGCCGAATGATCAATGTCTTCAACATTCTCAATGTCTTCTGCTTTACACCAAGCGGCAAAACGATTAAAAATAGTGTGGTAATAGGTTCTGGTCCTGGCGGCAACGTCGTTATATTTTGTAAAATGGTCAATCCATATCTGATGAGCGTCACAAATAGAAGTCCTGATAATTTTTTTACTTGTGATGCTTTCCACATAACTATCTGCTAAGCGCGGGGCCGATTTTTCAATATGGCTCAAAGCCTCTACCGAAAGCTCTGCTTTGATATGTTTAGTAGCGATCTCTTTGGCCTCTTCAATGTCAACTGCTTTGGTATTTGTCCAGCAGTCCTTGCCGTCAACCATACGTCGAAAGTAATAGAAGCCTTTCTTGCCGCGTTTGAAAAGTTTAGGCAAAAGAATTTTTACTTTTTTATCAGCCATGATCCTGGCTCCGCATTAATGCATTAATGAACACAGAAAAACCATCTGAAATAATAATAGCTGATTATCGCGTCAAAAGCAAGAATATCAGAGCATTTTTTGTAGCAAAGGCTAAATATGCACTTATTGAAGATATGGGATTTATGGTGTAAGTCGTTGGTATTAAAGGCAAAAAATGGCTCCGACAGCTGGATTCGAACCAGCGACCAAGTGGTTAACAGCCACCTACTCTACCGCTGAGCTATGTCGGAGCGTGATTTCAGGAGCTTCTCCTGAAGTGAGCCAATATATTAACACTTAACTGAAAAAAAACAAACATTTATCGCTGTTTTTTTTCATTTTTTTTTTAATCCAGGCTACAGTTTATATTCAGCCTCTTTAACATAAATTGCGCCGCTGTTGCTTAACTGGCTGGAATACAGCGAGAAAGCGCTGACGCTGAATTCCGGCAGGCCCAGCGAGGAAAACTTGGCGCTGAACGAAGCAATGAGCTCATCATCCGGACGCGATTTAAAACGCAGCAGCGTTACATGCGGGACGAAGCCGCGGGCTTCCGGAGTCAGGCCGATGGCCGACTTGAGCACCGCATCGACTTTTTGTTTGAGAGCAAGCAGTTCCGCGGATTCCTGGAGGCCGAACCAGAAGATTGACGGTTTGGCGGCATCCGGGAAGAATCCGGTGCCGTCTGGGCGCAAGGTAAACTGCGAGGCTGAAACATCGTTCAGGCAGCCGGTGACCCGGTCGAACTGGTCAACATCCACTTCGCCGATAAAACGCATGGTCAGGTGAATTTGTCTGGCGGAAATCCAGGGCAGTCCGGGAAATGCTTTTTGCGCCTTGAGCAGCGCGGTTTTGTGTTCTTCCGGAATGTCAACCGCTACGAAGAGTCTGAGTTCATTGCTTTCTGAAATCATAACAAATGTCCTGTTGATTTTTTATAATCTACTTGTAAAACTCTGGTTAAGGATGTAAATCAAATCAAACCTCTTATCAGGAACAACTATATGGATAAAATAATCATAAAATCTCTGAAAGTAAAGTCCATAATTGGAACTTTACCCGAAGAACGCAAAAAAAAACAGGAAATTGAGTTTAATATCGAGTTGGATTGCAACCTTTCCGCCGCCGGGAACAGTGATGATCTCAATGATACGGTAAACTATCAGGCGGTGGAAAATGATATTCTGACAATGGCGGAAGCCTCGTCTTTTATGCTGCTGGAGCGGCTGGCGGAGGAAGCCGCAAAGGTCTGCTTGAAATATGAACCGGTCAAGTGCGCAAGGGTAACCATTGACAAGCCCGGCGCGTTGAAACACTCCCGCAGCGTTGCCGTTTGCATTGAGCGCAAAAGATAGGAATCAGAAGTTCAGCGCGAATGCTGAAGCGCCGGATCCGGGTTTGACGTCAGACCAGGAAAATCCTTTCGGAAATTCGATGACGATGATACCGCCCGGCGGCAGAGATTCAACGGCCCCGGTTATATTATTGGCCAGATGCAGCAAGGTCGGGTTATGGCCGACCACCATCAATACCTTGCATGAATCGTCGGTATGTTGAATGCTGCGCAGCATATCATCTTCGTCCGCCGTATAAAACTCACGGTCGTAAACAATCGAATCTCCCGGGAAGTCCAGTTTGTGTGCGATTTTTTTCGTTGTCTGCATAGCCCGCGCGGCTGGACTGGAAATAATCACGTCAGGGATAAGATCATTCTTTTTGAGGATTTTGCCTGCCTGGACGGCCTCTTCAAGTCCCTCTTCGGTCAGGCTGCGCTTGAAATCGGCGGTGCCGTCGTGAACTGCGTGTGCATGACGCACGATGATCAGTTTTTTCATAGTAGTTACTCCTGAATAAGCAAAAAAATTCCATCTTATGAAATATGGTTTCTATATTGGGATTTGTCAAGGCGATGCCGGTAGTTGAAACTCAAGTTTTAAAGTTTACTTTGTACACCACATATAGATTTCATTGCCCATGGCAGGATCGGCTTGGGTCAGCTGGTAGTGCTTCAGTTGATAAAAGACTGACTTTATAATACTTTTAGGAGAAGAAATGCCGCCGTGGTACAGATGTTTGCAATCTCCTTTGGATGAAATTTCCTCTGAAGTTTCAAATAACCATCTTTGTCCGCTGATTTTGGGTTTTATGATTATCTCTCTGAATCCGGCAGTCAGGGCAAGTTTAGTGAGGGACTTATTGTTGAACAGAATTAGATGCCTGGGCGGTTCCAGTGCAAACCAATCAGCCCCGAATTTTTTACTTCCATAGCCGTCGCAATTAGGTGTGCCTAAAACGAGTGTTCCCTTCTTCTTTAAAACTCGAAAGCACTCATTTAAAATGCGGGTTGGATATTTAAAATGTTCCACTACATGATGCATGATGATCGCATCGTATTTATCTGCTTCAAGGTTCAATTTTTCTATTGAATCTGTATATATAACCGCGCCGGTTTTATTCTTCGCCATTTCAGCGGCATGTTTGTCCGGTTCAATGCCTTCCACATCCCAGCCTAATTCTTTAAACATAAGCAGCTTTTTGCCGTTGCCGCATCCAATTTCCAGTAATTTACCCGGGTTATTCTGCTGGAGCCCCATGTATCTGAAAAAGTGCAATTCTTTTTTTAATCCAAGGCATTTTTCGATAATGCTCATATTCGATTTGCATATTGCCCTTGTTAATAGAGAAAGCGGCCTGATTGTTTTGTATTTTTTTTGCTCATCATGGGTGTAATAGGTTTTGTAACATTTGTAAATTTCATCATCCGCAGGCATTGGATTTAAATACCATACTGTGCAATCAGGATTGAGGCATTTTCTAAAAGTGAACTTTCCATTGGCTTCAAAAACTCTATCTTCCAAATCAGAATACAATAAAATTGTTTCTCCGCCGCATAATGGACATTTTTCAAAATTTTCAACTGCGATCTGATTAATATTCTCGCTCACAAGGTCCTCCTCTTCGGGTGTCCATAACTTTAGCAATTCATTTATTATATGGGTATAAAATGAATATGCGGAGCTGAAATCCTCTTTTTCCAGTTCCGCCAAACCCTTTTGATGACTCTTTAATCGTTCCTGGATTGAAAGTGTCGGGTTTTTTGCTATCAGTATCTGATTTTCTCGTGCATTAACTTAGCCATTTTCAGCGATAATTCAAACCGCAATCTGAATTCCGGCTTTGGCAGCAATCGTTTTTTCGATAATATCTGCGGCAATTATGTGTCTGCTGTAGAAATCATTTTGTCTGGCGAACGCTATGCCTTTTTCACCGATTGCCGGCAAATCACCGTTGAGCATGGTCAACAGTTCTTGATTGAGCGCCGACTGTGAAAACGGTTCAGGGATTACCCGCCCGTCACCGGATTTTTCAATGTATGGAGAATAACCGCAAGCCGCGGTACATAATACCGGGAGTCCGGCGGCCATGGCTTCCAGCAGAACATTGCCGGCGGATTCGTTGACGGCCGGGTGTATCATCAGGTCGGCTCCCGCTAAAATGGCCGGAATATCGCTGCGTCCGCCCAGAAAAGCCACTTGAGAATCAATCCCCAGACGCTTAGCCAAATTTATGAATTTTCCAGGGTTGTCTTTGCCGGCGATCCACAATCTGGTTTTTCCGCGCATTTTGTCCGGCAAGGCGGCGAGAGCGCGAATTGAACGGTCAACCCCTTTGGTGATAAAGCCGGAGCCGATTTGAATCAAGACACGCTCATCCGCAGTAATTCCCTCCGCCTTTCTCAAATTCTCCCGGAGCGCGGCTGATTCCGGCGAGCGTTGCCGGTCTTCCGGAATTCCCGGCGGCAGCAGATGGAAACGCTGCTCCTGAGTTGAGTAGTGTTTGATATAACCGGCTTTCTGGGGTTCTGCAATATATAGAATTTCAGTTTGGGCAGATGGAGTGAATACGGCTTTTTCCAGATAAGAGTAGGTTCGGTATCGCGGATTGAACGTCCGGTAAAAGAAGCGGTTTGCCGCTTTTTCCGCGAGACAGTTGTCGCCGGCGAAATAAACATCAAGTCCCGGCATCCGGTTAAAGCCGATTATTCCTGCGGGACGACTGGATTGCAATTCATGTTGAAGCTGCTGATAAAAGGCGATTGCCTGCCCGTGATTTGTCACTGCTCCGGCTTTTATCAGACGGATGTCAAGCCCTTCAGGGACCGCGCCATCCCAGGATCGGGTATAGACAATCACTTCATGGCCGCGTCGAAGACATTCAGCGGCAATGCGCAGAAAATCTCCCTGCAATCCGCCGAACGGCGAATATTTAAAAATACAAAAAGCCAATTTCATACTGACGCGCCTCAAGAGACATGATTTTAACTGTTTTACGGATAAACGGACTTAATAATGTACTCGGCTCGTTTTTCATGAGTATGTTCCGCGATACAACGTTTTCTGCCTGCCGTGCCGATTTGCCTGGCGGCAGCGATATCTCTGGTATATTTCTTTGTCAATTCCTTAAGTTCATCTGTATTGCGGAAGGTCAATAATTCCTTGCCCGGCTCAAACATCTCTTCCAGTTCCTCCACCCATTCGGAGAGCAGGCATGTTCCGGAGGCCGGCACTGTAAACACCTGTAAACTCATTATTGTCGGAGGATCATTCAGCGGCTCCCGTAAAATGTTTACAGAGAGTCCTGACGCATTGTAGATTTTAACTACATCTTCTCCGATTATGTCTTTTTTTACACGATTGCAGTTCCATAGATCAGCATTATTGCATTCTTTTGAGCGGCTCCAGCGCCTGCCCCAAAGGGAAAGTCCGAGATCTGCGATTTCGCCCAGCATCCTGACTCTTCGCGGACTCGGCCGTCCGACGAACGAAACCGGAGAGCCGTAATATTGCAGTTCACGGTCAGATAATTCAAGAGGAGAATAGTAGTTTACATCCACTCCGTGAGCCAGATACGCCGCTTTGATTTGATTATTATGCAGGTTGCGTAAAGAAACTTTAGAAACCGTAAAGAGCATATCTATATTTTGGGTCCATTCCAGTGATTCGTAAGGCTTCCAGCCGGGACCGTCCATGTCATAGACAACAATCCGCCCTTTGAAAAATTCCCGGACGGATTGAAGATCGAATCTGAAATGTGCGATTACGAAGAAAATCATATCCGGTTTATGTTCAGCGACGATATTCTTCAGCCTGCGTAGAAATCGCTCTTTTCTGGCTTGAGGCGACTGGTTGAGGAAATTCCATGAGTTCTCAAGCTTCTTGTAATCGTATAGTAATGACTGATGACCAATATGATCGAAGCCGGCGGCAAATTGGCGCATATGAATCCCCATCCAGCCATCTAAATATCCGATAAAAAGAATTTTCATTTGTTTCCCGCCCAAATCGCAATTTTGCAATATTAGAAATATTGTCACTGGTAAATTTTTTATCAAGTTACCTTGAACGTTCTCAACGAACCGCGCTAAACCAAATCTGCCCAATAGTCCAGAATGTCCTTTAAACTCTGCTGAAAAGAAACAGCCGGGCTCCACCCCAAGTCATCATGAATTTTTTTGTTCGATCCGATGATGACCCTGTTGTCAGACGGGCGGACAAACGCCGGATTCAATTCTGTTTTGATTGCAAGTCCCGCAATGGATGCCAGTTCATCAACCACTTCCTGCAAGGAATGCCCGTTGCCGGAACAAACATTATAAATCTGTCCATTTTTCCCCTGCGTCAGCAACAGATAATAAGCCCGCACGACATCCCGCACATCTAAAAAATCCCTCACGATATGCAGATCGCCAGTCGAAAGCACACCATTTTTTCGTCCGGACTTTTTGATCTCCGCTATCTGTTTTGCAAAAGAGGAAATAACAAAGATGTCTTTCTGTCCGGGACCGATATGATTAAAGGAACGGGTTATAACCACATCGACACCGTACGAGTCGGCATACACTCTGGATAAGAGTTCCTGGGAAACCCGCGCCACCGCATAAGGGCTTACCGGATCCAGCGGAGACTCTTCGACCAGCGGAAGATGATCCTGGTTGATGTTGCCGTAGGCTTCGGAAGAACCGACGGAAAGTATCCTGGGTTTGAGTCCCTGCCGGCGGATCGTTTCAACCAGATTCAGAAAAACATTCATATTGTTCTGGAAGCTTAACACCGGCTCCTGCCAACTGAAGGCCACACTGCTGTAAGAAGCCAGATGCAACACATAGTCCGGCTGAAACTCCAGCAGCACACGCTCGATTTCAGGCCTGTTCAGCAAATCGATCCGCTTAAAACTCTGCGTTACATAAGTACGATCCCTGCCGGATTTATTTTCAGTCAAGTCAACGCCCATCACATGAGTCTTAACTTTCGTTGCTTCGAGAAAATCAATGAAATGCTGACCAACAAAACCGGAAATTCCGGTAATTAAAAATTTCTTCATAAAAATCTTCTTTCATCGTTAAATATATAGTTATTATAATTCATACCAGTTTTGTCATCAGCGGGCAGCAGTTCAACAACATGGCCTTTCATTCCTGTTCTGTCAGAGATACTGACAGATTGTTTTGTGTAGACCACAAAATATTTTTCTGCACCATTTTAAAATCACTGACAACCCATACTGACTGCTGCCCGGCGGGCGGCATGGGATATTCAGGATATAATGCGATATATAATGACTTGTCTGAAGCATCTGTCACGACCGGACAATTTTTCTTTTCAATTGCCGGAATCCACCCGGCCGGCCCGAAGACGGTCATAATCATTTTAGCATGCTTAATGTCATATGACGATAATTTATTGTTTTGTAAGCGAGAGTCAAGCATATAAAGCACCGGTTTGCGTTCTTTCTCCGATGCGGCCGTTTCCATTTTTCTCCCCATAACCGCTACATTAAAGACATTGCCGTCATACATGGCGGTATTGATAATCTGGATTATTGTCGGAACCAGCCATAATGCGATAACTGCCGACACACAACAATACCTGATTCTCAGGTTGCGGATTTTACTCCAGATGTATTGGTTCCATTGCGGGTAACTTGCCGCATACATGATGATACAGAAAACGGCGAGGATTAAAAAATAACGCCCATGAGTTTTTTCAGGATGATGAAACGGAAAAACCTTATTTACCATATAGCTGTGAAGAAAGTATGCCACGGCAAACGGAATGGCAATCAATTGCTTCTCGATAGCCCCTTTCTGTTTGAACAACCATAAAAACGCGCTGATCAACCCTAAAATAATGATGAAATTTTTGGGCATTGAATCAAAATACTTACCTTTAAATGACAACGGACGCAAAAACGAAAACAGCCATTCCCAGAAATTATAGTAAATAGCCATGCTGTAGTCAAAGTGGGTTTTACTGACTAATTCCAGCCGGCCAAATCTGCTGTGGAACATGGCGTTGAGGATTGCGGTTTCAGCCAGCAGCCCGGCCAGAATAACAGCCGAAAACAGCATGACCGCCGGACCGACCTTAAAACGCCAGATACTGAACCAGATTTTACGGTCAGGGTTGAATAACAGCATGAATAAAGCAATGCCCGGCGCCCAGTAAAGGGAGGTTTCCTTGCTGCCATAGGCGCACAGGAGAGCTATTGCTGCAAGTATTACATAACGAATCTTCGACTTATCAATCCATTTTAACAGGAAATAAATCGAAGCAAGAATAAACATGCAGGCCGGCAGCATCGGCAGAAACTGCGTACTTTCGCGGGTAGTTAGCGGAAAAATCGAAAAAATCAGAAAAGCGGCGATTCCTGCGGTGCGACTGCCAAGCCTGGCAGTTATCTTATAAATCAGGATTCCGCAGATAATGGAAACCAGAACAGGAAAAATATAATAAACCAGCGGCGATGTCCCGAAAACCTTTTGAATCAATAGTACCGGGAAGTTAATGCTCCAGCGCAGCATGTGGTGATCAATTACCGCCGGATACCAGTTGCCGGTTTCGACAAAACAGCGCAGTACGCCCCATTTATGGATGGCGTCGCCGCTTCTTTCGATAAATTGTGAAGTCAGCAGCCTGAATAAAATAGACAGTACAACCAGACCAGGAATTATTTTTCGTTCCGGCCACTTGTCCAGCAGCAGAGAATATTTTTTCAACACCTTGTTTACCTGGTCTAAAATTGTCATTTTTCGTTAAAATATGTTCTGTAAAGTTGATTTCCCGCAAATAAATTTACGCATCAATACGCATATTCCGAGAATATTAATATGATATGCAATAATTATTTTGCAAGCGAATTCTTTAATGGATTCTTGAATATATTGCATTGACAGGAAATATTAGAAGGATGGGAAAAATGATTAACTTTTAGGATTTTTCAGTCATGAAACTAATAATTCAGATTCCATGCTATAATGAAGCAAAAACCCTTGCAATCGCATTGCGGGAACTGCCGAAAAATATTAGCGGGATTGATGAGACGGAATATTTAATAATTGATGACGGCAGCATTGACGATACCGTAGAGGAAGCCAGGAAATGCGGTGTGCATCATATCGTGCGTCACACTCATAATATGGGTCTGGCTAAAGCATTCATGACCGGGCTGAATGCCTGTCTTGAACTCGGCGCGGACATTATTGTCAATACCGATGCGGATAACCAGTACTGTGCCGCGGACATCGAGAAAATTGTAGCTCCGATCTTACGCAAAGAGGCGGACATGGTAATCGGGGTCAGACCCATAGACACCATCGAACATTTTTCATTCCTCAAAAAACAGCTCCAGCGGCTCGGCAGCTGGATGGTCAGGAAGGTCAGCGGCACTGATGTCGCTGACGCCCCCAGCGGTTTCCGCGCCATTTCCAGGAACGGGGCGCTGCAGTTGAATGTATTCACCCGTTATACATATACTTTGGAAACGATTATCCAGGCGGGCCACAAAAATTTAAAAGTATTATCGGTGCCGATCCGCGTGAATGAAGATCTGCGCCCGTCACGCCTGGTCAGCAGCATACCCAGTTATGTCCGCAAGTCAATATTTACCATGTTGCGGGTTTTTGTAATATATCGTCCCTTCGCTTTTCTTTGTACTATTGCCTCCGTGGTATTCGGCGCCGGTTTTTTGATCGGCCTGCGATTCCTCTACTTATACACGACCGGCAGCGGAAGCGGACATATCCAGTCACTGATCCTGGCCTCAATATTGCTTTTGAGCGGATTTCAGACATTTCTCATCGCGTTTATTGCCGATTTGATATCCGTTAATCGTAAATTACTGGAGGAACTTCAGTATAACCAGCGCAAAAACAAACTGACAGCAGGCAATAAAGGATAAAATGGCGGACAGTAAGAGAAGAATAGTCATCATCGGGCCAACATGGCCGTATCGAGGCGGAATATCACATCATACCACTATGTTGAGTCGCTTTTTGCAGAAAGAGAACGAGGTTGTGCTGATTTCCTACAAAAGGCAATATCCCGCCTGGCTGTATCCGGGTGAAACCGACAAAGACAGCAGCAAGTCGTATTTGGAAGGCAACAATGTTGAATATATTATTGACTCCATTAATCCCTTAACCTGGATAAAGGCGGCAAAGCGGATTATCGGGATTAATCCCGATGAGATTATCATTCAATGGTGGGTGGTTTTCTGGGTTCCCGCGTATTGGAGTATTATCCAACTGGTGAAAAGAAAATGCCGGGCGCCGATTACTTTTATTTGTCACAACGTCGTGGAGCATGAATCAAATAAAATAAAGTATTTATTAAGCAAGTGCCTGTTCCGGTGCGGTTCAAAATTTGTTGTACACGCGGACTCGGAGAAGGACAAGTTGCAGAAGATGCTTGGGGATTGTGAAATCATCAAGTCTTTTATGCCGTCTTTTGGAGATTTAAAATTTCAGGAAATCGGGATCATGCAGGCGCGCCGGGCAATCGGACTGAGTGATGATGACAAGGTGCTGTTATTTTTTGGCTTCATTCGCCAGTACAAGGGGCTTGCGGTAATCCTGGAAGCGTTACCTGAAATACTCGGTTCGCACCCTGAGACAAAGCTGCTGATTGTAGGGGAATTCTGGGATGATAAAAAACCATATATGGCAATTATCCAGCAACTTGGCATTGCCGGCAATGTCATAATTATAGATAAGTATGTGCCGAACGAGGATATCGGGCAATATTTCGCGGCGTCTGATCTGGTGGTGCAGCCTTATCTTTCGGCGACCGGCAGCGCCATTTGCCAGTTGGCATACGGCTTTGGCAAGCCGGTTGTAGCCACCAGGGTCGGCAGTTTGGATGAAGTAATTGAACCCGGAATAAACGGGCAGTTGGTGGAGCCCGGCAATTCCAGGGAGTTGGCGCAAGCGGTTATAAAATCACTGGATAAAGATACCCTGAAGCAACTTCATGAAAATGCCGCGCATACCAAAGATAAATTTTCCTGGGAAAATTATGTTAAGAACTTTTAGCAGCATAAGAACTTTTAGCAGCATAAGAATAGGATGCCGCAGATGAGTGCTCATGAAAAAAGTAAAGACGAAATGCTTGATTTGCATAATGAAGATTATGTAAAATTATATTTGAAGAAAAATATTTTGCGGGTTGCGCAGTTGTTGCCGATGATGGATGTTCAGCGCACGGACGTGGTCGGGGATTTTGGCTGCGGTACCGGGATGCTGCTCCGGGTGCTTGCCGACAAAATTGCGGAATATCACGGCATTGATTTTTCTGAACCTTTCATCCGCGAAGCACGCCGGATTGCCGATGAACGCGGCTTGCATAATGCCAGTTTCATCGCCGCCGACATTGTTCAGTATTGCAAAGATAACAACGGTAAATTCGACAAAGCATTCACCCTTGATTTCTCCGAACACATTTACGATAAAGACTTTTTAGAAATTTATCAGGCAATTCATTCATCGCTCAAGCCTGACGGTATTCTCTACCTCCATACTCCCAACGGAGCTTATTTTCTGGAGGCAATGAGAAATAAAGGAATTTTACGGCAACGCCCGGAACATGTTGCGGTAAGGACTGCCCGCGAATATGTGCGGCTCCTTGAAGCCTGCGGGTTCAAGGATATTTCTGTGCAAATAATACCTCATTACGTATTTCCGCTGCGGCAAGTGCATGCATTGTCTTTCCTGCCTGGAATGAAAGAACGTCTCGGAGCCAGACTGTTTATCAAGTGCGGGAAATAATTACATGAGCCTTAAATTTAACAAGAAGTTAATTCACTGGCTCGGGCGATTGTTGATGCTTTTATCTTTTGTCTATCTCGGTCGTGCCATTTATACGCAAGTCTCGGGATTTCACGGTATCGTGTTTAGCGCCGGCGCAATCGTCGCGCTCGCGGCTCTGGTTTTATTTTATTTTTCCCAATGGATTGTCGCCGCCAATATCTGGCGCTGTCTGCTTCACGGCGGAAATGTTTATATTTCTCTGCGCAAGTCATTTATGATTGTCGGACAGGCTCAAATAGCGAAATATCTGCCGGGAAATATTTTTCAGTATGTTGGCCGGCTTACTCTTAGTTATAAGTATAATATCCCGACCGCGGTTGTTGCCAATACAATCGGCATTGAACTGATAATTTGTGTGCTTTCGTGTCTATTGCTGGCGGCGGTGGAGGTCATGTTTGTTCCGGAGATAATCAATTCATGGCTTCCTTTTGTTGACCGTGCACTAATAGTAAAATTACTGGCGGGAACGGCTTTTATCGCTATTTGTTGCATGGGCGGTCTGATTTTCAGCCGCCGCTTGCGCGAATGGTTTGCGTCACGGCGTTCATACATCAAGCCATTGCGGATGTTACTCTGCATCGGTCAATTCCTTGCTGTTTTTACAACTTTAGGTGCATTTGCATGGTTTATTGCCCACTCCGTGTTCGGAGTCAGTTCCGGCTTGCCGTGGTATCGTTATGCCGGCAGGATCACATTGGCCTGGCTGATCGGTTTTGTGGTGCCGGGCGCGCCAGGCGGACTCGGAATCAGGGAAGCGCTTACCGTGAAAATGTTTGAAGATGATCTGGGCGAAGGAGTTGCCTTATGTCTTGCCTTGGCCATGCGCTTATGCAATATTGCCGGGGATATGCTGGTTTTTCTGGCCGCGTGGCTGCTCGCCATGAAGTTTAAAGATAATCCGAAGACGCAAGACACCACTCTGCCGGCTTCCTGATAATACAAAATAACTCTAATTGTTTTTTGAAATTTCGTTAGTCAGGGCATTCAAACTTCTGTTGTATTTCAATAGCTGGTGAACTAAATTCAGACTTCCTGATCCGTGGAAAAAGGTGTTGTTGGGTTTTCAGCCGCTGGGCGACATTGGCATTAGCATTTCGTAGACCATCTGCAACTCTGTTCCCGGATATGTGAACTTCGCTTCATTTAAATGAACGAGCATTGCC
>CAIKZE010000050.1 GCA_903831825.1 uncultured Lentisphaeria bacterium | reverse complement strand
GTTTGGGTGTATTGTCACAGGTGTTCTTATCGAGAATACTTGAGAAAATATCGGTGACACCGAGCAACGTTTGTTGTCTGAGTACTTTGCGTAATGAGCGTAAAACATATAGTTGTTTATTTTGGTTAAAATCCTGAAAAAGGATATTAACTTATGAGCAATATGTATTATATTATAATATAGTAAGATAGTCTTCAGTTTCACAATTTGCGTTGTGACTTAAAGCAGCGGAGCTTTATAAGAAACTATATGCGACTTCAGATTTCAGAAATCAATGCAATAAAATCCATAACCCAAAAAATATTTGGAGAAGGTTCAAGAGTTATTCTCTTCGGCAGCAGAGTTTATGACAATGTTAAGGGTGGAGATATAGATCTTTATCTTCAGACTCCAGACGATTCAGCCGCGGCTGAAAAAAAGATTAAATATTTAGTGGCATTGAAATCAACTCTTGGAGATCAAAAAATCGACGTTATTCTTTCAAAAGATACATCCCGTCCTATAGAGCAGGAAGCCATAAAAAATGGAATAGAACTCTGAGCGTGGCAAACAATACACATATAGCAGAAAAATTTTATGAGTGTGACAAGCATGAGGAAAAAATCAGAATAGCCCAAAAAAATTTATCTATTCTCATGCCTCTCAGTTACGAGAAATATCGTTCTCTTTGCGATGTTGAGATAAGTTTTATAGACCAGCTTATATTTCGGTTTTCTAAGCTTCAAGATTCTATAGGAGAAAAAATATTTCCAGGCATATTGATTCTTTCTGGTGAAGAAACCAAGAAAAAAACGTTTATCGATATTTTGAACAGAATAGAAGAGTTAGAAATAGTTGATAAAGAAAAATGGCTTCAACTGAGAGAATCAAGAAATGAAATTGCTCATGAATACTCATTTAATTCTGATGAAGTTGTTACAGCTATCAATATTATATTCACAGCAGCTGATGACCTCATCAATATTTACCATTCAGCAAAGAATTTTTGTCTGTCAAAATTTCCTTTTATTGAAAGAGATCGTCTAAGCGATCCGCAATAAGTCACTCCGTAAGCTTTTCCGAAATCATTCAATAGTTGGTTTACAGCGACCACGGAGGAAGAGTACAATGGTCAACCGTACGTCATAATACTCTATAAGTGCATTACGGAATCATTTTCTGTGAAGCGCTTACTATATTGAACTAACATGCCGCGAATTGCCTTTTTCTTTGGGATTTCGATCTACATGTACATGGATGATCATGGTGAGCCTCATTGTCACGCAATATATGGTGATTATGCCGGATCATTCAGCCTTGAGAACGGTGAATTGAGCGCTGGTCAGATGCCTCCCGCACAATTAAAAAAAATAAAAACATTTATTTTGGGTAACAACGATGAACTAATGGCTAAGTGGCATGAACTCACAACATAATACAACATGGGTTAAAGCTGTGGAAGTGAATCCTCTTCCAATGAAGAGATTACAAGTTAGACTAAAGAATGATCAGGAGTTAACCCTGAATCTTGAATCATTGATACATAGCCGTGATATATTCTGGCGACTTCGTCAAGATCGATATTTTAAGCAGGTTGGTATTGATCAGTTCGGCTGTATTTGCTGGCCAGAGGGAGAAGATCTTGCACCCGATGGACTAGAACGCTACAAAAGCGAATAAGCTTAGAAATGTTACAATGCGGGACGTTAAAGGAAAACAAAATATTGGGAACCATCACTCATTGAGAGAAATACTAGCGATAAACCATATTCAAGTTATCTTGTTTCAGGAATAGATGGTTCAGAAGTATTCCAGAAGGAAAAAATGAACATGAATGATGAAGTGGTAGATGATTACGTATCAGACAGTGAAAAATTGGGACAGGCGCCAGAAAAGCCCGCGTCCGGACGTCTCATGTTGCGCGTTAATCCTGTGGTTCATGCAGCAGCTCTCAAAGCAGCCGCGCATACCGGACAAAGTCTCAATCGATGGGCAGAACAAGTACTTCGCCAAGCAACCCATTCATAATTCCGCACTATCTTTCTTTCTTGTTTTCACTTAGAAATCAGCACAAAGAAAGACCTGTAAAGGATATTATTTATGTTAAAAAGTTATGAAGCCATCTACGATCATGGAGTCATTGAATGGAGACCAACCATCTCAACTCATTGCAGGAAAAGGTAAAATACTCGATGACATAATAAAGCCAGTATCACCAGAAGAAGATTGGAACTGCCTAAAATGATCTTGTACTTAAAGGCTTGCCCTTCCGAGTGGGGCAGTGCGTTGAAGTTGTTTTGCTTGAAGAACAGGAAGATTTTTCAATGAAAGATTTGGTGACAGATATCTCAGAGAAGGAGTGGTTGCGGAGTGTTGCAACTAACCCTGCTTTTGATTTTTTAAGCAATGCTGATGAGGATGTTTAAAGTCTTGCTGATGGTAAGTCATTTTCCATCCTGAGCATGTCTGAAACAGAACAGTTAGCCTACG
The DNA here is from genome assembly GCA_903831825.1 of uncultured Lentisphaeria bacterium. GTDB lineage: Bacteria > Verrucomicrobiota > Lentisphaeria > Victivallales > Victivallaceae > CAIPAT01. The sequence goes on along the minus strand of CAIKZE010000050.1, from coordinate 496 downwards.
TTCGTTACCAGGATGATCTTCGGTATCAGGCCAGTCTTGTAGAGTCCAACTATGGTCTTGGACTGAGAGAAGGCAGAGAAGCTGGTATTGTAGAAGGTCGTGTAGAGGGTCGTCTGGAAGGTGAATCCAAGTTACTGAAAAGATTATTGGAACGTCGTTTTGGAGCCTTACCAGCATGGGCAATAGAGAAGTTAAGCAGCGCATCTGAACAGACTTTGGAAGCGTGGGGGGAGGCTGTTCTTACTGCACTGACATTGGAAGCTGTGTTCAAAACTGACGATATCCATTAATTTACTCAGCTCCGGAGAAGCAAATTCTCGGCAGGGTTTTGTGGTGGTAACTTTACTTAAAGAATCGAGTCTCCGTCACAACTTCTGTCAGCACTTAAAAAGTCGCCCTTGCTCTCAGTTATATTTATTTGTAATGCAGCTAGAATTTCTGTGCAGGATGCTATACGGTGGGCAAGAAAAAGTCAGGATTGAGTTATCGCATTAAC
>CAIKZE010000049.1 GCA_903831825.1 uncultured Lentisphaeria bacterium | reverse complement strand
CAACAAATTCAGGGATATAGCCAATCCGTGATTAATGCTGTGAAAAACATCGTAGAGGATAAAAATCCTGAGCTTAATTTTGTTCATTCAAAATTAAAATTACCATTTGATAGAGAGAGAATATCTTTGGACCAATTTGAGACGATGTATTCGGAAACTGACAAACTGGTTAAGAATAAAGCAACCGAGTCTAACATAACAAGAGCCTTAAAGTCTTTACAAAAAAGCATTGAATTAAATAAGGCAGGCTCGAATATACAGCCAAAATCAATGGATGTGGCGGTACTGCAAACTGGCAAGATTGTTTTTGTCTTTCTGCCGGGCGAGGTGTTTACGGAGATCGGATTGCAAATCAAAGCATTAGATTCGAGTCGGACTATTATTCCGGTCACTTTTTATAATAGCCGTTGTCCTTATATCTGCACGTCAAAAGCCTTCGCAGAAGGTGGTGTTGAGCCGATGTCATTCCCATGGTTCGGGCCTGCATTTCCATTTCCATGGTCCGCCAGCTGCGAAAAGATCATTCTGAAAAGAATCTCCAGTCTTCTTGAACAATTGACTACAAAAAATGCTGTGCGAAATAATCAAAATTTATAAAAAGCAAAGAAACAAAAAAGCGAAGGTTAATTATTTATGAGTTATACTTCCAAAGAAAGAGTCTTGGCTACTTTTGCTCATGAGAAACCAGATAAAGTTCCATGTTGGTGTGGAGCATCCACTGAATTCTGGGAAAAAATAAAAAAAGAATTTGGCATTGACGATGAAAAACTGCGAATAAAATTAGGCGATGATTTCAGAAAAGTTCATGCTGAATATACCGGTACTGATTTTGTTTTATCAGAAACCGCGACATTGCGTACAGTTTTCGGCATTGAGCGTCATGGGCTGGGATATGGTCATGCGCTGACACATCCTCTTGCAGAAGCGTCTTTGAAAGATATTGAAAATTATTCATGGCCAGATCCGCAATGGATCAATCCTTCAAACATAAAAGAACAGGCCTTGCTATGGGATGATGAGTATGCAATTCTCGGTGGAGATTGGTCGCCATTATGGCATGATGTCATTGACCTTCTCGGAATGGAAAATCTATATATAAAAATGTATGAAAATCCAGAGGTGGTGGATGCCGTTTTCAAAAATGTTACAAATTATTATTTTGACATTAATCATAAAATATTTCAAGAAGCTAAACAATATATAGATATTTTTTTTATCGGCAATGATCTTGGAGGTCAAACGGGCCCACTATTAAGTCCTGAACTTTTCAACCGCTTTGTTCTTAAGCATCTTAAGAGACTAATTGATCTTGGTCATGATTATGGGCTGAAAGTTCAATTACATTGCTGCGGAGGAATTGAGCCTCTGATTCCAATTCTTATAGAGGCTGAACTTGATGGATTGCACGCAATCCAGCCGGATTGCCGTGGAATGGATCTGCATTATTTAAAGAAGACTTATGGAGATAAAATCGTATTTAATGGAGCTATTGATTCACATCATGTCTTAATTGACGGGACTCCAGAAGTTGTTCGGAAAAAGACGTTAGAAACTTTAAAAATTATGATGCCAGGCGGCGGATATATTGCCGGAGCAAGTCATGATACTATTTTAGAGGAAACTCCTGTAGAAAATGTTGTTGCAATGTTTGATGCAATTCATGAATTTGGTTTTTTCTAATCTAGAGAAAATGAGATTTCAACTTATTAAATAGATTTGATTATGAAACTAAAAAATTTAAACTCTCTGTGATATAAAATTAAATACAAAAAAGGATTAAATTAGATGCCTGTTTCACAAAATATTGCTACAGTTTTGCCTGGCAGTAAAACTTATCATTGTGGAACTTTAACTTATACTAAAGTCGGGTTATTTGTTCTTTTTTCCTGGTTGTTGTGGGGGAATTTCTGCTTTACGCTGATGGAATCGGTAGTGCCAAGCATATTGCCGCTGAAGTTGAAAGATCTAGGATGCTCAAACTGGCTGATGGGGCTTATTCTGACTACAGCACCGGGCATTCTGAATATGACCATCTGTCCGTATGTCAGCTTCAAAAGCGATCGTTACCGCAGTAAATGGGGGCGCCGCATTCCTTTTATCATCTGGACGATGCCTTTCCTTTGCGCCAGCCTGGCATTAATGGGGATGGGCGGTGATCTCTGCGGTCTGCTGCAAAGAAATTCGGAGTTCTTACGACACTTCACGCCAGCCACTATTACGGTTATTTTAATCTCTGTTTTTTTGATAATGTTCCAATTTTTTAATATGTTCGTCGGTTCGGTATTTTTTTATCTGTTTAACGATGTGGTTCCTGCACAATTTCTGTCGCGTTTTATGGGAGTGTTCGGGATTGTCGGCACGGGAGCCGGAGCGCTATATAACTACTTCATTTTTCAATATGCACAATCGCACATGCGGGAAATCTTTATCGGGGCCGCCGTGCTGTACTTAGTCGGATTCGGGATGGCATGCCTGATGATCAAGGAAGGCGAGTACCCGCCGCCCGAAGGAGAGAATAAAAATTCCGGCAAAGGGGTGAAAGGTATTCTGACCTTTTTTGGTGAATCCTTTTCGCATAAATTCTACTGGTTTAAATTTCTTGCGACAGCATTTACCGCCGCCGCCAGTACAATAAATGCGTTCAATATTTTCTTTAACCTGGAAATGGGGCTTACGCTGGAACAGATCGGTAAAATCAACGCAATCAGTTCAATTGCCATGATGGCTGCAATGTATTGCATGGCCATATTTGTGGACCGCTGGCATCCGCTACGCATCTGTGTTTACGGCGCAATATTTGGAGTGCTCGGCAACTTTATGTCAATGGTGTGGATTTTCGTAACCATTCCAGGCAATTATTTTTTCTGGTTGAACCTGGGTAACGTCCTGATTGGCACATTTTTGACCGCATTAGTCGGCGTTGCTTCATTTCCAGCCGAAATGCGGATTTTGCCTCAGTCAAGATTTGGTCAATTCTGTTCAGCGCAAGCCATGCTCCGATCAGCATTTACCGTAATTTTCGGAGTATTAGCTGGACTTTTTATTGATCTGGTCAGGAACATCTGTAATGGATCAGACTATTCATACCGCTTCATTTTTCTCTGGATAACCATTTTTTCCGGGATCAGTACGTTATTTCTGGTTAAGGTGTACATTGAGTGGCAGCGTCTGGGTGGTGACAAGCATTTCCATCCGCCTGCGCCTTGGAGTCTGAAAGGCATTGAGGAAATACCGGCAGTGCCGATTGTCGGGCCTCAGTCCAAATGGTTGAGCATCTCATTCCTGCTTTTTGACGGGATAATGGGGGTATCGATGCTGAGTATTCCTGTACTGATGTGGTGGATGTACTCAAAACAGCAATTGTTCGCGTTCAAATGGTACGGTCTAGCAGTATTGCCGCTTTGCATACTGGGATGGCTGTGCTGGATGATATTGAAGCAGAAAATCCGTAGTGACGTGGTGGCGGCGAAAGCGGGTTCGCCGTTACGCAACGGTATACCTCATCATGGTATGTTAATTATCCTCGGCAGTAAATTTCTGCTTGCAGTTGGCGTCTGGGTGTGCCAGGTGCTGGTAACGGTCACCTTGAATTTGGAAAATGGATCTATCGTATTTGGTATTGCGAACGGGCTTGTCAACTTCTTGTTAATCGGTACATTATACCTGATGTGTAGAATTGAACGCGGCTTCTCCGTCACTGTTGATGAAAATTATGAGTCAACAGATAACGTTTCGGCGCTATCCGCAGTATAATATATTGGCGTAAAAATCAGCCGTTTTTAATGGTCTGGAACTAAGTAAGTTTAAATTACAATTAAGGAGATGATATGAGTATGTTTGAAGCAGGAGCGCCTAACGATTCGATAACGCGGAAAGCAGGCACCATTCGTAAACTTGAGCGTATGAAAAAAACATTGAAGCATCAGGAGGCTGATAGAATACCGATAAGCGATTTTTTCTGGGGATCATTTATTAAGCGTTGGCGTAGCGAATTGAATCTTTCCGCAGATGCCAATCCTTATTATTATTATGATCTGGATTGGATCGTAACGATTCCCAATCTTGATCCATTAATCCGAGCGTTCGAGACTATCAAAGAAAATGAAGAAGAGGTAACTGTCAAGACCGGATTTGGAGCAATTATGCGTAAACTGTTCGAATTTCCAATGCCAGAATTTATAGGATGGGAAACCAACACAATTGAAAAACTAGAAGAACTGATCTTTGACGATGCATTTGACCAGCGCCGCTACCTTGATTCCGGCGACAATCAAATAGCAGGCGTAGGTGATGGATTCAGTCGAAATACCCCAGCATGGCTGAAAACGGTAGAATCATTATGGCCTGACTTTCCAGTATTTGGAAGTGTCATAGAATGTTCGGAATGCCTGACGCGGCTGATCGGACCAGAAAATCATTTACTTTGGCTTGGCCTGGAACCGGAACGTATGGCGGCGGTTCTTGCCAGGATCGGCCAGTTCTATCTGGATTGCGCTAAAGCACAGATTTCCGCAGCCCAAGGCAAACTGGATGGTATTGTAATTTGGGGCGATTTTGCATATAAATCAGGAACATTTATGCATCCTGACTATTGGCGGGAAAACTATAAACCATGGGTTAAGGCGATTGCAGATTATGCACATTCCCATGGCTTAATGGTTATTTACCATGGATGCGGTAACGTAAACGCGGTATTCGATGATTTCATCCACGCAGGAATTGATGCATACAACCCGTTAGAAGTGAAAGCGGGAATGGATGTAGTCGAACTGCGTCATCGTTATGGTCATAAAATAGCATTCTGCGGGAATAATAATGTTCAGCTCTGGGAAACCGGCGATCTGAAAAAGATCAAGCACGAAATTCTGCGTAATTTCAGTGCAGCAAGAGGCGGCGGTTATATTTTTCATTCAGACCACTCGGTATCGAGCAATGTTTCCGGACGTACTTATGATTATATTGTTAAGCTGGTACGGCAATACGGCAATTACCCTCTGAATCTTCCTGCAGATTATTGATATAGAATAAATAGTGGAATGATGATCTAGTCTAAAACATCAAGGAGGTATGTTATGAAAAGGTATGGAATGGTGGTTGGTCTAAAATCAAGTAAAATAAAGGAATATAAACAACTGCATGCTGCTGTGTGGCCTGATGTTCTAAAAATAATATGGCAATGTAATATTCATAACTATTCCATTTTTCTTCGTAAAATTAGCGGACATTACTACTTGTTCAGTTATTTTGAATACACCGGAAAGGATTTTAACGCCGATATGGTAAAAATGGCATCAGAACCGATAACTCAGAAATGGTGGGCTATATGCATGCCTTGTCAAAATCCCATTTCCAACAGAGCTCCAGGCGAATGGTGGGCGAATATGGAAGAAGTCTTCCATTGCGATTGATTTTTGTAGTCATTATTTTTATTATGCATGATAATGAACTGAAGTTTTCCTGAATTTTAGAATGATGTAATCATTCGGCTCCGCGGAAAAGAGATGCGCAGACGAATTTAACGGCATGGATGAGTCTTTCTGGGCATCTCTCCGGGAAAATAGACTTCCTGCAATCTCGTGTCGGTGCATGCAAAAGGTCCGGTGCGTTTGCCCTGGTACCGCGTTGGTCGGTGGTATGCTCAATTTTGGACGCATAAACCCATGTCTGTGACATGGCAAAACAATAGAGGGAGAAATGGTTTTTCAATAGCAAGATGTTTGCGGCTCTGGGAATCGATGTCTCCGATGTCCTGCTTTATTTCCTTGAATCCGCTCTCAATTTCCCGGCGAGAGGAATGAAGCTCGAGCATCTGTTCTGCCGTAACTACTTTGACATGGCATCCGAACGACTTGGACACGCAGAGCAACTCGGCGAACTCAACTTTTCGGTTTTTGTCGTAAATATGGATTATGGCTGGTCGTGCAGTTGGGCGGAAAGTACCTTGACCGAGTCGAGCTGTTTCCCGAACTTCGGGTGGTGACCGTTTTGGCCGTAAACAAATCCTGGTATATCGTAGAGAATGGCAGAGATACGCAAACGGGACCGTATGTTAACGCTCAAATTGACTTTGCTGCGAGCGTCCTTTTGCAGCGGATCCGTCCTGAACCAACTGTCGCAAACGATCAAGGCTGGCTGTTTGAATCGCTGAACAAGTATGAACATAAATTAAACAACTGTTATCAAAGGCAGTAGTGCGCGATCCAACAAAAATTCTATAAACAGGGAAAGTTTAATAATAAGGAATTAATTATGTCGCATAGACTAATCCATATCAATCAGTTGGTAATAGTCGGCGTATCCGCCGAAAATACTGCCGAATGTCTAATAGAAATAATTCTGAAGAATTTAAGATAACCCGAAATTAACAATGGGAGGAACAAATAAATGAGAGCTTTAAGTAACATTGCCCCTGACTGGTGGGACTACACGACTCTTGACCGCGAGATTCTGGATGACGCCGCCAGACTTACGCCGAAAGATATTGAACAGTTGAGCCGCCCCGGTTTCACCGTGAAATTCTATGACACTGTTCAGGAATTTTATCTGGCGGAAGCGCTGGAATACATCAACGCCTGGATGCAGTCCACCGAGGACAATCCCGCCGGCCTTTGCGGCCCCATCGGACCGACTGAACAACTCCCGCTGGTCGCACAACTGGTCAACGAACTTGAACTGAACCTTAAGCATTGCCATTTCTGGGGCATGGACGAATGGGTCGTGAACGGCAAAACCGCCGATATCAAGTTCCCGCTCGGGTTTGCCAAGGCGGATATGGAACTGTGCTTCAACCGCATCAAACCGAAACTGCGGATGCCGAAGCAGAATATGCATTTCCCGGCGATGGACGCAACCGAATACGTTAAATCCTGGGACAAGGCCCGCTGTGTGGTCATGCAGGGCGGCCAGGGCGAAACCAAGCACTGGGCGTTCAATGACCCCGTCAAGCGCGAAGGGAAATATAAAAACAATCCGCCGACTCCGGCCGAATACCGCAAACTGTCCACCCGCGTGGTGGATTTGCATCCGATCACGCTTATCCAGAATGCCCGCACCTCCGGCTGCGGCGTAGTCCAGAACGTTCCCAGCCAGGCCATCACCGTCGGCCCGGTTCAGACCTGGAAAGCGGAAAAAATCTCGATCTGGCATCCCGGCCATCACGACAATCCGTTCGGCATGAGACTGAGCGCGCTGATGATCTCCAAAAAGATTCCGGACGCCTGCGTGCCGATGTCTCTGCTGGCCGATCACAAGAATGTCCAGTTCAACTATCTGCGCAGCGGCATTGGCGCCTGCGAAATAGAAATGCATTGATTGAGGCTGTAATAATATGAAAAAAACCGCATTCGCCATTGCCTGTCATCCAGACGACATCGAATTTATGATGGCGGGAACACTGATCAAGCTGCAAGAGGCAGGTTACGAAATCCACTATATGAATGTCGCCAACGGCAGTCTCGGCACCAACCAGTTCGATTATAAAACGATTGTGGCAATGCGGCGGGAAGAAGCGCGCAATGCGGCCAAAGTCATCGGCGCGGT
>CAIKZE010000048.1 GCA_903831825.1 uncultured Lentisphaeria bacterium | reverse complement strand
GTCCAGATGGACCGCAATTCGCTGACCGGCTTGTTTGGCAAATTCAATCCGTCCACCGGCGATCTGGTGTTCAGCAAAACCGGCGAGTTGCTGGGTGTCATGGCCAACAGCACCTACTGCATGGTCATTCGCGATTTCAGCACTGCGGCAACCTTCAAGTTCGGTCCCGCAACTCCAGATCAGCACACCGGCTTGACACTGGCGCAGTTCTATGGGTTTCTTGCCCAACTGCCGTTCAAGCTGCAATAAGCCGGGAACAGTGAAATCGAACCACTTTAACAAAAACCGCAGAACCTTTTCACAAATTGTCTAAAATGAAAAATTCCTGTTTTGGAAACTCCGCGACACCGAATCACTTTGCTACTGGCCCTGTTTCAATTCCGACAAAGCATCGGAAAATTTTACACTTTTACAAACTGCGATTATTATCTGTATAACACGTTATTAAACAGAATCTTAAGACAAGTAATGGATTCATCGACCTTGCATGGATGTCATAAGACATGTCGGAAACACTTACAGTTTCTTGTTTTTCAGATCGAAGCATGAGTGAGATGGATCACAATGCTTGCGCACAAGATGTTGTAAACGAGCAGCTTGTGGTTTGTATTTTCTTCTGCGAGCTTGTTGGCAGGCAAACTGCTGCAAAACAAAGGTTGGTTTGCCTTGCAGCAAACATGATCAGCAAATCAACAACTATTTTATGAAAATAATGAAATTTAGATTCTTGGCGACGGTGGCTGGTGTTTTGACCGCAATCTTGACGGCTGGGTCAGTTCACGCGACAACATTCAATTATTCATATACATTCAGCAGTACTTACAATCCTTCTGCTCTGACTGTGTCAGGTTCGCTAGAAGGCGACCCGAACGGAAATCTAGTCGAGAATGTCAAAAACGTTACGATATCCTTCAAAGGAACACCAATAAGCGATTTTGTTACGCAGCATTATGATGGTGCAGGTTGGGTAGATGGCTTTCCGGTGGTTTCTTTCACCGGGCTGGAGAATAATTTTGCATTTGTTATCACGGATAGTATTTATTTTTACATGCTAACTGCAACTGGTGGCGATGGTACTGGTAACGAAGCCATAGCATATTTTTCGGGGTTGGATTTCTCAGACTCTAACTTTTCCAGCTACAGCACGGAGCGGGGCGGCAATCATTGGTCCCTCACGGCTGTTCCCGAACCTTCCACCTTAACCGCTGGCCTGCTTTTAGCTTCGCTAATCGGACTTCACGGGGTTCGGTCGCTGCAAATCCGCAAATCCGCTCAGAACTCGAACTCCTGATCTTGTGGAAATTGGCTGAACGCATTCTGATATCGTTTCACGTCAATCGCCTCACGTAATTCGTTGATAAGATGGACAAACTGCGGGTGCGTTTTGATGTTTCCTAAACTTAACTCATCGGAAGAGGAACCACGGAATACGCGGAACACACGGAAGGAAGATTTCTTATTCGATATGGATATTTTTTTCCGTGTATTTCGTGTATTCCGTGGTTTTTCTTCCGGTGAATATTCAATATCGAACAAGGAATGTCCAATAATGAAGTAAAAAGGAGTGCCATCCGCAAGTTCAGTTCCAGTTCCGCAAGGGAGTTCACAATATCGTTTGGGATACAAATAGAACGAGCAAGACAGCAGAACGATTGATGATGTTGGAGAGAGGCATTTCCCGCGTGTTTTGCGTGTTCTGTGGTTTCAATTGCCGATTCCAGGTTTGACGGCTTCCCCACTTCATTATTGGACATTCCTTGTTCGATATTGGATATTCAGGCGCAGTTACGCGAGGGAGCCGAGGCAAAAATCTATTGAAGTGCGGTCGTTTTTGCCTTTCTGCCAAAAATGAGAATTGCTGACTTCCTCGCAACCTTCTACACTGCCTGCCTTATGAACATTCAAATGGCAGTTTTGTGCGACGCGGCCGTCGATTATAGCGGTAAGTTGAGCGTCTTGGGGACGTTTGACACG
>CAIKZE010000047.1 GCA_903831825.1 uncultured Lentisphaeria bacterium | reverse complement strand
TATATGTTTCGTTCCTACGGAACTCCAAATTTTAATTATCATCGTTCACCGGACTAAAGTCCGGCGCTACAATATGTGTCGCTCCGCCGGAGCTTGTTTTGACTGTTTTGCTTTATTTTATCAGAGAGTTATGGTATAAAAGTGTCAACTGCCTTTTGAAACATACCAATTTCCCGGAATATTTTATTAAGAAAAAACCGAATTTTACTTGAAAAAACGGAAGGGATTGGTACATTGTATCCCCTTTTGAATTGCAAGTTTATATACGGAACATAATAAAACTGGAGTCAACAATGGCAAGAGAGTACAATGTTGCGGTCGCGGGGGCAACCGGCGCGGTCGGAATCGAAATGATCAAAACCCTGGAAAAGCGTAATTTTCCGGTAAAAAATTTGCGTCTGCTCGCATCAGTTCGTTCAGTCGGCAAAAAACTTACATTCAAAGGCAAAGAGATCGCAATTGAAGAATTGAACCATGATTCATTCAAAGGCATAGATATCGCGCTGTTCAGCGCGGGCGCCGGCATTTCCAAGGAATTCAGGAAGTCGGTGGTTGCCGCCGGAGCGGTTATGATTGACAACTCCAGCGCGTTCAGGATGGAAGAAGACGTGCCGCTGATCGTGCCGGAAGTGAATCCGGAAGATATCAAATGGCATAAAGGCGTGATCGCCAATCCCAACTGCTCCACCATTATCATGCTGGTGGCGGTGGCTCCGCTGCACCGGGCGAAGAAGCTCAAACGTCTGGTTGCCGCGACTTATCAGGCCACCAGCGGCGCGGGCGCCAAAGGGATGGATGAAATGCTCGTCCAGACCAGGCAGCTCCTGAATAATGAGCCGATCAAACCGCAGGTGTTTGCGCACCGCATCGGTTTCAACCTGATTCCGCACATTGACGTTTTCCTGGATAACGGTTATACCAAGGAAGAGATGAAGATGCTCTATGAAAGCCGCAAGATGCTGCATTATCCCGGACTGAAGGTTTCCTGCACCTGCGTCCGCGTGCCGGTTATGCGCGCCCACTCCGAAGCGCTGAATATGGAATTTGAGAAAGAGGTCACCCCGGAAGAAGTCCGCGCGATTCTCAGCAAGGCGCCCGGCGTGATCGTGGTTGACGATATGGCCAACAAAAAATATCCGATGCCGGTTGATGCTTCCGATATGTATGAAGTGCTCGTCGGGCGTATCCGTCAGGATGTGTCCAGGGACGACAAGCGCGGCATTGATATGTTTATCAGCGGCGACCAGATATTGAAAGGCGCGGCCCTGAACGCGGTTCAGATCGCCGAATTGCTCTAAACTGAATAATCCGGTTGATATCTGATTTTTTTGTATTAATTTTGTGTGCGTTTAGAAAACTTGCTTGCCAAGTGTTCTAAACGCATTTATTATTATATGAGGTAATTGCAAAAGTAGTCAGAATTCAGTAGTCAGTAGTCAGAATAAATCCGGATTTGAATTATAATTTCATTCTGAATTCTGAATTCTGGATTCTGAATTCCTGCAAAACTTGAGTTTTGCAATTTCATAATACCATGAAAAGGAGAATGCTATGAATAAGAAAGTCAAAAAAGTTATCGGCATTTCATTTTTAATTTTTACGTTAGTCATTATTGGCGGCATTGTGGCGCTGTTTCTGGCGCTGAATTCGATTGTGGCAAATGAGATCAGAGCTTTCGGCACTCAGGCGACCGGCACCAAAGTCGAACTGCAAAGCGTCAATATTTTGCCGTTCAGCGGCAGTGTCGAGCTTAAAGGAGTATGCATTGCCAACCCCAAAGACTGCCAGAACCAAAATGCTTTTGCGCTGGGCCGCTTTTACGTTGACATGAACTTGAAGTCGCTCTTTACCGATAGAATAGTAATCAATAATGTCATTATCGAGGATGCCGCGGTGGATTTTGAACCGTCCGTGTCCCAGGGCAGTAATCTGCATGAAATTAAACACAATATTATGCAGTATTGCAAAGGCCAGGAAGCCGAAAAGAAAGAGTCGGCAAAACAGGAACCCTCAGCGCAGAAACCTGGTAAAACTGTCATGATTAAATACTTTGTGATTAAGGGCGGCACCATCAGCGTGTCTTCCAGCCTGCTGAAAACCAGCGTTAACGTGCCCATGCCTAAAATCGAGATGCAGGATATCGGCGGCGACAACAACAAATCCGGCGGCGATGTGTTTCAGGAAATTTTCAACCAGACGCTCCAGGGGATCGGAACGGCGGTTTCCCAAGTGCGGGGAATCAAACTCGACTCCGTCACGGAAGATGTTTCCAACGCAACTGAAGGCGTAGGCAAGGGTGTGAAAGAAGGTTTCAAATCGTTGAAATCCTCCTTGGGATTATGAACAAAATTGAAATAATGGCTCCCGCCGGTTCTTTTGAGGCGCTGGCGGCGGCGATCAAGGCCGGCGCGGATTCGGTTTATTTCGGGGCCGGCGAACTCAACATGCGGGCGCGCTCCTCGGCAAATTTCTCCACGGAAGATCTCGCCCGTATTTCCCGCAAATGCAAAAAATCCGGCGTCAAAAGTTATCTTACCCTGAACATTGTGGTTTATGATTCGGAAATGCCGCAAATCAGAGCAATCTGCGACGCCGCGAAGAAGAATGGCATTTCGGCGGTCATCGCTTCCGATATCGCGGTAATCCAATATGCGTACTCCATCGGGCTGCCGGTGCATATTTCCGTGCAGGCGAACATCTGCAATCTGGAGGCGGTAAAGTTCTTTGCGCAGTATGCCGAAGTCATGGTGCTGGCGCGGGAGCTCTCGTCGCCGCAGATTAAACATATCATCTCAGGCATCGAGCGCGAGAACATCACCGGGCCGTCAGGCGAAAAAGTGCGCGTTGAAATTTTTGCCCACGGCGCGTTGTGCGTTTCAATTTCCGGCAAATGCTACATGAGCCTGGGGACGCATAACGCCTCCGCCAATCGCGGGGCCTGTGTGCAGAACTGCCGCCGCAAATACCGCGTTACCGACGAGAAAACCGGAGAGGAACTGGTCATTGACAATCACAACATTATGTCCCCGAAAGACCTTTGCACGATCAAGTTTCTCGATCAGATACTGAACAGCGGGGTTTCGATTCTCAAACTGGAGGGCAGGGGGCGTTCCGCCGATTATGTTTACACGGTGACGAAATGTTACCGCGAGGCCGCTGATGCCTGGGCGGACAACAGTTACACCGACGATAAAATCAAACGCTGGCTGGAAGAACTGGAATCGGTGTTCAACCGGGGATTCTGGCACGGCGGTTATTATCTGGGTGAAAAACTTGGCGAGTGGTGCGACGACGGCGGCAGCCGGGCGAAAACGGAGAAAGTGCATCTGGGCCGGGTCAATAAATATTTCAGTAAAATCGGCGTGGCGGAACTCAGCCTGGAAGCGGGCGATCTGCATGCCGGGCAGAAACTGCTGATTACCGGCAAAACCACCGGCGCGGTGAATTTTACCGCCGACGCAATCCGGCTTGACGGACAAAGTGTTGATTTTGCTCAAAAAGGCAGTAATGTATCGGTTTCCGTGCCGGAAAAAGTCCGGATGAATGACCTGATTTATCTGCTGGTCGAGCGCGTATTCGGGCAGGAAGTTGATTCCGTTGAAGATTTGTGATGAGATAAAACTTATAACCAACAGAGACCCAAACGGGATGTATTGAGATTTCACCCTAAAAAAGGATTTCTCTGTGCCTCTGTGGTTAATTCATTGGCTGTTGCTGCCGCAGAATTCCCGGAAACGGCATCTGGCGCAGTTCTGTTCCGAACCGGCAAAATTTATTCCCTGAACTGTGCCGTCCGGGGATATTTTTTCCAGCATTTTCGCGGCGCTTGCGGAAATATCCTCTATTACGCGGCTGATGTTCAAGTTCTCCAGGCCGTGCAGTTCAATTTGCCCGGAGGCGTCATTGAAAAACAGGGAAATAACTTTTTCCGGGGATATTTTAAATTTCTCTTCAGCGAAAATCACATTCAGCGCCGCGTAAATATTGCGCTTCTCTTCACTCTGTCCGCCGCCGCTCAAGTCTAAAATCGAAATGCAGTCGCCGTCCCGCCAGATTAAATCCGGCGCCAGCCACAGTTGCAGTTTGCCGATGGCGAAAGCGGCCGGAAGCGGAATCATTTTCCAGTCAAGATTATCCACTCGATGCAGTATCGCCGGAAGATTTGAAGCGGAAAACTTTTTAAAACGCGATTCCAGCGCAGTCCACAAGGCGGCAAAATATTTGTCGACGGAGACTTCGTGATAATAAAGTTCCAGCAGATTCAGTTTGCCGGGATCGTTCTGCCACTCTTTAGCTTCAACGGTTCTGCGGCCAAGATGAAATGCACGGATGAGGCGGCGTGAAAATTCTCCGGTCATCTCCTCCGGGGTTTTCGCTCTGCCGGATTGCGTCAGGGTTTCCCGCAGCGCTTGCGAGAAAATATTATCCAGCCAGAGCTTGCCGGGAATAAGTTTTTTCAGCCGATATAGTTTTTTAGCGTCCGGTTCGGAGTAGCCGTCGAAGCCGCCGGACGCCCCGAAATAGTGATAGAAGCAGGCGCGTTCACAGAATGCGAAAAGTTCATGTCTGGCGACAGACCAGGAAAAAGTCTCCGCCTTTATTGCTTTGTAGTCAAATAACTTATCGGTCAATCTGACCCCCATTAAAACTCCCTTTTTTATTTCTTTTGAAAAAAACTTTCAAAATTCCTGAGAGTTCCTTATTCCTAAAACTGCGGGAACCGCAGTTCCCCCGCTGACTTCTGACTTCTGGATTTTAAAGCTCTATCTCCAGATTGCCGTGCATCCGCTTGGCTTTTGCCATGGCGTCTTCGACGCTTTCGCCGCGGGCGAGCATCACCGCCATCCGGCGATGCCCGTTGACTTCGCCTTTGCCGAAAATCCGCATGGTGGTATCGGGCTCCGCCAGCACTTTTTCGAGATTTTTGAATTTAACGTGTTTGGATTTGCCTTCAACCACAACGGCTTTCGACGCTGACGGACCGTGCAGGCGGATGTTGGGAATGGGCAGCCCCAGGATCGCCCTGGCATGCAGCGCGAACTGGGAAAGATCCTGCGAGATCATGGTGACCATGCCGGTGTCATGCGGACGCGGCGACACTTCGCTGAACAGCACGTCGTCGCCTTTGACGAAAAGCTCAACCCCGAAAATGCCTTTGCCGCCGAGGGCATCGGTGACTTTCTTCGCGATATTCTGGGCATTAGCCAGCGCCTGCTGCGACATCGGATGCGGCTGCCAGGATTCGCGGTAATCGCCGTCAATCTGGATATGACCGACCGGCGCGAGAAAGGAAGTACCGCCGGCGTGGCGCACGGTCAGCAGCGTAATTTCGTAATCAAAATCAACAAATCCTTCAACAATCACTTTGCCGGCCCCGGCGCGGCCGCCTTCCTGGGCGTACTGCCACGCCTTGTCAATGTCGTCCATTTTCTTGATGACGCTCTGGCCGTGGCCGGAGGAACTCATGATCGGTTTTACCACGCAGGGAATGCCGATTTCCTTGACGGCGGCGTCAAAGTTTTCCCTGGTGGATGCGAACCGGTATTTGGATGTTTTCAAGCCAAGTTCTTCCGCGGCCAGGCGGCGGATGCCCTCGCGGTTCATCGTCAGGAACGCCGCTTTGGCGGTAGGAATGACGCAATAGCCTTCCTTTTCCAGTTCAACCAGCGTAGAGGTGGCAATGGCTTCGACTTCCGGAACAATGTAATTGGGTTTTTCTTTTTCGATGACCTCGCGGAGCGCTTTGCCGTCAAGCATGGAAATCGTATAAGAACGGTGCGCCACCTGCATGCCGGGGGCGTTGTCGTAGCGGTCAACCGCGATCACTTCCACCCCTAACCGCTGGAGTTCGATCACCACTTCCTTGCCGAGTTCGCCCGCGCCAAGAAACAATACTTTCACTGCCGTATCTGATAAAGGAGTCCCGATTGCCGTCATAATATATGCTCTCCGTATATAAATATAAATGATGCTTTAAAATTAATCCCTAATCCTTCATTTTCAATAGATAAAATCCATTAAAAACATGAAGAAAATCAGGATTTACTAAAGCATCCGGAAAGCGGGATAAGCGTCCCTCAGACCAGCGAAGCCAGCTTGCGGTTGATTTTCTCGCGGCGTTCCAGCAGCCAGGCGGCCGTGCCGGGATAGCGGTCCATTTTCAACTGGTAATCCAAACCGTCTTCCAGCATTTTTATCGTTGCGTCGCGGCCGATTTTTTCTTCGAGCAGACGCAGGGCGCGCATATCCTGGAGACCTTCCATGAACACTTCGTATTTCAGCGAATCCAGCGGGCCGTCTTTGCCGGGATAAACCATGAACGCATCGCCGCCTGGAAACGCCTGTCCGGCGTCGGTAACGCGGAACGGGTCGAGTTTCTGGTCAAGCGAGTACTGGCTGTACCAGAAATTGAAGCCCCATTGCAGGAAGCCGCAGATGTCATATTTGAACATCAGCATACCCATGATGCGGTTTCTGGCAGACGGAAAATGAAGAAAGCGGTTCGGCACTTTATCCGCCTGACTGCAGCAATAATAAGTCCAAAGCGGCTTTACTCCGGCCTCCACGAACGGTTCTATATGATTGTTGCCGGGGATCGGATTTTTGATGATGCCGCGATTGTAGAAATCCACATTCGACAGCGCGTCAATTACCGGGAAATCCTCGACCAGGCTGTTGACCAGATTGGACGCCTGGCTGTATTCACCGATATTCTCCATTGTCGGCTCATCGGAAACATGGAAAAAGCATTTGCCTGCCAGATTCCTATGACGCAGCAGTTTGAGCAACTGCGGCATCAATTGTGAAAGAAAGTTTTTATATTCCGGGTCGGACGCGGCAACATGCCAGCCGAAAAGTTTCTTCTCCGCGCCGTTTTCCGTGACGATGATTTTCGGGGTGAATTTGGCGCCCCATTGCGTAAAGAAGTGGGACATTTCAAAATATTCGATACCGGCGGCCAGGCATATATCAAACCAGCGTTTCAATTGCGAAAAATCAAAAATGTATTTGCCGCCTTTTTTTTCTATAATCAACAGTTGGTTGGTGGGGCGTTCGCCTCCGACCATGGTATCCAGCGGCGGCGTCCAGAGCGGAGTGAGGAGCAAATTTATGCCGTGAGCGGCGGCGTTGGCGGCATATTTTCCCATCAATTCCCAGTGTTTTTCGCTCCAGCACGGGGTTTGATAATAACTGGCGATACAATCGGTGTGCAGCCATTCGGTATGCAGCAGTTTCTGCTTCGGCAATGTCACCGGCAGGACTTCCAGCGAGAAAGTTTCGCGGCAGTCAAGACATAATTCCGGATTGTCCGGAACGTCGCTCAGGAAACGGACGGCAATATCATATTTTCCGGCTTGGCATTCTTCCGGTATCCGGACGGTAAGCCATAAGGCGCGCCATTGGAACGGCAGCGCGTTGATAACGTCTTTCGCCGGATACAGCGGGTCCGGATACAGTCCGGCGGTTTTGCGCAGAACATTGTCGTCGAAAACGATGCCGACGTAATCGCATGGAACATAACCGACTGTCCTGATCGAAATCAGTTTTTCGAGTTCAGATTCCAGCTCAAACTTAATATTCTTGCGGAGGGTATCGCACCAGTAGGCGATCTGAAAAGTAAATACTTCGCCGCGCAGGGCGGAAGCACATTTAAATTCGGAGGATTTCAGTTCCTCGTCGCAGAACACTTTTTCCAGTGAACTTATCAGTTTAGTTTTGAACAGCATTTTTCATCTCCATATGGGTTTAAACTTTATGATTTTATTTTTGCCACTGAATCCCGGATAATTAATCTGGAGTCAATCGCTACCGGCCGGGCGGGTTTGCCGGTCCGGATGCCTTCAAGCAATAGTTCCAGCGCGCTGCGCGCCATCTTCGTCAGGTCGATTCCGGCAGTCGTCAGCGGCACCGGATACAGTTCGGATTTTTCCACATTGTCGAAACCGGCAATGCTGACCTTGTCCGGGACTGAAATTCCTTCTTTGAAACAGCGTTCCATGACTCCGAGCGCACATGGGTCGTTCTGGCAGATTACCGCGGTAAACGGCTTTTTCTTTGCCAGCAGTTCGCCGAAATTCTCATATCCGCAATGCCGGCGCCCGTGAGTGTCGAGATAAAGCTCGCGATCCGGTTTTAGGTGTGATTTACGAAACGCGTTTTCGATTCCGCTAATCCTGCTTTTGTCATTGAAATTAATCATCACGGCGATCTGGCGATGTCCGCGGCGCAGCAGATGTCCGGCCAGTTTCTCATAACTTTTTTCCATTTCGGCATAAACCGCGGGAATTTCGATATCGTCTTTCAACCGGTAAGGGACCGCCACCAGCCGGTTGAGAAAACTTTTCAACGCGGTGGCAACCGCCCGCTGTGCAAGAAAGCTTGAAGACAGGATGATGCCGTCAACGCTGGACATCAGCACCGCGAGTTTTTCCGCCACCAGTTCATATTGAGGATTAATTACTGTAACAATCGGGCTGAAGCCGGATTTATAGATATGATCAATAACGCGATTGAATACTTCGCTTTCATATTCCGACATGCCGGTATTGACGGCAACTCCGATGCAGCCTTTCAACTGGTCATCGGCTTTCCGGTAAAGCACCCGGTAGCCTTTGCCGTGCACCGCCATGATGCGGCGTTCCTGCTCCAGTTCGCTGAGCGCTTTGCGCACTGTCGTCCTGGAAACATTCAATTTCTGCTGAAAAATACGTTCAGACGGCAGAAATTCAGGATGATTGTCGTTGACAAACGTCCTGATAATCTGCTTGATCTGCACATGCAGCGGTTCTTTATTTAAGTCAGTATTTTGTATTTCAATAGATTTCATATTACATCACTTATAACTGGTACCTACCAGTTATAATACATGATGGAATTTAAAAGTCAAGCGGGCTGAAATCAGCGCTGCTTGACATTTATTTTGGATTTTTCCGGAATCGAAAGTTGACTTTTGCCGGATATGGTATAAATTTTAAGCCTTGTGCCCATCAAGGGCGTATAGCTCAGTTGGCTAGAGCGCTACGTTGACATCGTAGAGGTCACAGGTTCAAGTCCTGTTACGCCCACCATTTAAATCCATTATTTGTAATTATTTACGCATGAATTATGTTTTTCTTTCTATCCTGCTAAAACCCTGTTTTTGAGGTATTTTTAATTCAAAAAGCAATCATAAAGCAATAAGTTTATTGAGCAGTAATTATGATTTTTGAGCATGTTTTAAAAATATGGTCAGGTCTTGAAAATCAAGGTTTATTGCTTTTTGATTGCTTTATACCTGAATTCCCGAAAATATGTAACTATGTCGGAATGACGACTCCGAATACGTCCATAATTTTCCGCTGAATCGGATTTGTTTCTGTATATAACTGTCCGTAACGATGGGAATATTTTATTCGTACCAAAGTTTCCATG